>JBDTKP010000209.1:0-7959 GCA_039935255.1 Gelidibacter sp. | reverse complement strand
ACGAAAAAAATTTCCATTGAGGTAAAATCGCTTAATAGCAAAAACCTCGATCTCAATACCAGAATGCCCTCTCTATATAGAGAGAAAGAGTTGAACATTCGCAAATTGATTGCTTCAAAATTAGAACGAGGAAAGATAGATTTTTCATTGTACATGGAGATAACTGGGGAAGAAACCTCAACCCAAATCAATAAAACCGTCGTTAAACAATACATCAAGCAATTGAAAGAGGTTGTGGACAGTGATGAAACAGAGTTACTGAAAATGGCTATTCGTTTACCAGATGCTTTGACTACCGAACGTGACGAGATGGATGAGGATGAGTGGGGAGCAATTGCTACTGAAATTGATGAAGCCTTAGAAAAAATATTGCAATACCGTTTGGACGAAGGGAAAAGTCTCGAATCAGAATTTTTTGATCGTATTCAAAATATTTCAGATTTATTAGACGCCGTTATCGCTATGGATCCTGAGCGTATTGAAGGCGTCAGAGAGCGTCTGCACAAAGGCGTGGCCGAATTAAAAGAAAAAGTAGATGAAAATCGTTTCGAACAGGAATTGGTTTTTTATATCGAAAAATTTGATATCACCGAGGAGAAAGTGCGCTTGAGGAACCATTTAGACTATTTCCTTAAAGCAATTAATAGCGACGATTCCAACGGAAAGAAATTAGGATTTATCAGTCAGGAATTGGGTCGTGAAATCAACACCATCGGCTCAAAAAGTAATTATGCGCCTATGCAAAAATTGGTCGTACAGATGAAGGACGAATTGGAAAAAATTAAAGAACAATTATTGAATGTTCTTTAAAATACTACAGAACATCGACTAGAGCCAATAGACCATTCCAATAAAAATATATTCGTGACAAAAATTACCGACATCCCCAACAAAGGCAAACTCATTGTATTCTCAGCACCATCTGGTTCGGGAAAAACAACGCTTGTCAAACATTTACTCCAACAAGAGGAACTTGATTTGGAGTTTTCTATTTCAGCTACTTCCCGAGAAAAAAGAGGCAATGAAACCGATGGAAAAGATTACTATTTTTTAGACACCCAAGCTTTTAAGAATTGCATTAAAAATGATGAGTTTTTAGAATGGGAGGAAGTGTACCGTGACAATTTTTACGGCACTTTAAAAACCGAAGTCAAGCGTATTTGGGCGAAAGGTAAAAATGTTATTTTTGATATCGATGTTTCTGGAGGCTTACGAATCAAACGAAAATTTCCTGATCAAACTATAGCCATTTTTGTAAAACCACCAAGTATTGATGAATTGAAGATTCGGCTTAAAAAGCGTCAAACAGAGAGCAATGACAAAATAAATATGCGTATTGCAAAAGCGTCTGCTGAACTGGCAACGGCACCCTTATTTGATGTTATTGTGGTCAATGACGATCTCGAAAAGGCCCTTGCAGAATCGTATCAGCTCGTGTCTGATTTTATAAAAAAGGATTAGAAATAAATAGACAGAGATGAAAATCGGACTTTATTTTGGCACGTTTAATCCCATTCATATTGGCCATTTAATTATTGCCAACCACATGGTAGAAAATAGTGATCTTGACCAAGTTTGGTTTGTGGTTACACCCCAGAGTCCTTTTAAAGTAAAGGCATCAATGCTGGACAACCACCACCGTTTAGAGATGGTTTATCGCGCCACCAAAGACTATGATAAACTCCGGCCAAATGACATCGAGTTTGGATTGCCACAGCCCAACTACACCATCGACACGCTTACCTATTTACATGAGAAGCATCCAAAGCACGAGTTTGCACTGATTATGGGCGAAGACAATCTGAAGAGTTTTCATAAATGGAAAAACTATGAATTGATCTTAGCAAACCATCTCATTTATGTCTATCCAAGATTGTCAGAAGGAGTGATTGAAACTCAATTTGACAAACATCCTAAAATCCATCATGTGGCAGCACCCATCATGGAACTTTCCTCAACATTTATTAGAAAATCCATCAAAAAAGGTAAAAACGTCAAACCGATGTTGCCTGAAAATGTCTGGGAATATTTGGATGAGATGTTTTTTTATAAGTAACAATCCCTGCGCCCGACTTTCGACAAACTGGAACTCAGATCTCGTGATTCAAATCTAAATCTAGAATAAGGGCCAATTCTTCAAAATTGAATATTGTTTTAAAGTTATTCCACCTAATTCCTATCTAAAGTTTCAACTCTTTGTCTAACCTCCTCGGCATTACTTCCTTTTTCTGGAATTGATAACACTCCTTTTTCCACAGGGAGAAGTTATGGTTGCGCTTTTGTTGTTAAATAAGGCCAAAGCAAACAATTCCTTCCTTTTTCAAGGGAAGGCAGCTTTAAGTTCCGAATTGAGCTTAAAGACGGAAGAGTTATAAATCACAAAACCATAAAAAATTTAAAGCACTGAAACTTACAGATTTTAGAAACTTGAATGGTCTGACAATTTACAAACTAAACACCACCTCGTCTCCTGCTTCTATTCAGAAGCAGAAGCCACTCCTCCTTCATTTCGACAAGCTCAATGCCCGAGGAGGACAAGTATATTAAAACAAATTGTAATTTCATGCGAATGAAAAAACCTCTCAGGTTTTTAAAACCTGAGAGGTTTAAGAAATGCTAAAAAATGTTATCTTTCTTCGAGGAAGTTCAGAAAAGAACTTAAACAGGAAGTGTTAGTTCTTACAAAACAGGAATTTCAATCGTATTTAATTCATTTCTATAAGTTATGATATCAGCTTGAATCAACATATTCTTTGGAGTAATCTTTTCGTCAAATAAGTTTTGATAGTACGCAATACCATCCATTAAATTACTCTTAAAAGACGTCCATTTCTTGACATTTTTAGCCGATAATTCATCTGTAAACGTTGCGATATCATTTCTTAAATAATCGACATACATCTTTAATTCCTTTACAAACATATTTGGTCTATAGGCATCCGAAAGAACAGATAGTCCACCATAGATATGCTGTGCCATTTGAGTCAACGAGACTTCTTTATCAAAGTAAGCCAAATTGGGTCCTGGACAAATAACCACACCTTGTTGCTGCCCTTTTATTGGAATCTTATTTTCGAGATAAGATGCATTTGCTAAGCCAACGCAAAGACAAGCTTTTTCAGTAATCTTGTTTTTAGCGATGTCATACTTTGAAGTCCCCATTGACTCCTTTCGATCCTCGAGTTCCGTTAATTTTACGTCCTGGTACTTTTTTGAGGCTGTACAAATACCTTCAGGACCAAACTCTTTGCTCAAAGCTAAAAACTTTTTAGGGCAAGAACTTCCCGCTTTATTATTATCAATTCGGTTTTGTTTATAAAACTCGTTTGAAGTTCCTCTTAAAGTATTAAAAGGCACACCTAATGGCGAAATATCACTTAAATACAAATCGCTTTCTTTAGCGTCAGCCAATAGTTTTCGCGTCTCATCGTCCACCGATGTCGCTTCAGGGACGAGCAAGAAAGGAGTGCCCCAGCCTACAGAGTCGATGTCATAATTATCAATTAAAAAATTGTGTTCATCCGCAGTTCCAACGCCACCTTGCGCAGTAATTTTTATGTCCAAAGGTTGCTCAGGAACAAAAAACCCTTTGTCAGCTAGCGCTTTTATAAAAATAGCGTGGGTATCTTGTATTAATTCTGATTTTTTAGTCTTAAACTCCTCCAAAATTGGTCCAAATAAAAAACCTTCCGTAGCAAATGCATGACCACCGCAGTTCAATCCAGATTCAACCCGATATTCTGAAACCCATAGTCCTTTTTTTGCTAAAAATTTGCCCTGAATAATTGCGGAACGAAAATCGCTGACCTTTAAAATGATTTTCTTTTTTATATAGCTATTGGTATCCGGAAAAAAGTCATTAAATTTTTCAAAATAGCTATATAACCTCGGATTCATCCCTGCTGAAAGTACTACGGACGATTCCAAAGTACTATTCGCAAATCCGCGCAGCGATGCATGGGCATCATTGAACTCAATAGGTAATTGTTCAGATTTAATAAAATTATCTTTGTCGATTTTTGTCATAATGTTGACGTCAATTTCCCCGGCCGACAAATGCGTATCAATATAGTTTTTAATGGTTTCTTTAATAACCACACCTTCCTCTAAAAATTTTGAAAGACTATCTTTTATGCTCGATTTATTCGGGAGCATGCCTATAAAATTATCCAAGGCAGATTTACTTTCTGATAACTCCTCTTTAAATTTTACAAATTTATCTTTAACAATGGTGTCTACTAAATTCAAATAAGCGGTGATACGTTTAGCGCGATAATCTTCTACTTTTTGTGTGATTTCTTGGTATGGTAAACTGAACTTTTCACTGTAAAAAGCATTCATTTTTTCTAAAAGATCATCGTCAATAATAGAAATGACGGACGAAATGCCATATTGAGCAACACGAATCGGACTATCGATAGTGTAAGCTAAACCCATCACAGGAATATGAAAACTATGTGCTTGTTTGGATGCTATCATTATATAATTTTTTTAGAATAATCAAGCATCAAATATGACACATATGACGTGCTCAAAATGTGACAATTGTCATGGAATATTTTATTTTAATTCCGTTAGTTTTGGAGATAAACTTCACCTCACATTATATTTTTTAATTTTTCAGAATGTTTTAAGCTCGCTTATCGAATTCTGAAAATATTTCATGAAGGAAAATAGCAGTTTTTTGAATAACGAGTGAAAAACCTCTCGGGTTTGGGAACCAGAGAGGCCTGGATCTCAAAATCCACCTCGACTTCAATTCCATTTCTGGAATTTAAGCCACTCCTCCTTCAAAACGAGGAGAAGCTAGATGGTCATTAAATTTTTAAATACGTCGAAATCAAAAAGATTAAAAATGGAAATATTCTGGTCAACTTTCTGATTTCTTAAGTAAAATTGATAGAAATTAAAATGCCTTTTCTTAATTTTGATATTATGAATCTTTAAAAATGAGATTTCTGCCTGCGCAGGAATATTGCCATGAAAATCCTCCACCTCGACACCAATCATCGTCTACTCATCGATCAGCTCAACGCAATGGGTTTTGAAAATGATGAAGACTATACTTCTTCAAAAGAAATCATTGAAGCTAAAATCCACAACTACGATGGCCTTATAATAAGAAGTCGTTTTAGCATTGACAAACAGTTTATGGATGCCGCCAAGAATCTGAAATTTATCGGTAGGGTTGGTGCAGGATTAGAAAATATTGATGGCGACTATGCACAACAAAAAGGGATTTACCTCATCGCAGCACCAGAAGGTAACAGAAATGCGGTTGGCGAGCACACGTTGGGCATGCTCCTCTCTTTATTCAACAAACTCAATAAAGCAGACCGCGAAGTGCGCTCTGGGAAATGGCTACGTGAAGATAACAGAGGCATTGAACTCGATGGAAAAACAGTTGGCCTTATCGGTTATGGTAATATGGGGAAAGCTTTTGCCAAAAAACTTCTTGGATTTGAAGTCGAGGTCTTATGTTATGACATCCAAGCCAACGTTGGCGATGACAACGCCAAGCAAGTGTCTCTGAAAGAATTTCAGGAAAAAGTGGATGTAGTGAGTTTACATACACCACAAACACCGCTGACATTGAGCATGATCAATTCGGATTTTATCAATGCCTTCAAAAAACCAGTTTGGTTCATCAATACCGCTCGCGGTAAAAGTGTCGTCACTAAAGATTTGGTGGCCGGCTTAAAATCTAAAAAAATTCTTGGAGCAGGTTTAGATGTCTTAGAATATGAAAAATCATCTTTTGAGGACCTATTTACTTCTGAAATGCCCGATGCTTTCAAATACCTCATCAAAGCTGAAAATGTAATCTTAACACCACACGTTGCAGGCTGGACAGTGGAGAGTAAAGAGAAGTTAGCACAAACTATTGTTGATAAAATAAAACAACATCAAAGTTCTTTAACAAATTAAACTCTTAATGCCATTAAACTTTAATAGTAAATTTATTTCAGATAACTAAAAATTCGCCTTGCAGTACCGACATAATGACTTTTTTGTTGAATCAAAGGTATTTTTATTACCTTTAAACTTCTAACTTTAAAAACATTACAATACAAATGGCTGAAAATAACAATTTAGGCGACGATCTTGACAAGATGTTGGACAACACAAATGATCACGCAAATCAAAAAGCAACCGACTTTTCTGAAGGCGCAAAACAAGCAGCCCATGAATTTAAAAATGACGTTAATGCAGTCTCTACTGATGGCAAAAACATTGCATTAATTGCGCACCTAACCTTAATTGGTTGGATTGTTGCATTTGTAATGAACAACAATACAAAAAGTGAATTTGCCTCATTTTACATCCGTCAAATGCTGGGGCTAATGATATGTGGCATCATACTAGTCTTTATCCCCTTGGTTGGATGGATCCTTAATTTGGGCGTTTTTGTACTTTGGATCATAAGCTTAATAGGCGCACTTGGCGGCGAAAAGAAAGTAACGCCTTTTTTAGGACCTTACTTTCAGGATTGGTTTAAATCCTTATAACATTCTACCTGAGGATATTCTAAAAGAGCCAAATTGATGACAATTTGACTCTTTTTTATTCCATTTACAATCTAAATCTTACAACGGTATTAGATTGTTTCTTTCGAAATAGGTTTGATTTAAAGTCAGTAAACTTGCAAAATCTATATGTGGCTTCTATTTAATCTTCTATCTTCCGCCAAGTGAAAACTTTTCCTTCATTATTCTTAACTGTAAAATATTTAGCACCTCTTTTTTCAATTGCAATAGTATCGACCTGATTTCTAATTGGCAAGCCATTTCCTTCTTTCTGTAAATAAACTGAAATATCATAATTATATTTTTTATCTAATGTGAATTCATATTGACTGAAGCCAAGGTTAGAAAGTACCAAGTGAAAATCTTTATTTTCTCTTATTAAAGTTAATTGAGCAATACCATCTTTATTTGCAATTATACCATTATATCCGTTTTTCGATAAACTGTCTTCATAAATAATATTTACATCTGGAATAGGTATATTGTCAAAATCAAAAAACTGAAAATTGAAATCGATGGAGTTCGAATTATTTGTCCAAACTTTTGAAATATGATGTCCTATCTTCAATGGCTCTGTTTTATCGTAATTTAAAATGAGAAGATTGTCTATAAATTTATAGTCTCCTTTTCCATAATCTATTGTTCCTAAATGCCCACTATATTTAAATGCAAACGTACTATCAGGTTCAAATGTTAAACATTCTCCATAATCTCTAATTTCAAATTCTTTACAGAATTTACCTTTTATTTTTTTTTGAGAGTAAACGTTATTACATAATAATCCACTTAAAATAAAAATTATTATAAAACTAACATTTCGTCCCTTTAGACTTTGACTTTCCATCATTTTCATTTATTAGAATGCTTTTAATTTTATCTCGATCTCCTTCTTTTGGCACTAATATCTTAAAAGAATTTGTGTCCTCATAGATTTTATTCCCAGCACTATCCAATATGAGTTTTCCGCTAGAGTTCGTTTTGGCAAATGATAATCCTCCAAATGCCATACTTCTATAATACTCCCAATCTAAAATATGAGTGCCATCTGAATCTTTTATTTTAATTCCTCCTGTACCATATTTTAAATCCCAACTTAAGAGTGAAAAAGCCATAGCATCGACGTATTGCCCCATGAAATCATGATGAAATTTATCTGAATTAATATTGGTAATACCATTGTCTTTTGTGAATTTTTCCATTTTTAATCTGAAATCTATTCCATTTTCAAAAGACATTGCATTCCCATATTTTACATTCAAATAAGCATGAACCATTTCATGAATCATGGTCCTAGCAGTTGATAATTGCGTGGCATTTTTTAAGTACGAATCACTTATGGTAATTGATGCTCCTGATGTATTCCCATTGGCATTTTCTAAAAAGTCATTGGTAATCGATAAATTAAATGTATCAGAATCATTAAACAGTTTCA
>JBDTKP010000208.1:0-4142 GCA_039935255.1 Gelidibacter sp. | reverse complement strand
GCGCCTTACTCAAGCTGGAAAAAAAGTCGTCATGCTTGAAATGGGCTTAGACTGGGAAAAAGAAGATGGCAAATACAAGCCTTTCTCTAATTTAATTACGCCAAAAAACAATTCCACCTGGTTGCATAAATCTTCTCAGGCGCCAATGATGAATATCGCCATGTTCAATAAAAAATTCACAGGCGTTCTCGATCGTATGGATTTTGAGAATATTAAAGTCTATGCTGGACGAGGTGTAGGCGGCGGATCATTAGTGAATGGCGGCATGGCGGTGCAACCTAAAAAAGCATATTTTCAGGAAATATTTCCAGAGCTGGATGTTGAAAAATTCTGGAACACCTATTTTCCTTTAGCCCAAAAAGAGCTGGAAGTCAATGACATACCGAAGAATTATTATGAAGAATCTCCTTACTACAAGTTTGCACGCGGAGGAGAAAGTGAGGCACATAAAGCAGGATTTAAAACCGTTAAAGTACCCAACGTGTATTCCTTCGATTATATGAAAAAGGAAGAAGCAGGAGAAGTGCCTAAATCAGCTTTAGGAAAAGAAGTTATTTACGGCAATAATCATGGCAAGCAAAGCCTTGAAAAAACCTATTTAAAAAAAGCATTGGCTACAGGATTATTAACGATCCAAGACCTTCATAGGGTAGATTATATTCAGCAAACTGAAAAAGGCTACGCGGTTTATGTGGACATTATCGATACTGCAGGCTTAGTAATCGCAAAGAAAACCATAACCTGTAAAAAGCTCTTTTTAAATGGAGGAAGTATTGGCACCACCAAGCTTTTGTTGACCTCAATGCATAAAGGGAAAATGACAAATTTTGACCCAAGTGTCGGAACTCATTGGGGAAATAATGGAAATGTCATGACGGGCAGAAATATGGTCAACACACTTTTCAATCGTGTTGAAGATGAAGCCACCGAAAAAAATCACAGTACAGGCACTGGCTCCAAGCAATCAACCATTCCCGTTTCTGGCATCGACAACTGGGAAGATGAAAAGCATGCCTTCTTTGCCGAAATCTCTCCTTTACCAATGGGCTTGGAGGTTTACACCGCTTTATACCTCATCATCAATAAAGTCCCAATTCCAGGTCATATTTCTTATGATCCCGCGCTAGATGATATTCGCATTCATTGGGAAAAGAAAAACTTTAAACATACCGTTAAAAACGCCAAGTATTTTATCAAGAAAATGAATAAAGCTAACGGCGGCACACCTTCCGGATTATTGTGGAAAGGCGGTTATGGTCCAGATATCTGTTACCATCCACTCGGCGGTGCTGTTATTGGAAAAACAACTGATCTTTTTGGAAGGGTTAAAGGTTACGAAAATCTATACATCACTGATGGCGCTTTAGTTCCTGCTAGTATTGGGGTAAATCCTTTTCTGACGATTACAGCGGTTGCAGAATATTGTATGGAAGAAATTCTTAAGACCGATTTTGCTTAACATTAAATTTTAATGCTTTTAATTAGAAGTGTATTAAATTAAAATCTTCTCATTAATAATTAAATAAAAAGCCGATAAATATAAGGTCTATCGGCTTTTTTAATATTTAAAAATAAGTTTTTAAGTCAACTTTAGCGAACGGTATCACTTCAATAGTTAAGCAAAACTATCTCACAATGATAGACATATCAACACGTCGTGCATGCTGCTCTGAAGACACCAGGTCTTCACCTCTAAAGGAAGTAATGATACGGCTTGAATCGATTCTATTATTGATAAACGCTTTTTCTACAGCTTCTGCCCTACGCATCGACAATTGTTTATTATAATCAGCTTTTCCTTTTGGACTTGCCCAACCTTCTAGCATAACTTTCGCTTCAGGATATTTAATTAAAATTTGGGTCAAATCTTGGATGTAGGCAAAATATTCTGAGTTCAAAGTTTCCGAATTATTGGCAAAATAAACTTGCTGTTTAAAATATGATTTCTCTTCTGTAGAATCCTCTTTTTTAGGCAATTTATCCTTAGCGCTCATTTTTGATTCTAAACTGTCCATCTGCCTTCTTACATCGGTTAGCCTTCCTTTCATAACATCCAAACTGTCCACAAAAGAATTATCTTGTTTATAATTGGCTTTGTCCGCTTCAACCTTTTTTAAAGAATCCAGTTCAGCTTGTAAGTCCTTTATCTTTCTGTCGTTCGACGGAATGAATGTGGACGTGCTTCTATCATTGGAAGGATATAATGGATTAGAAGCAGCATTACTAGGCATGATAATCGTTGAATTATCGCGGCTCTGAGACGGCAAAGCTCTATTACTCGAACTCAGATTGTCAATTCTTTGGTTCAAATAACGTAACTCCGTTAGAATCTGCTCGTTTGAGATATAATCGTTGCCACCAATTTGTCTTTTTGGGCGTTCCTGATATTTCAATCTTAACTCTGCCAGATCTTGTTTCTGCCTTCTGTTTTCTCGTTCTTTCAATTGCGCGCGCCTTGCGTCCGCTATCGTTCCCAAAAAAGAATTCAGTTCAGACTTTGTCATCACAATAGTACTTTCTCCAGAAGCCTTTTCGCTTTGAGCGAAAAGATTTACTGAACATAATATACATACAGAAAGTAATAATGTTTTAAATTTATGTATGGTGTGTGGTTGTAACATCTTATTAAAAATTTAATTTATAACCGACAGATATTCTATGTATATCAATAAAGTTGTGCGCGGTATAATCTGCAAACAACTTACCGCCAAAC
Source organism: Gelidibacter sp. (assembly GCA_039935255.1). GTDB lineage: Bacteria > Bacteroidota > Bacteroidia > Flavobacteriales > Flavobacteriaceae > Gelidibacter. The sequence continues at coordinate 1,429 of JBDTKP010000208.1, read as the reverse complement.
ACATTAAATGATGTGCCTAAAACTAAGTTAGGACTAAAAGTGCTTTCTCCAACCGCATCATTATAGCCAATACCAAGTCCAACATAAGGGCGCAAAATCACACCTGCATCTACATCAAAAGGAATTACGACGTTAGCGTTAATCCCAAATCCAGTATTCTTACCTGGAGCCAAATATAAGTCTGGCATAAATTTAAATGGTGAATTAGTAAAAGCGTAGTTACCGCGTATCCCAATAATCATAGAGACATCATCTGCTATGACAACACCTGTGAACACGGACATACCTTCATTGACTACCCATCCCGTGGCGACACCTTGATTTTCATTTTCAGAGGTCATGACGGTGTTTCCATCTGCATCGGTAACGACTTTAGTTTGTGATGGCTGCACCATCTGTGGCGCAGGTGCTACGGTCTGTTGACCTGGCGCAATCACTACGGTCTTATCCTGATTTTGATTTCGATTCTGCATAGTGTCCCCCAAATTATTGATGCGGTCTGTATTTCTATCGATTTTATTATCGAGTTCATTTAATTTTTGAAGAATTTTTTGAGAAGCATCCTCTTGACGGGCTGGCGAAAGATTCTCTCTATAAGTTCCTGTGTTGATTTCCAACAATAAGCGCTCTAAACGATCCATGCGATCATCAATGGTTTGAGGTCTGCGGGATTCTTCATCAACACCTTGAATCACTTTTTCAATCAATTCTTCAAGTTCTTTTGGTGTCATTTCAACTCTTGATTCTTTGACCGCTTTCTTAGTTGTCGCTTTTGGTTCTTGACCACCATCTTTTTTACGTTCGAGGGCTTTTTTCTCCTCGATGATCTGAACTGCTTTTTTAGTGTCATTATTTTTATACGCGTCAGAAAGTTCAGATTCTAACTCATCAATCCGGTCTTGATACACTTGTGTTTTATCATCTACGCGTCTATCTATTTCATCTTGTAAAATATCATCCGTGTCATTTGCAGTTTTACCTAACTGAAACCGAACGCCCACTGTAAACATGGTATGAGTTCTTAACTCATCTGGCGCAATGGTGTTTTGCAAATCGTCAGTGTCGCGTTGGGACGTAAACAGCATATTTGCGTCACCAAAAACCTCAAAATTTCTAGCAATAGGCACATTTAAACCTAAACCACCTTTTGCGAAATAACCTGAAGCGGCACCCGTTAAATCATCTTTACCAATGTAACTGTTATTATAAACATTAAGATATCCTGCACCAAGGCTTATATAAGGAACCAACCCACGGGAAACATTTAGTTTAGCGATAAAATCAACACCATACATCCCTAAATCATCCCAATCGGTTGATATTTCTTTATCTTTTGTAGCTTGGAAGTAATACGCTCGCAGCCCCACATATTGATTTAAGTCGAAACCAACTTTTCCTCCAATAAAATAAGAATCGGATAAATTGGTGT
>JBDTKP010000207.1:0-6005 GCA_039935255.1 Gelidibacter sp. | reverse complement strand
TCCCTGGATGGCATTTAGAATGCACCGCAATGAGCACCAAATATTTAGGTGATCATTTTGATATTCATGGGGGTGGTATGGACTTAAAGTTCCCGCATCACGAATGTGAGATTGCACAAGCCGAAGCTTGTAATGATAAAGCTCCTGTAAACTATTGGATGCATGCCAATATGCTGATCATGAATGGCAAGAAAATGGCAAAGTCAACTGGTAATTTTATTTTACCTACTGAAATTTTCTCAGGAAACAATCCACATATTACCAAAGCTTTCACCCCAAGTGTGGCACGATTTTTTATGCTTCAGGCACACTATAGAAGTATTTTAGATTTCACCAATAATGGTCTTTTAGCCAGCGAAAAAGGTTTTTTCAGATTGATGGATGCCGTTAATGATTTAGATGAATTGATTGCGTCAAACACTTCAACATTCGATATAAAAGCATGGCAACAAAAGTGTTATGACGCAATGAATGATGACTTTAATACGCCAATACTTATCGCCAATTTGTTTGAAGCCGTCAAATTTATCAATCAAATTAAAGAAGGCACTGCCGCGATTACCCAAGACGACTTAGAGATATTAAAAAACACCGTTCACACTTTTGCTTTTGATGTTTTAGGGTTGGTGAACGTGACAGAATCTGAAAATGATACGGATAAACTTTCTGGCGCAGTGGAACTTTTAATCCAATTAAGACAAGATGCTAGAGTTAACAAAGATTTTGCGACCTCCGACAAAATACGTGATGAACTCGCCGCAGCAGGAATTCAGTTGAATGACGGTAAAGAAGGTACGACATTTACGACCAACTAGTTTGTTTTAGAGGTGGTTGTCATCTAGTTGTGAGCCGTTAAGCTGCTAAATCTTCATCGATTTATATATCATTAAAAAAAACTTTTAGCATAGCCGGTCTAACATTAACCCATCTAAACAACAAACGTATAACGACTTTACAATTCAACAACAAACAACCTACACCATTGAAAAAGATTATCACATACCCGTTTTTGTTGCTGATTAAAGTATACCAAACCTTTATCTCGCCATTAACACCCGCAAGTTGCAGGTTTCAACCTACTTGCTCGCAATACGCTAAGGAAGCCTTGGAAAAACACGGGCTTTTTAAAGGGGGATGGCTGGCTACGAAGCGTATTTTTAGTTGTCATCCATGGGGTCGAAGTGGCTATGATCCTGTTCCAGAAAAGGAGGACAAATAGTCTATTCGAGGTTTTGAAGATTAAAGGTTTATTTAGTTTTCGCAAATAATCAGTTCCCAAAATAAATTTCTAAAAGACACCTCACTCCTCTTAAAAGGCCATCGTTATATTTAATAGCAAACACTCCATTTTACTAAAGCTTTCGTAAAATTCGAAACCTTAAGCGCTTATTACTTTTCAAAATATTATATTTACCCCTCTAATTAAATTATATACAATGCACGCACTTAAAATTGTTTGGGATCCCACTAAAGGTTTAGATATTTTTGGTTTTACATTACACTTTTATAGCCTCATGTGGATTGTAGCCTTTATCTTGGGTTTTTTAATTATGAAGCGCATATTTAAAAAAGAAAAACAATCGGTAGAAGCATTAGACTCCTTATTTATTTATTCCGTTATCGGGATTATGCTTGGCGCACGATTGGGACATGTCATTTTCTATCAACGCGAACTATTCTCGGAAGACTTTTTTAGTATTTTCTTACCCGTTAAATTTAAGGGCGGCTTTGAATTTACAGGATTTCAAGGCTTGGCCAGTCACGGTGCTGCAATCGGAATGATAATTTCCATGTACCTCTATAATAAAAAGGTATTACACAAATCAGTTATTTGGATCTTGGACCGCGTGGTGGTACCTGTAGCTTCGGGCGCCATTTTTGTTAGACTTGGTAATTTCATAAATTCTGAAATTGTAGGCAAGCCAACAGGCACTGATTTTGGAGTTGTCTTTGCACAAAATGGTGAAGCTTTTCCTAGACATCCAGCACAGCTTTATGAAGCGGTCTGTTATGTGTTTGTATTTTTTGCACTGTGGTTTTTTTATTGGAAAACCAAAAAAAGCGAGCAACAAGGCTTTCTGTTTGGCCTCTTTTTAGTGCTTCTCTGGGTGGTTCGATTTTTTGTGGAATTTCTCAAAGAACCTCAAAGTGAACATGAATACATCGCAACCTCAACACTCAATACAGGTCAAATGCTAAGTATTCCTTTTATTCTGATTGGTTTATACTTTATGTTTATGTACAAGCCAAAAAAACAACTTACCTAAATGAAAACATCTGCATTTAAACTCATAACAATACTTACTTTATGTGCTTTCTGCTTTCAATTTCAGGGGTGTAAAGACAATCAAAATACGGTAAAACCATTGGTGATTGAATTCAAGAAAGAAGGTGAGCTTATTCTAAAAACATCCAATGACAGCCTCATTAAGAATTTAGATATCGAAATTGCCGATGATGAGTATCACACCCAAACTGGCTTAATGTACCGTGATTCTATGGGACAGGAACAAGCCATGTTGTTTATATTTCCGGAAGCAGATTACCGCGCATTCTATATGAAAAACACCAAAATCCCTTTAGACATCATTTACATTGATGCTGATAAAAAAATAGTTAGTTTTCAGAAGAATGCTCAACCATATAGCGAAGCTTCTTTACCTTCAAACGTTCCTGCAAAATATGTTTTAGAAATAAATGGCGGATTAGCTGATCAATGGGAATTGAAAGTTGGGGATAAAATGGAGTATAAAAGAATGGATTGAAAATGAAATTGTCTGCCCATCCGTAGCTCCAGCGTAGTGGAGAATTGATGCGTAGATGACATTCGGTAACCGTGCTTCGACTACACTAGTAACTGTGCTTCGACTAAGATCAGCAAGCGATTTGAAGTCAGAGACTAATTCTTCACTAAATTACTCCAGAATTAAAACAACATACCAACCTGACTAACGCTCTGGACAGGTTTTTTTTAATACAAGCTGAAAGTTTGTTGCATTCGTGCCATCTATAACAAATAATTTTCGCCGATATTTCCAAAGAATAAATGAATTCGTGAAAACATTTAGGAATTAATGTGAGAGATACCTAATCGATTAGGTTCAGATGCCATTCTAACTTAATTTGAAACCAATAAAGATTGTTAGACATCAAAATGAATAACAATCAAATCCAAAATTACGTTACCACCAATCTTCAAGATAATAAAACTTAAAGACTCTTATTCAAAAAAATAGGTGGCCTTGTGGAATACATTAAATAAGGATCGCTTAATCAATCCAACAATTTCCGAATACCCAAGAGCATACAAAGTCTTTAATCATTCATAAATCGTCCTTTTACACTGTTCAGGCACACTTATGATTGAACTCTTTTAATAATCCAAAGTGTGTAGATTCAATTGTCATCATATAAAAACAAAAAATGCCACTCAATGAGTGGCATTCTTCAATTTAAAAAGGTTTAAATAACCTTATATTTTTGAGTCCGCATCAAGAACTTCACCTTTGTCTTTAAGCGTATCATACATTATTGGCGTTGCTAAAAGTATTGAAGAGTAAGTACCGACTACGATACCAACAATAATAGCAAATAGCAAGCCTCGTAATGAGTCTGTACCTAATAAGAACATGGCCAATAACACCACTAACGTCGTTAATGACGTATTCAAAGTTCTACTAATGGTGCTGTTGATTGCATAATTGACGTTACGTCCACCTGCAAAGCCACCACGTTCTAAAATAGTCTCTCTAATTCTGTCAAAGATAATAACCGTGTCATTCAGCGAGTAACCGATAACAGTCAAGATTGCTGCAATGAACGCTTGATCAATCTCCATTGAGAAAGGCATAAATGTATACGTGAATGAGAAAATCCCCAATACGATAATCACGTCGTGTAATACTGCTGAAACTGCCCCAAGGGAGAACTGCCATCTTCTAAAACGTAATAAGATATATAAGAACACTACAACCATTGATCCAATTACAGCCCAGAAAGATTCTGTTTTAATATCATCTGCAATGGTGGGACTCACTTTACTTGAGAACATCTGTCCAATTTTCTTATCTCCTGACCCCGTCTTAAAATCTTCAAAACTCATTCCTTTTGGAAGATATTTAGCTAAAGTTTCAAAAAGCTCCGATTGTACTTGGTCATCCGCTTCTGCAGTATTGACATCTACCATATATTTAGTAGAAATCTTCAATTGATGAGAGCTCCCTATAGTTTTTACCTCTGCACTTCCAAACGCTGCCAATACATCAGCCTTAACTTCTTCTGGATTGACCTCTTGATCAAAACGCACTTGGAAAGTTCTACCTCCAACAAAGTCAATACCTTGATCTAAACCTTTGGTAAATAGAGAAAACAAACTCAAAATAATAGCGATCGTTGAAATAACATAGGCCACTTTTCTTTTTCCGATGAAATCAATATTCATGTTTTGGAAAAGTCCTTTGGTAACAACCGTATTAAATGTCAAGTTTTTACCTTTTGCAATGTACCAATCAACAAGTAATCTTGTGATGAAAATAGCAGTAAACAATGAGGTGATAATACCAATGATTAAAGTTGTGGCGAAACCTTTGATCGGACCTGTACCAAATACAAATAAGATGATGGCGGTTAATAAGGTCGTGATATTCGCATCTAAAATTGAAGACAATGCATTGCTAAAACCATCTTTCACAGCTTCCGCTCGGCTTTTACCCTTGGCTAACTCCTCCTTAATACGTTCAAAGATAATGACGTTCGCATCCACCGACATCCCAATGGTTAATACAATACCTGCTAAACCAGGAAGTGTCAATACCGCTCCTAATCCAGAAAGTACACCGAATATTAATAAGATGTTCAATAATAAGGCGACGTCGGCAAACAAACCTCCTCTACCATAATATACGACCATCCAAACTAATACCAATGACAATGCAATTAAGAAAGAAGACGTACCACTTTGAATAGCTTCTTGACCTAATGAAGCACCTACTTCGTCAGCTTGAACGATTTCTGCTCTTGCTGGTAACTTACCTGCTCTTAATACGTTTGCTAAGTCAATAGCTTCGTTAAGCGTAAAAGATCCAGATATTTCTGAGTTTCCACCAGAGATAGGACCTGTAGTCACACCTGGAGCAGAATAGACAATATCATCAAGGACAATAGCAATTTGACTTTGTTGCGCATAAGCTCTTCCAGTCATTTCCTCCCAAATCTTAGCCCCTTTACTGTTCATTTGCATGCTCACAGAAGCTTGATTTCTTTGGGTGTATTGTTGACTCGCATCCGTAATCACTGCACCACTCAATTCAGGTGTATTATCTCTATTACCTTTAATGGCATAAAGATCTATGAACTCACTGTTTTTTGCTTGAAGACCCCATGCAAACTTTACGTAACGCTGATCGGCCGGCAATAAAGAACGTACTTGTGGCATATTTAAATAAGCCATGATTTGATCAGCATCTTTTGATTCAAAAGTAGCCACTACTGGACCACCAGAGCCATACCCTCTTAATAAATCTAAAATTGGATTTTGACCTACTTCAGTAGAATCCGTATCGGTTATAACGCCCGTTAATTCTTTAATTCTACTATCAGCATCATCAATGGTATCTGTAACAATTTCAGAATCAGCAATTTCACTTTTAACCTCTTTATTTACTAAAGGCTTTAAAGTTTCATTGGCTTGAGCTAAAAATGGCAGAAACTCTTCACCTTTATAAACATCCCAAAACTCCAATTGTGCAGTACTTTGCAATAGGTTTCTGATACGCTCAACATCTTTTGCACCAGGAAGCTCTACAAGAATACGTCCTGTGTTTCCTAATCGCTGAATGTTTGGAGAAGTAACCCCAAACTTATCAATACGTTTACGCAGTACTTCAAATGCAGAGATGATAGATTCGTCAACTTTTTGTTTGATGATTGGCTGTACAGCACGATCAGACATATCAAATGTAATCTCTTCACTTAACGTTCTATTAGCAAAAATCTCTGGAGATGCC
>JBDTKP010000206.1:0-7272 GCA_039935255.1 Gelidibacter sp. | reverse complement strand
CAGAGGAGAAAAAAGATACGCCAAAAGGTTTATGGTACAAATCTCCAACGGGTAAAATCATAGATACTGAAGAACTAGAGAAAAACTTTTTTGTAAGCCCTGAAGATGGCTATCATGTAAGAATTGGCAGTAAGGAATATTTTCAGATTCTATTTGACGACAATAAGTTTAAGGAGCTTGATGCTAATTTAGCGTCCAAGGATCCTTTAAAATTTGTGGATACCAAAACTTATCCAGATCGTTTAAAAGCTGCTGAAGAAAAGACCAAACTTAAAGATGCCGTACGTTGTGCCGTAGGGAAATCAAAAGGAAAAAATATCGTGGTCGCTTGTATGGATTTCGCCTTTATTGGTGGTTCTATGGGAAGTGTGGTCGGTGAAAAGATTGCACGCGCTGGAGAATATGCTTTAAAGAAAAAATTACCGTTCATCATCATTTCAAAATCTGGTGGCGCACGAATGCAGGAAGCGGCTTTATCATTGATGCAATTAGCAAAAACATCGGCTAAATTGGCGCAATTGGCTGATGCCAACATTCCTTACATCTCTTTATGTACCGATCCAACAACGGGCGGCACAACAGCTTCTTTTGCCATGCTTGGAGATATTAATATTAGTGAACCTGGCGCTTTAATTGGTTTTGCAGGACCACGTGTGGTCAGAGATACTACAGGTCAAGAACTGCCTGAAAACTTTCAAACTGCGGAATTTTTATTGGAACACGGCTTTTTAGATTTCATTACAGAGCGTAAGGATTTGAAAAACAAGATTAATCTCTATTTAGATTTAATCACCAATCAGCCACTGAGAGTTTAATCTGCATATATTTAAATAAACAATGCCACAACTTTAAGAATCTATATGGATTCGCAAAGTTGTGGCATTCATTTTATGCAATAATTATAATCTTAAGCTTTATGAAAATATATCTTAAAGGTTGACCCTACATCTACTTCACTTTCAACCTCTAATTTTCCTCCCATGCTTTCCACATGGTATTTAGTGATGAATAAACCAATACCTCGCGCATCTTCGCGTTCATGGAAGGTTTTTTTAAATTGAAAGAGATCGTGCTTATGCGTGTCCAAATCAATCCCCATACCATTGTCCTTAACTTCTAAAATAACAAAGTCGCCAGAAACAACAGATCTTAATTCCAGATAGGAATGGCGATCGTCACACTTGTATTTTATGGCATTTGTCAAAAGATTGAGGATGACACTATCCAAATAAACGGGAACGGCCAATATATCGAGATTTTCATCTACCTTATTAATAATTTCACAGTTCTCATTCCGGGCGATGCCACTAATATTATATAAGCTATTTGCCACAAAATCACTTAAATTTAAAGCTTTTAGATTTCCCTTGGCAGAAAACTCCTCCTTCCGGACTTCATTAAGATTGGAGATGGTGTTTTCGAGTTGGGACAAAGCCTCTTTCAGCATTTTAAAGTTTTCGTCATCTTGGATGCCATGAAGTTCTTCTTCCATGAAACCTGCAATCAGGTTTAAGTTCCCAAGATGGCTACGGATGTCGTGTGTAGCAATATGTGCAAAATCCTTTAATTTCTCGTTCTGGTTATTGGCTATATCGCTTAACGAATTCATTTCCAATAATAATTCCTTGTGTTTGGTGATATCCACCGCTTGTGAAATAAAGTAAAGTGGCGTACCATCTTCATGAAATTCTAATGATACTGATGACAGTACCCAGATAATCCGCCCTGTTTTATGAAAATAACGTTTCTTTATTTGATAGCTGTCAATTTTTTGTTCCAGTAATTTCTTCTTATGTTCCATGGTCAACTCAAAATCCTCTTTATGAGTGATGTCTTGAAACCTCATGGTATAGAGCTCTTGTTCTGAATAGCCTAAAAGCTCTAATAAACTGCGGTTAACTTTGACCAACTTATAGTCCAACCCTATAATGGCAATACCATTAGGCGCATTATTAAATATATTTTCAAAAAGCTTATCCTTTATGTTAACTAAATATGTTGGCATATATATAAGATGTAAATGAAAAACCAAATGTAACTGAGAATCTGTTATTCAATTGACCCATTAACAAATATTTATACCCACTTCCCTACCAAAAAGGAAGCCAAAGAAATCATATCTACTAAATTTTACATATTATAATAATCACTTTATAATAATCACTATATTTGCATCTTGATTCGAAATCCGAATCGTACATAACAATCATTTACAATAATATTAGAATGTATTTAGATCAAAAAGAAAAAGAAGCCATCTTTACAAAACACGGTAAAGATGCTAAAGACACAGGTTCTGCAGAAGGGCAAATTGCTTTGTTTACTTACAGAATCAACCACTTAACCGGACACTTGAAAAAAAATCGTAAAGATTTTAACACAGAGCGTTCATTGGTCATGTTAGTTGGGAAACGTCGTGCTTTGCTCGATTACCTTATCAAAAAAGATATCCTAAGATATCGTGCCATCGTAAAAGAATTAGGATTAAGAAAATAATCCCTAAAAAAGACCACGCCTTTCAGCGTGGTTTTTTGTTTGCTATTATTTTTGCGCTAGGGATTACTCGCCTATTTTTATTTGATAAATAGGAGCTCATGAATACTTCGTATTTGCAGCGGCATCCTTTTTTGTTTTTTCAAAAAAGATACAGCGGAAAGCCCGACCCTTTTTTAGGGTAGCGCCCAACTAAAAAGAAGAATAATATCGCATTCGAAATAGAAGAAGCTCACAACTGTTTTTCATTGGTCAACACACAACACTACACAACAACAACGCAACGACCATTGTTTAATTAGAATTAAAAAATTATGATTCCAAAAGTTTTTAGAGAGGTCATTGACCTTGGTGATGGACGTACAATCTCCATCGAAACCGGAAAATTGGCTAAACAAGCGCATGGTTCGGTTGTTGTGCAATCAGGAAACTGTATGTTATTATGTACCGTCGTTTCCAATTACAAACAAAGTGATGTTGACTTTTTACCGTTAACAGTAGATTATCGCGAGAAATTTGCTGCTTCCGGACGTTACCCTGGTGGTTTCTTCAAAAGAGAAGCACGACCAAGTGACGGCGAAGTTTTAACGATGCGTCTGGTAGACCGCGTTTTACGTCCCTTATTCCCATCAGATTACCACGCTGAAACACAGGTGATGATCCAATTAATGTCTCATGATGAAAATGTAATGCCTGATGCAATGGCTGGATTAGCTGCCTCTGCTGCTATTCAGTTATCAGATTTCCCTTTTGAGTGTGCCATTTCTGAAGCTAGAGTTGGTCGTATCAATGGTGAATTCATCATCAATCCAACACGCGCACAATTATTGGAATCTGACATCGATATGATGATTGGCGCTTCTGCTGATTCTGTGATGATGGTGGAAGGTGAAATGGATGAAATTTCTGAAGAAGAGATGGCCGATGCCATTAAGTTTGCTCACGAAGCGATTAAAGTACAATGTGCTGCGCAATTAAGATTAGCAGAAGCTTTTGGAAGAAAAGAAGTTCGTGAATATGCTGCAGAAAGAACTGACGAAGATTTAGAGAAGAAAATTCATGATATGGCTTACGATAAGGTGTATGCCATTGCAAAAGCCGGATCAGCAAAACATGAGCGCACTGCTGCATTTGATGCTATCAAGGAAGAAGTTAAAGCTTCATTCTCTGAAGAAGAATTAGCCGATTACGGTGGGATGGTTTCTAATTATTACCGTAGCGCCGAAAAAGCGGCCATTAGAGATTTGACCTTAAACGAAGGAATACGTCTTGACGGCAGAAAAACATCAGACATCAGACCAATTTGGTCAGAAGTGAATTATTTACCATCTACTCACGGTTCTGCACTTTTTACACGTGGAGAAACGCAAGCTTTAGCAACGGTTACTTTAGGAACATCAAGAGAAGCAAACCAAATAGATATGCCATCCTTTGAAGGTGAAGAGCGTTTCTATTTACATTATAACTTCCCTCCTTTTTGTACAGGTGAAGCACGACCAATCCGTGGCACATCGCGTCGTGAAGTCGGTCATGGTAACTTGGCTCAACGTGCTTTAAAAGGCATGATTCCTGACGATTGTCCTTACACCGTACGTGTGGTATCTGAAGTATTAGAATCTAACGGTTCTTCTTCTATGGCAACGGTATGTGCTGGTACAATGGCACTAATGGATGCTGGGGTGCAAATGAAAAAACCTGTTTCTGGGATTGCCATGGGATTAATTTCTGATGCTAAAACTGGAAAATATGCGGTTCTTTCTGATATTTTAGGTGATGAAGATCATTTAGGGGATATGGACTTTAAAGTGACTGGTACTGCCGATGGTATTACTGCTTGCCAAATGGACATCAAAGTCAAAGGATTAGGTTACGAAATTTTAGTAAATGCTTTGCAACAAGCACGTGACGGTCGTTTACATATACTTGAAAAGATAGTAGAAACTATTGCTGTACCAAATGCAGATGTGAAAGCACATGCTCCAAAAATGATTACTCGTGTTATTCCTAACGAATTCATTGGTGCGCTTATTGGACCAGGTGGTAAAGTAATTCAAGAATTACAGAAATCTACTAAAACGACCATCGTTATCAATGAAGATCCTATTACTGAAGAAGGTATCGTGGAAATTTTAGGGGTGAGTCAAGAAGGTATTGATGCGGTATTGACTAAAATTGATTCGTTATTGTTCAAACCAACAGTGGGTGGATCTTACGAAGTGAAAGTCATTAAAATGCTAGATTTTGGAGCGGTTGTAGAATATACAGACGCACCAGGAAACGAAGTATTATTGCACGTGAGTGAATTGGCATGGGAACGTACAGAAAATGTTTCTGATGTGGTTAATATGGGCGATGTTTTTGAAGTAAAATACTTTGGCGTAGATCCTAAAACACGTAAAGAAAAAGTATCTCGTAAGGCTTTGTTAGATAAACCAGAAGGCTATGTCGCAAGACCACCAAGAGATAGCTCAAGAGACTCAAGAGATAATAGAAATGGTGGACGCGATAGTCGTAGTGGTTCTCGTGACAATAGAGGTCGTGATGACCGTCGTGATGATCGCAAACCAAGAGAAGATAAGAACGAGGATTAATTCTCACTGATCTTTTTAAATAGTATTCAAACCTCTCAAGTTTTTAAAACATGAGAGGTTTTTTTATACTCTTATTTGAGATAACAGCCCGACAAACTTGCAAAACCCCGACAATATGTCATCTTTCCTAATTTCGTCAATTAAGGATATCGCAACTATTACCAATCAAATTTTAGGAATACGTTATAGTTAGCATCCAAAATTATCAATTTCATGAATCTTCAAAATGAGGCCCCCAAAACCGTGATTCCGTACAGTCCTTGAGGTTATAAGCAAAATTAACATTGATAATCAATAACTTAAAAAATGAAAGTATTAGTCATTGGAGCAGGAAATATGGGATTGACCTATGCAGAAGGCATGGCAAAATCGCCCTTGCTCACTAAACATAAACTCCGGATTTTTGACACGGATCCAAAAAAAATTGACACTTTAAAACAACACTCTCAGTTTAATGTGTATGACACGCTCGACGATTGTCTGCCAAAAGCAGATCTTGTTTTTATAGCAGTCAAACCTTTTCATAGCGAGGATTTATTCAAAACTATGAAACCCATGCTTAACGGTCAGCAGATTTTTGTATCGCTGATGGCGGGAGTTACTATCGAAACCATCCAAGAGCAATTGGGCCAGAAAAAAGTAGTGCGCACCATGCCCAATTTACCAGCTCAAGTCGGAAAAGGCGTGACCTCATATACAGAGTCTGAAGAAGTCTCTAAAGTGGAATTACTCATGGTTAGAAATCTTTTGGACACCACAGGAACTTCAATTCATGTAAACACAGAAAATTTCATTGATGCGTCCACAGGAATTTCAGGAAGCGGACCTGCTTACGTATTCTACTTTATGCAATCGATGTTGGAGGCCGCTCTAAAAATGGGCTTTTCAGAATACGATTCTAAAGTTTTGGTCAGCAATACTTTTGAAGGCGCTATTGAACTTTTTAATCAGAATGATATTTCGCCAAAGTCATGGATAGCCAGAGTTGCTTCAAAAGGCGGCACCACACAAGCTGCCATTGACTCCATGGACGATAATAATGTAAAACAACTCATTGAAGACGCGGCCTATGCTGCATTTGACAGGGCTGTTGAATTGGGAAAAGAAAAATAATGGAAACAAAACGAGTTGTAGTAAAAGTTGGTACGAATGTGCTGACAAATAAAGATAATAGAATTTTAGGTCCCGTTTTAAGGGAATTGGTAAGACAAATAGCTGTTTTAAATGAAAGGAACATTGAGGTCATCCTCGTGTCTTCTGGCTCAGCCATTGCAGGAAAAGAAATTCTTGGGGAGACCAAAATTAAAGATTCTGCCATAAGAAGGCAGGTTTATTCCTCAGTTGGACAACCACGAATGATGCGTCATTATTACAGTCTGTTTCACGATTATTGGATGCGGTGCGCACAGGTTTTGGCCACCAAGCGTGATTTTGATATTGGAAAGCATCGCGACAATATGATCAATTGTTATGAAGGGCTACTTTCAGAAGGGATTATTCCTATCGCCAATGAAGACGATGCCACATCATTGACCATGTCGATGTTTTCGGACAATGATGAGCTCGCGAGTTTGGTGGCTGAATTGTTGGATGTTGACCGACTGATCATCCTCTCGGATACCGATGGTTTATATACAGGCCATCCAGATGATGTCAATTCTAGACAATTGAAAGAGGTTAAAGTGAATGAGCCCGTGGAGCACTATGTCATGGCTTCCAACAAAAAAGAAGGTGAAGGCCGCGGCGGCATGGCGTCAAAGTTAAAAATCGCCAAAGGAACCGCCGAAAAAGACATTCCAACCTACATCGCCAACGGGAAACGCGAAAATGTGATTGTTGATATTATTGACAATAAGGAAGTGGGGACGAAGTTTATTCATTGACGAGGAATTAGGGATGAGGGATTAGGTAGTAGGTAGTAGGTAGTAGGTAGTAATTTATGTAAAATGAAATTTATTGCCGGATTTTCAAACCCGCCCAAATTAAAAAATTCCTTCCCCGGTCATTGAGCCTGTCGAAATGAAGGGAAGGTGGCTTCAATTCCAGAAAAGGAATTGGAGTCGGAAGGGTTGGAAATTAGAATTAGTTCTAAGCAGATAAAAGCTTAGGAAATTTTAGGCTTGAAGCGTGAAACATCAAGCACATAGCATTAAGTGCGAAGATTTAGACGTTAGCTATGAGGTTGTGT
>JBDTKP010000205.1:0-6989 GCA_039935255.1 Gelidibacter sp. | reverse complement strand
AACTCCAGAAACTATTCTTGAGCCTTACCGCAACGATTTGAAATTAATGATGCAAAACATGTCACAGGAAGAGCAGCAGGAGTGGTCCATTAAACAGGTTTATATTGCCATTGGTAACCTGATGACGGTTTGTGCGGTGGAACGTATTGATTCCTGCCCAATGGAGGGGTTTGATAGGGTTCAATTCGATGAGATATTAAAGCTTCATGAGAAAGAGCTAAAATCAGTTTTGTTGTTGCCCGTTGGGTATAGAGCAGAAGACGATATGTTTTCAGGTTTCAAAAAAGTAAGAAAAAAGTTGCATGATGCCATTTTGGAAATCTAATGTTTAAAATGCTTTTAACTCCCTATTTATATATGTTAACTTTGTTAGTAATTAAAAATTTCGATTGATATGCCAGGATTTGAATTATTTGGAAGTGCCGAACGTAAAGAGGTAAATGATGTTATGGAAAGTGGTGTGTTGATGCGCTACGGCTTTGACGGCATGCGCAATGGCCACTGGAAAGCAAAAGAATTGGAAACTGAATTGCAGTCAGCGTTTAAAACCAATCACGTACAATTGGTATCAAGCGGAACCGCAGCAGTTTCTGTGGCTTTAGCTGCTTCAGGAGTGGGCGCGGGCGATGAAGTGATTATGCCATCGTTCACATTTGTGGCAAGTTTTGAAGCGATTATGATGATGGGTGCCACACCGGTTTTGGTGGATATCGATGATAGCTTGACCTTGGATATAAAAGCAGTCGAAAACGCAATTTCGTCCAAAACTAAAGCAATCATGGTCGTGCACATGTGCGGAAGCATGGGAGATATGGATGCGCTACAAGCTATTTGCGATGCTCATAATTTAATCTTGATTGAAGATGCCTGCCAAGCCATTGGAGGAACTTATAAAGGAAAACCATTGGGTAGCATTGGTCATTTGGGTTGCTTCTCATTTGACTTTGTGAAAACAATTACTTGTGGTGAAGGTGGGGCCGTAGTTACGAACAACGAGGAATATTACATCAATTCCGATCACTATTCTGATCACGGTCATGACCATCAAGGAAATGATAGAGGTGCAGAAACGCATCCGTTTATGGGCTATAATTTTAGAATATCAGAACTCCATGCCGCTGTAGGTCTGGCACAGGTACGACGTTTGCCAGATTTTTTAGCCATTCAAAAGAAAAATTATACACTCCTTAGAGAGGCGCTTGCTGTAATTCCAGAAATCATCTTTAGAACAGTTCCTGAGGGCGGTGAGGAAAATTATGGGTTCTTAAGCTTTTTCCTTCCAGATTTGGAAATTGCCAGAAAGGCTTCCAAAAACCTGAAAGAGGCTGGTGTGGATGGTTGTTTTCATTATTTTGACAATAACTGGCATTATGTTCGTAAATGGGATCACTTAAAAAATATGAAAAGCCTATTTCCTATTTCTGCAGAAGTAAAAGCAGGTTTAGAATATCTTCAAACAAAAACTTTTGAGCAATCGGATCACTTCATTGGACGGAATATTTCTTGTCTGATCAAATTATCTTGGACAGAAGAAGAAGTAAGGAATCGTGCTTTAAAGATGGTGGAAGCCATAAAGACGAGTTTGTAGTGAATTAAGGTTTATTAGATAATCTACCTTTAATATTAACTTCAGTCATTATTAAACCTAAAAAAGGATTCAGAACTGTTTTAGTTCTGAATCCTTTTACTATTTTGTTGAGATTTGCCTTTATCCTCTAAAAACTATTTTCTACCCTCTAAAAAAGGTCTTGATTCTTGATTCTAAATGCGAAGCGCTCTAGATTCTTAATTAATAACTCACATGATCTACAATCTCCAAACCATAGCCAATAATACCAACACGCTTAGTATGTTCGCTATTGGACATTAATAATAATTTGTGGATATTAAGATCGTGCAGGATTTGCGCTCCAATACCAAAGTCTTTGTTATCCATAGCAATCGTTGGTGCTTTGATAACATCGGAATGATTCTGTTCTTGTTTTAAGGTTTTTAATCGGTTCAACAAATCAGTAGATTGATTTTGTTGATTGATAAAAAGAATAGCCCCCTTGCCATCATCATTGATCAACTTGAACATGTCGTCCAATTTTTTATCGGCATTGTTGGTTAAAGTACCCAAGATGTCATTATTGACTAAAGTTGAATTCACTCGGGTCAAAACAGGTTCATTAGTTTTCCAAGCGCCTTTTGTCAAAGCAATATGTACCTGATCATTGGTTGTTTGTTGGTAAGCTCTTAATCTGAACTTTCCAAAACGAGTTACAATCTCGAAATCTTCTTTCTTTTGAATTAAAGAGTCGTGCTGCATTCTATAAGCCACCAAATCTTCGATAGACACAATTTTTACGTCAAATTTTTCAGCAACCTTCATTAATTGTGGCAATCTCGCCATGGTGCCATCATCATTCATAATCTCCACAATCACTCCTGCAGGTTGTAAGCCCGCTAAACGTGCGAAATCTATAGCCGCTTCCGTATGCCCCGTACGTCTTAAAACGCCACCTTGCTTAGCAACTAAAGGAAAAATATGTCCAGGGCGACCTAATTCAAAAGGTTTGGTATTTGGATCGATCAGTGCTTTTACTGTTTTTGCGCGGTCACTAGCCGAAATTCCAGTAGTCACACCATTACCACGCAAATCTACAGATACCGTAAATGCAGTCTCCATAGGATCGGTGTTATTGTGTACCATTGGATGTAAATCCAATTCTTTACAACGTTTTTCTGTGAGTGGCGTACAAATCAATCCCCGACCATGAGTGGCCATAAAATTGATCATTTCTGGAGTAACCATTTCTGCAGCACCCACAAAATCGCCTTCATTTTCTCTGTCAGCATCATCAACAACAATAATTACTTTTCCATTTTTAATGTCTTCAATGGCTTCTTCAATAGTATTTAGTGTTATGATTGATGTCATCGTACTTGTTGTCATTTTTGTTGAAATTTTATGCAAAGATATGCCTTATTTTACATTTAGGATGCAACTTTTGTCCAAGTCTTCCTTGATTTTGTTCTTCAGTAAGAAATGCGAAACGCCGTAAAATGGTAAGCCTGCAAGCATGAGAATTGTGTTCATTGGTTTTATCTTTAAACCAAGATGTTTGTAGAATTTATTTGCGGTAATCCAAGTCACCACATAATAGAACAGATAAACAAAGAGGGAAATAAAGCTAAGGTCAATTACCGCCGAAGCGACTTCGGGAAGTTTGTTATTTTTGAAGACAAAATGCAAGACCAACAAGAGGGTCCCAATAACATAAAAAATAAAAGCAAATTTCGAATAGTCGACAGCGTCATCGGCTTCTTTTTTTGAAGCAGTATAACTGTCATCAATTTCAACGCCCTGCCTTTGTAGGTCTTCAATGCCTTGATTACGTTTCAATAACTGATTTAAAGCGAAAGGTTTCACGCTTTCATCAAAATCAAGGGCCTCATGGTTTTTGAGGATATTGATTAGCTTGTCATTGTTGTAATCGTTTAGGAAGCTATATTGAACCAATTCCCCTTCAACCATGACCGAATTCTTCGGTCGGAGGTTTAAGAATTTCTTTAATGGGTTAAGATAACTGTCAAAATCAAATAATCCTTTGTCGTTGGTAGCGCGCCTTGTGAGATATACACCTAATGGTAACATGATTAATGTAGAAAGCCAAGTAGCCATAATAGGGTTTAAGGACCCACTTTCAGCACTGTTTTTGGCAAAGATCCCTATGAAGTGATAGGTTAGAAATAAAAGTATGGCCACAACCAACGGCAATCCAATTCCACCTTTTCTTATCAGCGCTCCTAATGGGGCACCCACAAAAAAGAGGATAAAACACGCAAAACCTAAAACATATTTTTCATGGAGCGCAATGAGGTGCTTGTTCAGCCATTTGTCTGAAACTTCCATGAATTGATCTTTCGTGGTTATAATTTGAGAGGTACTATTAAGGCTGTTTAGGGCCAGGTTTACGATTTGTAATTTGTTTTTGTTTTCAAAAAGATCAAGGATGTTTCCTTTGTAAATACTATCTGTTTCTAGAACTAGATTGGTGTTCAAGGTGTTTATTGAAGTCCTAGTATATAAGGTTTCTGACAGACTTTTGTATTCATTGGATTTATTTGTGTAAAGACTGTCAATGGTGTAGTTAAGTCCGCCAACGTCAAGCATATTATACCTGCTGGTGAAGCTTTTTTCGTCGAGATCTACATCATTTAATGCTTCCAAATCCACATTCATGGTGTAGGTGTCAAAATAACTATTAACCGCTGGTTTTTTTTGAATTTCCTTGGGATCTTTACTGTGAATTTCTTCGTAATAATTACCATCAAATAAAACGAGCTGTAGTATATTGGAGTTTGGATTGCTTTTCAGCTCTCCTGATTTGGCAACAATCACTGTATAATTGCCAGGACGGTTGTTTTTCTGTTGGTGCATAATCACCTCCGACAGATACTGCCCGCGATCCCCAGTTTTTTTATCAACCTTAATATTAAAAGATCCAATTTCATTAAACTGTCCTTCAACGATGGCCATTTGTGGTTTAATCTTAGCAATGTTTTTTCTAAGATTATAGGCGTTATATTCAGCCCATGGAATGACATTATTGGCAAATAAAAATGTCGTTACGGAAAGAAGCACGATAAAAACACTCAAGCCTCGCATGGCCCGTTGTAACGAAATACCAGTAGATTTCATCGCGGCAAACTCATAGTTTTCGGCAAACGTTCCGAATACCATAATGGAGACCAAAAGAATGGTTAGCGGTAAAATTAAAGGTATAAGAGTTGGAGTAATATAGAGTAAGAATTTGAATATCGTATCGATGTCCAAATCCTTACCGGCCAATTCAGAAATGTATAACCAAACGGCCTGTAAAACAAAAATGAGCATGAGTATAACAAACACGCTCAAAAAAGTTTTTAAGTAGGTCTTAAGTATGTACCTATCCAGTATTTTCATAAAATGAGAACCTTATTTAATCGAGCTTATTGATGTAATAGCCTTTGTATTTACTAGCATCAAAAGTAAATAAGGTTTTTGAAATAGGCTCATTAGTTTTGAAACTATTTACAGTTAAGGTGGTTTGTGTACCGTTTTTGCTCACTTCTATAAGATTGTAAATGTGTTTAGTTTGTGCATCAATGCCTAACAGTACTTGTTTGATTTCCGAATTACTATCCATAGGCGTCAATTTTATATACTGAATTTTTCTTCCGCTGACATTTTGAACAATATCCATCGCATAATTATAGCCTTCCCTGTAAAAGGATAACATCTTACTTGGCGTAATCGTATTCTCGTCTTCTGTATTATTTTTTGAAATGGTGACCTCTTCGTCCTCAGGACTGATTGTATAAAGTGTTTTTCCATCATAAATACGTGTCACCCCTAAAATATTTAGAAGATAATTTTCGCCTTCAATCACCACGTTGCCACGGGTTTCTTGATTGATGTTCTGGCTGGTGTTTTTGAGAACGTGTTTAAAATCAATACTGATGTTATTATATCCTACAACCTTGGCGTTTACTTCGTTCAGTAAAGCTTTTGCTTTCTCTGCTTCTTGCGCAAACGTTGAAAATGATAATAAAACAAGGGCAAATACAAGTAATTTTTTCATTTTTGAGTCTTTTGTTAATACTGTTTACTGCAGATCTATTTTAGTTAAATATTTATGTTATTTCGTTGGCTAAAAGTTGATCCAAGGATCCGAGATCGGGAACCAATACTTGCCGTGCTTTACTGCCTTCAAATTGACCAACGATACCAGCAGCCTCTAACTGATCAATCAATCGTCCGGCCCTGTTATAGCCTAGTTTCAATTTACGTTGCAACAATGACGCTGATCCTTGTTGGGCAGTTACAATCACTTCAGCAGCTTGTCTAAATAGTTTATCGCGATCGGATATATCTACATCAAGACTTGTGCCACTTTCCTCCCCAACATATTCGGGTAAAAGATAAGCATCTGGATAGGCTTTTTGATTGCCTATAAACTCGGTCACCAATTCAACTTCTGGGGTGTCAACAAAGGCGCATTGGATTCGCGTCAACTCATTGCCTTGGGTGAAAAGCATGTCGCCACGGCCAATCAATTGATCAGCGCCAGAACTGTCCAAAATAGTTCTGGAATCGATTTTTGAAGTTACTCTAAAAGCAATTCGTGCCGGGAAATTGGCCTTAATAATACCTGTAATAACATTCACCGAAGGCCGCTGCGTAGCAACAATCAAATGAATGCCGATAGCACGTGCCAGTTGTGCCAATCGTGCGATAGGCGTTTCTACTTCTTTACCAGCCGTCATAATTAAATCGGCGAACTCATCCACTACCAAAACAATGTAGGGTAAAAATTGATGGCCTTCTTCTGGGTTTAATTTGCGGGCCTTGAACTTATCGTTGTATTCCTTAATGTTGCGGCAAAAGGCGTTTTTCAACATTTCATACCGGTTGTCCATCTCAATACATAAAGAATTCAGTGTGTTGATCACTTTTGTGTTATCGGTGATAATGGCTTCTTCGCTATCGGGTAATTTCGCTAAATAGTGACGCTCAATCTTATTGAATAAGGTCAGTTCCACTTTTTTAGGATCCACCAGTACAAATTTCACTTCTGCCGGATGTTTTTTGTAGAGCAATGAAGTTAAAACAGCATTTAGTCCAACCGATTTTCCTTGTCCAGTGGCTCCAGCCATCAATAAATGGGGCATTTTGGCCAAATCCACCACAAAGGTTTCATTGCTGATGGTTTTGCCAAAAGCAATTGGCAATTCCATTTCCGATTTTTGGAATTTTTGTGAGGCGATCACCGAGCGCATCGATACAATGGTCGAATTTTTATTTGGCACCTCAATACCAATCGTTCCTTTGCCAGGAATAGGGGCGATAATCCGGATGCCTAAAGCTGCCAAGGACAACGCAATATCATCTTCTAAATTTTTAATTTTTGAGATTCGCACGCCTGCATTGGGAACAATTTCATACAAGGTAACTGTTGGTC
>JBDTKP010000204.1:0-8244 GCA_039935255.1 Gelidibacter sp. | reverse complement strand
GGTTTGAGGTGTCAACATTTCCCGATGTGTTTTTCTGCTAAAAAGACTGTCTTTTAGTTGCGCTCCGTATTTCCCTTCGTCCAATAAAGCTTGAACCCATGTACCCATATCATTTATAGAAGCATATATGCCAGCCGCCGGTGTCGCAATTTGCGTAAACGTATATCCGGTAATTTCCAATTTTCCATTTACTGGAGCATGACCGTCGATGCGATTGGCATCCGCATCAATTTGAGGGATAGAAAGCAACGAGCGATTCATCCCTAATGGCTTAAAAAAGTTCTCTATAATATAGTCATCATAGGTTTTATTAGAAACTCGCGCTACAATTTCACCTGCAATAATGTAAAGTAAATTGTCATAATCGTACTTTGATCGGAAAGAGGACACTGGTTTTAAATACCTCATATTGTGAATCATTTCTGGCAATGTGGTCGTATTTGTAGCAGGAAAAACCATTAAATCGCCCGCACCAAGCCCTAAACCACTTCTATGCGTAATGAGATCACGTACGGTGAATTCGCTTGTAACATAGGCATCGTGAAGTTTAAATTCAGGAATAACGTCATTCACTTTGGTATCCCAAGTGAGTTTTCCTTGATCAATAAGTTGCCCTAGCGCTGCTGCCGTAAAAGCTTTGGTATTGGAAGCCACCCCAAAAAGTGTGTTTTCATTGACCTCTGCGTTCGTTTTTATTGAGCGTATTCCATAAGTGTTTTTATGATAAACCTTACCATCTTTTAAAACCGCCACTGCCATTCCAGGAACGTCAAAGGTTTTCATGGTTTTTTGGACCAAACTATCAATTTGAGAATTACTTAAAACTTGCGCTTTAACTGAATGATTAAAACAAATGCAAAGAAAAACGAGAGCAATGGTTTTGAAAGAAAGAGTTTTCATATAAGGATTTGAATTGGAGAATTATCAACTTTATTAAAGCGCTCAAGTTATAAATTTTTGTCATGAAAATTCAGAAGAAATTAAAAATTTAGTGACTTAAAAAAGTTCGCACAAACTTCATTGATAGCCATAACGATTTAAGAATTTGCGATAATAACAAATAAAGAGACTCTATGCATTCACCTATAACAAATCATTCTACTTTTCGAAAATTTCAATTATTTTCAAACAAATTTAAATTTTAGAATCATTCTAAATGAGTTCGTAACGCGCTCGAATAACATTCTAAATAATGAAATGACGCCAATATACATCATACTTCACCGATTTTAAGTGTTGATTTTTAATGTGTTAATAATGTCTTAAAACAATCTTTAATCTAAGCGCTTAAAAACTCATCTTAATGGTTGGATAATTATTTATTATTTAAGTCCTATCTTTTGCCTAAACATGATATATCTCATCTTTCCACCAACAGCTATTGTATAATTTTACATTACAATTTATGATGATATGAAGTCTAAGTTCAATATTCTTCCAGAAAAAGGATCGTCGTGGCGAACATTTGCAGTTTTTGCAATTGCTTGCATATTTGGTATGGGTTTTTTCCTAATGCGAGAAGCAGAAGTGGTTTCCTATTTATCAGATAATCCTCAAGCCTGTGTTAACTGTCATGTCATGACGCCTGTTTATAACAGTTGGATGCACAGCTCTCATAGAGAATGGGTTTCCTGCAACGGTTGCCACGTACCACAAGACAATATTTTCAACTCCTACTATTTTAAGGCTAAAGATGGTTTATACCACTCGGCGGTTTTTACTGCGAGAATGGAACCGGATGTCATTACGATGCGTCCAGCCTAAGAAGAAGTGGTTCAAAACAATTGTATTCGATGTCATATTCAACAAGTCACAGAGGTTAAATATGATGGATGGATTGAAAACCATAGAGAAAACCGTACAGATAGAGCCTGCTGGTCTTGTCATCAGGAAGTACCTCATGGCCGTATACACGGCTTATCTACCGTAAAATATAATATAGCACCACTGCCTACAGATCAAGATGAAATGGTCATACCAGCATGGCTAGCAAAAGAAATGGAAGCACAATAAACCGCAACAAATATGAAAAATAAAGTTCTCTTCGTCGTAACAATTGTAGTCGTCTTTTTATTGGGACTACTCGCATCAAGTATCATCAACAGGAAAAGTGAGGCCAAATATAAATATGTACCCAATGTCGTCATTGGTGAAAATGAGCCAAGAAATGCGGAGTGGGGTAAAAACTATCCAAGGGAATATCAATCTTACATGCAAACAGCAGATACGTCATTTCGTTCTTACCAAGGTGGATCGGCCACTGTCGATATGCTAGCAGAAGATCCTAGAATGGTGGTGCTTTGGGCAGGATATGCGTTCTCCAAGGATTACAATCAAGGTCGTGGTCACTTTTATGCCATAGATGATCTCCAAAACTCTTTACGTTCTGCGGCTCCAGAAAACAAAGAAGATGGCCCAATGCCAGCGACCTGCTGGGCGTGTAAAGGTCCAGACGTTCCGCGATTGATGGACGAACATGGTGTTGGTGAATTCTATGCCGGCACTTGGGCAGAAAACGTTTCGGAAGTGGTCAACCCAATTGGTTGTGCAGACTGCCACGATCCAAATAATATGAAGTTGCGTATTACAAGACCGGCATTAGTGGAAGCTTTTCAAGCAATGGGTAAAGATATCAACCAGTCCACCCATCAGGAAATGCGCTCATTAGTATGTGCTCAATGTCACGTGGAGTATTATTTCAATAAAAACAAACCGGGCCATGAAGGCACCAATTACCTCACTTTCCCATGGGAAAATGGATTCGCCGTTGAGGATATGGAAAAATATTACGATGACATTGGATTTTCAGATTGGACGCACGCTATCAGTAAAGCGCCAATGTTAAAAGCACAGCATCCAGATTATGAAATTTTCCTTACCGGAGTTCATGCCGATCGTGGTGTTTCTTGCGCCGATTGCCATATGCCCTATAAAAGTGAAGGTGGTCAAAAATTTACCGATCACCATTTACAATCACCTTTAAATAATGTCGCTAACTCATGTCAAGTTTGTCATAGAGAGGAAAGTGCTAAACTTATTGCAAATGTTTATGACAGACAGCGAAAAGCTAATGAAAACAGAATCAAATTAGAAGATGTCTTGGTAAAAGCACACGTTGAAGCAGGAAAAGCATGGGAACTTGGTGCGACCAACGAACAAATGAAAGATATTCTCATGAGTATTCGTCATGCACAATGGCGTTGGGATTATACGGCTGCTTCTCATGGTGCTTCCTTTCACTCTCCTGTAGAAATTGGACGTGTATTGGGTAGCGGATTGGCAGAGGCTCAAGAAGCACGTGTTATGTTAGTACGTCTTTTATCAACCTTAGGACATAACGAGCCTGTTGCCATGCCTGATATTTCAACAAAAGCCAAAGCACAAAAATATATCGGACTCGATATGGAAAAACTTAGAGCAGATAAAGAGAAATTTAAAACCAATACCTTACCAAAATGGTTAGAAGAGGCCAAAGCCCGCGAGGCCAAAATGGATTCTAAAAAAGTAGTGAGCGCCACTAAATAATAGCATTCCTATCGCATGGTTTAAAATCTTTTAACGACTTGTTTAAGTTTGAATTCGCCCTATGAAATCTATTTATCGTTTCTTTTCATCATCAACTTTAGCTTTACTTTTACTATTAATTTTTGCGGTAGCCATGGCTACCGCAACTTTTATGGAAAATGATTATGGCACGGACACCGCCTGGATCAAAATCTATGATGCCCTCTGGTTTGAACTGGTTATGGTTGGCCTCGCCCTATGTTTTTTAGCCAATACCTTTAAATATAACTTATGGCGAAAAGAAAAATGGGCCGTACTTCTTTTCCATCTTTCTTTCATTATCATCATTATTGGTGCAGGAATTACGCGCTATGATTCCTACGGAGGCATTATGCGCATTAGAGAAGGACAAAGTTCAAGCACGATTATTTCCGATAAAAACTATTTACAAGTTCATATCTCTAACGGTAATAAAACCATCCATCTTCAAAAAAAGAAGGAATTTTCTCCTCTAAACGACAATAATTTTACCATCAAAGCAGATTTAGAAGATGTTCCTATTGAAATATCCCTGAAAGAGTTTGTAGCAGATGCCTTACCCGAAATCGTTGACAATTCAGAAAACGGGATGCCGTTATTACAAATGGTCGTGACTTCTGGCAACGGTAGAGAAACTCTTTTTTTAAACAAAGGAGAGGTGGAAGTGATTGGACCAGAAAAGCACAAAGTAGGATTCGAAGCCCAAGAGGAAGGGATTATTAATATTACTGAAAAAAATGGAGAGTTTAAGGTCTGGGCACCTCATCAACTTGATTTCTTCATAATGGCGGACCAAAAAGCGGGGGTCATACAAGGAGATTCACTACAACCCATGTCCCTCAGAACTTTATACCGACATGGCGATTTATCTTTTGTTCCTTTATCCTATCATGAGAATGCCAGTATAGAGTTGATTAGCACCTCAGAAAAACCAAAAGATAATGATCCTACTAAAGATGATGCTGTTGTGCTAAATGTTAAGGTGGGAGATAAAACGGAAGAATTGATGATTCTATACCGAAAAGGTTTTTTACCTACAACGCACGAAACTAGCGTTGGTGATATGAATTTCAGCATTTCTTATGGTGCGATGCCCATAGAAATTCCGTTTGAAGTAAAGTTAAACGAATTCCAATTGGAGCGCTATCCTGGTTCTGAAAGCCCATCATCTTATGCCAGTGAGGTTATGATTATCGATGGAGACACTAAAATGCCATTTCGAATTTATATGAATAACGTATTGGATTATGGCGGATTTCGTTTTTATCAAGCCAGTTATGACACCGATGAAAAAGGGACGTTGTTAGCCGTTAATCACGATGTACTCGGCACAGCTACCACCTATATCGGCTATTTTCTGATGATGATTGGGATGTTCTTTACCCTCTTCGGAAAAAGAACCCGTTTTACTGCCATTAGTAAAAGCTTGAAGAAAATAAAACAGCGTGCGCCACTCCTATTGCTTGCACTCTTTAGTAGTTTAGCATCGTTTGCACAAGCGCCAATGCAAAAAGATTCGATACCTTCTGTAACTGAATTGATCATCAATGAAGTTGTCCATAAGCAGCATTCCAATTTATTCGGACGTATTCTGGTTCAGGATGTTGACGGAAGAATAAAGCCCATCAACACTTTATCTTCAGAATTTCTTAGAAAAATCTATGGAAAAACAACCTTCAAGTATAAAACTGAAGAGGGCAAAGTTATCGCTTTAGATGCGGATCAGGTTTTTCTGGCAATGCACGTTTCACATGGAGCATGGCAAAAAATACCAGTCATTAAAATAGAGGCCATAAAAGGAGGCGATTTTTTTAAACCGCTTAAAATTACTGACGATGGTTATATTTCCTTCGATCATTTAATTAATCCTGATGGTGATTATGTGTTGGCAAAAATGGCCGAAGATGCACATGCGAAAAAACCTGCTGAACAAAATGAGTTTGACAAGGAAGTCATCAAAGTTGATGAGCGTTTCAATATCTTATTCAATATTTTTTCTGGAAATTATTTAACTATTTTCCCAAACAGCTTAGATGAAAGCGATAATGGTTTAGCTATAACCATCACTTTAACGACTTTCCGGAAGAAGACGGTCAATTTGTAAAGAACATAACAAGAACGTATTTCAATGATATCGCCTCTAAAAATTGGGCAGAAGCCACAGATAAACTTTCGTACATCGATACCTATCAGACGACGTTAGGTGCGGAAATAATTCCGAGCGAAGAACGGATTGAAGCCGAAATATGGTACAACCAAATGAATCTTAATTTTTGGCTGTTTCAGACCTTTTTCACTATTGGTTTGATCATGTTGGTATTGGCGCTTTCTAAAATATTTGTTCAGAAGCGATTTATAAATAGCCTTTGGAATATCCTCGTCATAATTTCCTTAATCAGTTTCTTAATTTTTACAGGCAATATTTTGTTGCGTTGGTATATTGCTCAGCACCCACCGTGGAGCAACGGTTATGAAATGATGGTTTTTGTTGCATGGGTATTGATGCTCTGTGGATTAATGACGTTCAGAAAATCAGATTTTTCACTACCGCTGGCGACCTTATTTACAGGTTCCCTACTATTAGTGAGTTACTTAGATTGGTTAAACCCAGAGATTACCAACTTAATGCCGGTATTAAAATCGTCATTTTGGCTAAAGGTTCACGTGGCTACTATTGTGAGCAGTTATGCGCCCTTGGCCTTGTCGGCAGTATTGGGTTTCATGGCGTTGATTTTGATGATTATCAAAACGAAAAGTAGCGCGGAAATAATTGACATTCGCATCAAAGAACTGACCTATATCAATGAGATCTCTATGACCATAGGCTTGTTTGTATTGACTGTAGGCACGTTTTTAGGAGGTGTGTGGGCGAACGAATCATGGGGACGTTATTGGGCTTGGGATCCTAAGGAAACTTGGGCATTAATTTCAATCATCATATATGCCATAGTACTTCACTTAAGACTTGTGCCAGCACTTAATAGCCGCTTTACCATGAATTTCGCAAGCGTCTTGGCTTTTGGTTCTATCATCATGACTTCTTTTGGAGTGAATTATTATTTAACCGGTTTGCACAGTTATGCCGCAGGAGATCCGATTCCAATTCCGAAGTTCATTTATGTAATAACTGCAATTGTAATTATTGTAGGAGTTATTGCTTTTTTCAGAGTTAGAAAAGCTAAAAAGAAAGTGCTGAAATAAGCGTAAAGCTTGAAGTTGGAATCACGGAGTATGAAGTAACTTACCTGCGGGTATTTTCTGAGAACTTCTTTCAGAATTTAATAATCCGACAGAAATCAATAGATATTCTGTCGGATTATTTTTTAAATGTCTTCCGAAGAAATAATTTGAATACCCAAATATGTCATCTTCTTTTTTAGCTCTTTAAATTCTTCAGCATTTAATGGCTGAGAGGCATCTTCAATAAAGAAACAAGCAAAGCCTTCTTTAAACGCATCATAAGTAGAAAAGTAAACACAGATATCTCCTGCGAGACCACATAAAAAAAGTTGGGAAGTTCCCTTTTCTCTTAAATAACCTGCCAATCCAGTGGATTTTAAATGCCCATTATCATAAAAGGCACTATAACTGTCGATTTGTTTATCCGTTCCTTTTCTAAAAATCGCCTCCCATTTTTGGGTATTAAGATCGGGATGAAACTTCGCCCCTTCGGTTTCTTGTACACAGTGATCGGGCCATAACGTTTGTGATTTTCCATGAAGCTCAATCTCATCAAAATTAGATTTCCCTTCATGATTGGAGGCAAAACTCACATGGTCATCAGGATGCCAATCTTGTGCTGCAACTACCAAATCAAACTTATGTTGAATGCTATTGATTACTGGTACTATTTTGTCTGCATCGGGGACAGCTAAAGATCCGCCAGGCATAAAATCGTTCTGTACATCAATTATGAGAAGAGTTTTCATGTTTTATATGTATTGTTTTTCAATGGTCACACCTGCCTGCCATTAGGCAGGTGCTGTACCCACTTAATTATACCTTGGGTTTTAAAATCTTTAGCATGCTCGTCGCATGTATATTAATTTATTTTGAGCAAGTTCAGTAAAGTTAACATAACGTGTAGTTTTCGATAACCTGAAATTGTGAAATGATAGGTTAAAGGAGCAAAACTCTAATCGAAAATCAAGTCTAAAATTTATGTTCTTGAACCAACGCATCACGTTCTTGCTTGAGTTGGCTACTAAGACCTATTTTATAAATATGCGGATTTTGAAAACGCTTGTATTCTTCAGGAAGCTTTTCCAAACGTGATTTAGAATAAGCTGCAATTTCGTTAACCGTTCGAGCTGGCATAACTTTCTTGCCATTTTCCATAACTTTTTCAAGCAAAGGTTCATGAACAAATCGATTAAGGTCTAGACTTTTTCTCGAGTCAAATGGATGGAGCATTTCGGGTACATTTTCTTCAGTGAAGCGTGCCACGGCATCCGCACCGTAAAACATACCTTGTCCATCCAACATTCTGTAAACTTGTTTTTGGAATGGAAGTGAAACCTTCGCTATATCTTCGGAAAGCTTGATTCGAGGCTCGCCATTAAATTCCGATAATTTATACACACCACCCAATGACGCATCTGGACTTCCTGTAACCAAGTTTGTTCCCACGCCAAAAATATCAATCGGTGCGCCTTGCTCCTTTAAACTTTTTATGACATACTCATCCAATTGGTTCGAGGC
>JBDTKP010000203.1:0-13833 GCA_039935255.1 Gelidibacter sp. | reverse complement strand
AGTAGTATTTTAAGGAATTAGGAATTAGGCATTAGGTATGAGGAGAATTAATGATGAAGTTCAAAGATTAAAATAAACGCCATAACAAATCAGCGAAAATCAGCCAGATCAGTGTCATCGGTGTTCTATAGTAAATCTGACGAGTGATTTATGGCAACAGTCGGTGGAAAGTGAATGATAAAAATCATATCTAATTTTGAAAATGAATTGCTTAACTGAAAAGGTCAACATTAATCAAAATATTCAATAAAGGATAGAAAAACATTCGTGGCTAAAAAAAAGAATTTATATCAAGACATATTGAACTCCATTTCCAAAAGAGAAAAACTTTTGGCAGTCTTGATTGATCCTGATAAAATGAAGCTTTCTAATTTGTCGTCTTTTATGACCAGATTACATCAATCCAAAGCGACTCATGTATTTGTTGGAGGCAGTACGGATGAAAATCGTAAAACAGACGGCTTGATTCAGCATCTGAAATCATTGACTTCATTACCTATTTTAATTTTTCCAGGGGATGTTTCACAAGTATCATCTCATGCTGATGGTTTGTTTTTCTTATCCTTGGTGTCGGGTAGAAACCCGGATTATTTGATTGGCAAGCAGATTGAAGCCGTTTCCGTTTTAAGAACCATGCAGCTCGAAATTATCCCCACAGGGTATCTGTTAATTGAAAACGGCAAAGAAACCGCTGTAGAACGCGTAACTCAAACCCAACCTTTAAGAAGAGAGAACATTCAAGAAATTGTTGATACGGCTAAAGCTTCTGAGTTCTTAGGTATGAAATGTGTTTATCTTGAAGCAGGAAGTGGCGCCATTGCCCCTGTAAATTCTGAAATCATCCAAGCTGTAAAAAATGAATTGCAGATTCCGCTTATTGTCGGCGGAGGTATTAGATCCAAGCAGCAATTGGATGATGCTTATAATTCTGGGGCTGATTTAGTGGTTATTGGGACGGTGTTTGAAGAGGATGAGGCGTTTTTTGAGGAGATAAAAGCCCCATTGTCCTCCGGACATTTCCCCGAAGGGGAAAATAAACGAGATTTGAAGATTAAAGATTAATGTTTTATAGATAAAAATTTTTTCTCGAAGCTGTTCTGAGCGAAGTTCAATTAGGAGGAGAAAATTAGATTCCTCCCCGTAATCTATTGGGATATAATGAGTTTAAAAATGAGTTTAACTAAAGAGATTCCCTCCTGCGAGGGAATGAAAATAATTTTTCAATGAAAATATCAGTAGAACTGACCTTTACACCGTTGCATGATGATTATGAACCAAGCATCATTCATTTTATAAAAAAATTACGAGCTTCAGGATTAACTGTTTTAGAGAATCCATTAAGCACCCAGGTTTATGGTGATTATGATGAGGTGATGCAGCTCTTAACCACAGAAATAAAAGAGGCGTTTACACTCATAGAGCGTGGGTTGCTTTATATGAAAATTGTAAAATCTGACCGACACGACTATGAGCCACATTTTTGATTTTTTTATTGATGCTTATCGCAATGCACCTACGTCTCAAATTGTTTTAGAAATCATCGTCTTTATTTTTGGGATCTTAAGTGTATGGTATGCCAAAAACGAAAATATTTTAGTGTATCCAACAGGACTAATCTGTACCGTAATTACCGTGTATTTATTGTATATCAATCAGTATTTTGGTGATATGATGATGAATTTCTACTATTCTGTCATGAGTATTTATGGATGGTGGAACTGGTCTCGCAAAAAAGGAGATACACTCGTAGTACCCATCTCCAGAACTACGAGTAAGGAGAAGCTGATAGGTGTTGTCATGTTTGTAGTGACGATGGTCTTTACCTATTTCGTTTATGTAGGCTTTGACTATACACTCGAAATTCCAAATTATATCGACATTTTAACCTCTGGTATTTTCTTTACGGCTATGTGGTATATGGCCACTAAGAAATTAGAAAACTGGACGTTATGGATCATTGCAGATATTATTACCATTCCGCTTTATGCGCATAGAGGGTTAGGTATACTATCTTTACAGTACGTCATATTTACAATTTTAGCTATTCAAGGTTATATCGCATGGAAGAAAAGCTTAAACAACGACCTTCAGACTGCATAAAAGTAGTTTTGTTTGGACCTGAATCGACAGGTAAAAGTACTCTGGCAAAGCAATTGGCCGAGCATTATGATACAGTTTTTGTGCCTGAATATTCTCGAATTTACGCCGAAGCGCAATTGCTGCGTCAAAAATTGTTGATCAAAAATGATGTATTGCACATTGCTGAAGGGCAAATGCGACTTGAAAACGAATTAACGTCAAAAGCAAACACAGTGCTTATATGCGATACTGATTTATTGGAAACCAAGGTGTATTCAGAAGCATATTACGGCGGGGTATGTGATCCTGTATTGGAAAAATATGCCGTTGAAAACATTTATGATTTGTACTTTTTGACTTATATTGACATCCCCTGGGAAGCTGATAATTTAAGGGATAAACCTCATGAACGAGAAGCGATGTTTGCGGCTTTTGAAAACACTTTGAAAGGCTATGACAAGCCCTATGTATTATTAAAAGGAACTATGGAAGAACGACTTAAATTCGCCATAGCTCAAATTGATGAACTTATAAAAAACAAGACGTGAAACTTACAGAAAACGACATACAGCAAATTGAAAGTAAAGGTTTGACCCTAGCTAAAGTTCAAGCGCAACTTGATCTTTTTAAAACGGGAGTGCCCTTTGCGAAACTTAGTGCAGCGGCAACCATTAACAATGGTATTGTTAAATGCTCCGAAGCTGAAAAGTCCCATTATATTAATTATTTTGAATCGAAACGCCATAGTGTTTCCATCTCCAAATTTGTTCCTGCATCTGGCGCAGCAACACGGATGTTCAAAACATTGTTCAAATTTATAGACGAATATATTCCTGAGACCGAAACTATAAATTCATTTATCAATAGAAACAAGGATACTGATTTGTCCCTTTTTTTTATGGGGCTTGAAAAGTTACCTTTTTATGAAAGAGTTCTTGAGCAATTAAAGGTTTTTTATCCAGAATATGAGTCCTTTTCCGACGATAAGCAAAAGTTGTTGTTTGTTAAAACCATGTTGGACGAGGAGAAAATGAATTACGGTTTTTATCCAAAAGGTTTGTTACCGTTTCACGAGTATAAAGGACACTCAGCTACTGCTTTTGTCGAACATTTATTTGAAGCAGCATTATATGCCTCTACAAATAATACATCGGTTTTGCATTTTACAATTTCTGAACGTTATAAAGATATTTTTGATGAAGAATTTGAACGTGTGCAAGAAATCATTGAACGTAAAACAAATACCAAATTTCATATTTCATTTTCCTATCAGAAGGAATCTACTGATACTATTGCAGTCACTCCGGATAATGAGCTTTTTAGAGAGGAGGATGGGCAATTGTCGTTCAGGCCTTCTGGCCATGGCGCCCTTTTAGAGAATTTGGGACAACTGGATGCAGATGTCGTTTTTATAAAGAACATTGACAATGTCGTGGTGTACAAATATGAGAATGAAGTCGCTGAAAATAAAAAGATGCTGGCCGGAATGTTGCTTGAAATCCAGCATCAGGTTTTTGAATATTTGAAGCTTTTGGAAAACAAGGACATTTCTGAAGCAAAAATCGATGAAATCGCCAACTTTATGGTGAATAAGCTGCATGTGGTGATTAATGTCGAATTCGAGAAATATTCAACAAAATACCAAATCGAATATCTGTTAGAAAAATTAAACAGGCCCATCCGTATTTGCGGGATGGTTAAAAATGAAGGCGAACCAGGTGGAGGTCCATTTTGGGTAAAGGAAGAAAATGGTCAGATATCTCTTCAGATTGTGGAATCCGCACAAATTAACAAAAAGAGTAAGGGCCAAAAGGAAATTCTAAAAAACGCAACGCATTTTAATCCTGTCGATTTGGTATGTGGGATTAGGAATTATAAAGGAGAAGGTTTTGACTTGCAAAAATTTGTTGACCACAAAACAGCCTTCATTACCATGAAAACAAATGCAGGCAGAGATTTAAAGGCTTTGGAGTTGCCCGGACTTTGGAACGGCAGTATGGCAAGTTGGAATACCATTTTTGTCGAGGTGCCGCTTATCACGTTTAATCCTGTAAAAACCGTCACCGATTTGTTGAAGGCCACACATCAGATAAAATAGTCTGCAATTAGCAGCCTGCAGTCTTCAGTTGGCCGTCTTCTTTCGCAAAAAATACAGACAAGCAAGCAGGTGGTAGTTGGTAGATTTTGAGGAACATTATAATAATTATTATTTTAAAATCGATGCTAATCCTTGAAATCTGTGTCTAAAATATTTCCATGAACAAAGACATTCTACAATCAGAATTACAATTTAAAGCCGTTCGAAGCTCTGGTGCTGGCGGTCAGAATGTCAATAAGGTGGCCTCAAAAGTTGAGCTTATTTTTGATTTGGAAGTATCACTTGGGCTTACAGATAATGAAAAGGCATTATTAAAGCAATCTATAAGCAATCGGCTTACTAAAGAAAATGTTCTTTTGTTGCAATGTGAAGAAAGCAGAAGCCAGCATAAAAATAAAACACTTGTTATTCAACGTTTCTTTGATTTCATTGAAAAAGGATTAATTATTCCGAAAAAACGTTTACCAACAAAAACGCCACGAGCGGTTGTTAGAAAACGATTAAAGGCAAAGCGTAAAGTCTCGGATAAAAAAACAAATAGAAAACCGCCGGAGTTGGAGTGAGAGATTTGAGTTTTAGTTAAAATCAAAACCTTGATAGGTCGATTTTTTTTATCTGCGTCTCTGCGAGAGAAATTGTAGAATGCTGATTTCTAATGATATTCATTGTGCTTAATAAGGAGTTTCTATAATGATGGAGCTGCAACTAATTCCAAATTTCAACTTCCTTTTTCCTCTACGCCTATTGCGAGACATTTTCCGAAGCATTTTTTGGAGTAATCTCGACCTCCTATCCGGTTGACTAAATAATTATTCATTCTTACTTTTTAATTCTCAATTGATCCTTATCTTTGCAGCGTTCTCAAAAAAGGGGTGCTCAAATGATTGCCGATTGATGAGTGACGATTGCCGATTGACGAATTATATGTTCAACAATCAATAATCAGAATTCAACGATCAACAATTTTTTTGGCTGAGATCATACCCATTGAACCTAGAACAGGTAATGCTGTTTAGGAAAACCTGCCTGCCGTCAGGTAGGGGCGATATTCGCCAATTAGTTTTAATTGTATCAACTTGGTCATTTTGATGATCTACTTGAAACGATAACAACAAATAGCTAACTAACAAGAATAATTACCTCTTTTTATTCGTTTAAAATTTTTTATTCGAATGAAATCTGTATTCACAAATCAACCGGCTCACAGTCGGTACAAACCATCTTTAAAATTTATTTTATTATTTGTTTTGACGTCCTTTAGCTTTTCAGCTTTTGCCCAGAATTATCGTGTTTCAGGGCGAGTGACCCAACAAAATCATGAACCACTCGCTGGGGTGAGTATTAAGATGAAGTCTAGCGAAATCTGGACGCAAACAGGTCTGGACGGACATTATGTTTTGGAATTACCTCAAGGAAAACATACTTTAGAAATTCGTTATCTCACCACACAGCCTATTCTAAAAACTTTTGATCTTAATGGCGATTTAGTATTGGATATCGTCATTAACGAAACAACAGAAATTTTAGATGAAGTCTTAGTCAATGCCGTGCGTGTAGGTTCAAATTCACCAATTACGCACTCCAATATTTCTAAAGAAGATTTAGAAAAACGAAATCTAGGTCAGGATATTCCTATGCTTCTTAACTTTTTGCCATCGGTGGTTACGACGACAGATGCTGGAGCAGGTGTTGGATATACTGGGATTCGGGTGCGTGGTATTAATGCGCAATCGACCAATATTACGATCAATGGTATTCCGTTTAACGACGCAGAATCCATGGGTACGTTTTGGGTAAATTTGAGTGATTTTGCTTCTTCAACACAAAGTATGCAATTGCAACGGGGGGTTGGAACTTCAACCAATGGTTCTGGTGCTTTTGGAGCAAGTATTAATGTGCTAACGGAAGGCTTATCTAAGGATGCTAGCGCAGAAATCGCGAATAGTTTCGGAAGCTATAACACCCATAAGCACACGGTTAAGTTCTCAACAGGGCGTTTAAACGATCATTTCGAAATTTCGGGTCGATTATCGAATATTAAATCTGATGGCTATATTGACCGTGCAACTTCAGATTTAAAATCTTATTTCTTACAAGGTGCTTATGTTGATACCGATCGATTGATCAAAGCGGTTGTTTTTGGAGGTCAAGAAGTGACGTATCAAGCTTGGAATGGTTTGGAAGATTTGGAGGTTTTAAAAAACGACAGAACTTTTAACACTGCTGGAATTCATAAAGATGCGAACGGAAATGTTCAGTTTTACGATAACGAAATTGACGATTATAGTCAAGATCATTACCAACTGCATTGGAACGAACGTTTAGGCAAGAATTGGTCTACAACTTTAGGGTTGAATTACACACGTGGTTTAGGCTTTTTTGAGCAATATAAGGAAAAGCAAAAACTAGTTCAATATGGAATGGAAAACATCGTTCTTGGTGGCGAAAGCATAACGCGTAGTGATTTGGTCCGTCGTCGATGGTTGGACAATCATTTTTATGTATTTAATGCCAATGCCAATTACAAAACAAACGGTTTGGATCTGTCTTTTGGCTCCTCATATAGCACCTATAGTGGTGATCATTTTGGTGAAGTAATTTGGGCGCAATACGCAGGGAATACACCAAAAGGACATCGCTATTACGATGGTAATGGAAAGAAAACAGACGCGAGTACATTCGCAAAAGCGACTTTTCGTGTTGACGAGCATTTGAGTCTTTATGGTGATGTTCAGTTCCGTAATGTTGGCTATAAAACAACTGGACTGAATTCTGACAGTGTACTCATGGAAATAGACGAAACCTATAACTTCTTCAATCCTAAAACAGGATTGACTTACCAATTTCATCCAGCGAATGCTTTGTATTTTTCTTACGCTAGAGCCAATCGTGAACCAAGTCGGAAGGATTTTCAAAATGATAGCGACGTCAAGCCAGAGCAGCTGAATGACTTTGAATTGGGATGGAGATACGACGAGCCTGCATTTCAAATTAATGCCAACGTTTACTATATGTTATATAACGAGCAGTTGGTATTGACTGGAGCACTTGACAGTACCGGAAATCCTATCCGAACCAATAGTGGTGATAGCTACCGTTTAGGGCTGGAAGTTGAGGCGGGAATGAAATTGACTTCACAATGGCGTTTGCAACCGAGTGTCACTGTAAGTTCTAATAAAACCAAAAAAACAGTCATAGAGCGTGATGGTGTGTTAGTCGATCTGGGCCAAACAAACATTTCGTTTTCGCCAAATTTGGTGGCATCAAACGCTTTAGTGTTTCAGCCAAAAGAGTCCTTCCAAATCAGTTTATTAAGCAAATATGTGGGCGAACAATTTATGGGGAATAGTGATTCTCAAAAATCCAAATTAGACGCTTATTTTGTGAATGATCTGAATGTGACTTACGACTGGGTTTTAAAATCTAAAGACGATTCGGGCAAAAAACCGATTCTCAAATCGATACTGTTTTCTGGTTTAGTGAACAATATTTTTAATGTGAAATATGTTTCCAATGGATTTTATTACACGTTTGATGACGATTGGACCGATGCGAATAAAGTGACAACCATAGAAGGTGCTGGTTATTTCCCGCAAGCCACTATTAATTTTCTAATTGGCGCGACCTTAAAATTCTAATTGGTAATAATAAGGGAGTTTCCTGACAGGCTCACACGGTATTCCTTAAGTCCACAAGGTAATTGTTGCCCCATTGAGCTTCCTGTAAACAAATTATAAGTATTGGCGTCAATGCAACCACAAACTGCTTTGGCGCCAGTAATTGTCAGTAATGAACAACTGCTTTGCTCATGGTTAGGATCAGCAGCGTCCCATGCACGAAAACCACTACCAACGTTCATTACAATAACCCCTTTGTTACCTTGATTGGCCACATAAACTGAATTACTGGTAAACTTCAATTGACTGTATTGTGGTAAATTCATATTAATGGAGACATTCACAGCGGCATTGACCAGAAATTTACAATTCTCATCGCTGTTGTTTCTGCTACAGGAAGTTAGAAAAATCAAGCTGGCAAATAATAAAAATTGTTTCATCGCACATAATATTGTCTTGCAATTTACAACAATCTCAAAGTTGATGTAAATATTTTGTATATTTGTTTTATATCTCGTGCTAGCGGGATTTTTTTTATGCTGTTCTCCAAAACGGGGTTTCAGCATATTTTATATACAGTAAAATGAAAAAATTATGACTAAAGTATCTTATTACACTGCAGAAGGTCTGAAAAATTTGAGAGAAGAGCTCAATCAATTAAAAGACGTCGAACGTCCAAATGCATCACGTGCAATTGGGGAGGCTAGGGATAAGGGTGATTTGAGTGAAAATGCGGAATATGATGCAGCCAAAGAAGCGCAAGGCATGTTGGAAATGAAAATATCCAAACTTGAAACTATACTTTCGAGTGCGCGTTTGATTGATGAATCGCAATTAGACAGTACCAAAGCATTGGTGCTTTCAAAAGTTAAAATAAAAAACCAAACTAACGGCATGGAAGTGACCTACACTTTGGTGGCTGATCGCGAAGCCGACTTGGCAACAGGTAAAATTTCAGTGAATTCTCCTATCGGGAAAGGCCTTTTAGGCAAAACAGTGGGTGAAGTTGCCGATATTGAAGTACCAAATGGCATTCTTAAATTTGAAATCCTCGAGATTTCGAGATAAGAAATTCCTCCGTGGTAGCTGCTGATCTTGTCGAAGTGAGGCTAGGAAACCTTTAGGTTCACTAGAACTTATCCTTTTAAAAACACAACATTCCTGTTAAGATCAGTTCTAACAGGAATTTTCTTTTTATATTTAGCAAAGCACAAAGAAAAAAGAGTGACGATTGTTGAATAACGAGTATCGATTTTTAACCCACAACCCACAACCCACAACATATGGCATCAATATTCACGAAAATAGTCAATGGTGAAATTCCATGTTACAAAGTTGCTGAAACAAAAGATTTTCTGGCGTTTTTAGATGTGAACCCTAATTCAAAAGGGCATACGCTTTGTATTCCTAAGCTTGAAGTAGATCAACTCTTTGATTTGGATCAATCTACTTATATAGGTTTAATGGAGTTCTCAAGAAGTGTCGCCATCGCGCTAAAAAAAGCAGTGCCTTGTTTACGGGTTGGGATGGCTGTTGTTGGTTTAGAAGTGCCGCATGTGCATGTACATCTGATTCCGTTACATACCATGGATGATATGCGTTTTACGAAAAAGGTTAAATTGGAAAAGAAGGAATTTGAAGCTATAGCTAAAGCTATTTCAGATCAATTATAAGCTAGTGAGGCCCGCGTTTTAAAATTCGCTAAGTTGGAGCATTGAAATGCGATTGTCGATCTAATCTCGTTTTTTCAGTGGGTCTAAAGTTGAGTACCTCTTAAAAATAATTATTTAGCTGGTTTGAGAACTTCTACTCCTCAAAAAACATCTAAAATAAAAAGCACAGAAATTAAGATTAGTGTTACCAATACCCCAATTAAAGCCCAGGACAGTGTTTTCAATTTAAAAGAGGATTGTTTTGGAGGCGATGCACGTTGTTGATATTCAAAAACCAACTCAATATCGTTTGTCCATCGCGCTGGAGAAATCATAGTTTTGCAGACATCACAAAATAGGGAATAAGAAGTTTCTTTAGAAATGGCTCTATAAAAAGAGCTTTCAATAAAACGCTGTTTAAAAGTCAATTGCAATCCGTCTTTAGAATAACATTCGGGACAATTGTTATTTAACGCGACTTCTTTTAACGTGAAAAATTTTGCATCCATGGGCCAAATCTACGGAATTATTTTCAATGAAATTTGCATGGTCGTCCCTTTGTTAATTTCTGAATGAAGTACTTTTATTTTGCCGTTATGATAATCTTCAATAATGCGCTTTGCGAGTGATAGTCCCAAGCCCCACCCTCTTTTTTTACTTGTAAAGCCGGGTTCAAAAATCTTGTTAAACAGGCTTTTTGGAAGCCCTTTTCCTGAGTCGGATACTGTGATTTTCACGTGCTTTTCGTTTTCAATCAGGGTTATTTTTAAGCCTCCTTTGCCTTTCATAGCGTCAATGGCATTTTTCACTAAGTTTTCAATGGTCCAGCTATAAAGTTGTGGATTCAAATCGACATAAATAGGATGTTCTGGTGCATGAATCTCGAAATCAATTAATTTGCTGGAACGCGCTTTTAAATATTCATAAGAATCTACGGTTTCTTGCACAATGTCAGCTTTTTGTAGCGTGGGAATAGAGCCTATTTTGCTAAAGCGATCCGTAATGGTTTGCAAGCGCAGGATGTCTTTTTCAATTTCTAAAAGATAAGAAGGATTGACATCTTCTGAACGTAAAATTTCGGTCCATCCTATTAATGACGATAGCGGCGTACCAATTTGATGTGCCGTTTCTTTGGCCATTCCAGTCCAAAGTTTGTTTTGGGCGGCAATTTTTGAGCTCCGATAGAAAAAATAAACTACTGCTGCGAAAAGCACAATAATCAGCAATAATGCCAACGGATAATATTTTAGTTTATTAATTAATGGTGAATTGCCATAATATATGGTATAATAAATCTCTTTATTATAATACACATCAATGGGGTTGTTTTCGCTTTTATATTTCTCAATGAGCTCTTTAACATGGAGCGAATCCTTCACTTCGCTCTTATCGATGTTTTTATAAGTCCCTAAACTACCATCTTTATAAATGCCTAACATGGGCGTCGTGTTGTTGCTCCCCAATATTTTTAGGGTGAGGTCAACATTTTCTTCAGTGTCAGATTTTAGGAATTCAGATTGTGCAAAGGACCAATTTTGCATTTTGATACGCTCTTCGGCCTTAAAATTCTGAAAAAAGATATAAGTGTTCCATAGAATTAGAGAAATGATGATGAAAGAAGAGGCAATAATAATCCACCGTAAAATATTTCGGTTCATAGTGTAAGACATCAATACATTTGTAATTTAAATATACTTAAAGAAATCGCCAAATAGAAAATCTTTTAAACTATAATTTATTAAGCGCTACTTATGTAATGCGATTATGTTAATATTATTGTTTGATTCTTCCTCTAAATCATTTTTGTAGGTTTCACAATATGGTTACATTTGCAATTAATAAGTTTTAAGATGGTAAGTTTTGATCCTAAAGACCTGTCTACAGGCAAGCTACATAGTTATTTGTTGAGTGCTGTGGCTCCGCGTCCAATAGCCTTCGCAAGTACTGTGGATGTTGATGGAAATCCTAATTTATCGCCGTTTAGTTTCTTTAATGTGTTTAGTGCAAATCCGCCAATACTCATTTTTTCACCTGCAAGGCGCGTGAGAGATAATAGTGTAAAACATACCTTAGAAAACGTGGAAGCTACTAGAGAAGTGGTCATTAATATTGTAAATTATGATCTCGTTCACCAAGCCTCTTTGAGTAGTACAGAGTATGAAAAAGACATTAACGAATTTGATAAAGCTGGTTTGACCATGTTAAAGTCAGATCTTGTTAAGCCGTTTAGGGTAGCAGAATCTCCAATTCAAATGGAATGTAAGGT
Source organism: Gelidibacter sp. (assembly GCA_039935255.1). Lineage (GTDB taxonomy): Bacteria > Bacteroidota > Bacteroidia > Flavobacteriales > Flavobacteriaceae > Gelidibacter. The sequence continues at coordinate 2,121 of JBDTKP010000203.1, read as the reverse complement.
TAATGATATCATCAAATTAGGGACTGAGGGAGGTGCAGGTAATTTGATAATTTGTGAAGTCATAAAACTGCATATTTCTAAAGAAGTTTTGGATAGCAATCAGGTAATCGACCAAGAAAAGTTAGATTTGGTGGCAAGAGCTGGTGGTGATTATTACAGCAGAGCTAGAACTGGCTTTTTTGAGGTTCCAAAACCACTTCAAACACATGGGATTGGTATTGACACTATGCCAGAGGAGATTAAAAACAGTATGATTTTTACTGGTAATGATTTAGGAATGTTAGGTAATATTGAAGCCTTGCCAACAGCGGAGACTATTGCAGATTTTGTCAAAAGTATTGCGGAGCATCATCCCGATATAAACGAGATGTCACATCGAGAAAAACATAAAATGGCCAGGAATTATTTGAGCTATGGTGATGTTGAAAGTGCATGGAAGTTGTTGCTTTCGTAATGAAGAAGCAAAAAGAGTTGAAATAAATATACGAAAATAGTAATATAGAATAATAAAAAATTAGTCAAATGGAAGTACAAGGAAAAATCAAAATGATAGGAGAAACTCAAACTTTTGGAGGTAATGGGTTCAGAAAAAGAGAGGTAGTATTGACTACAGAAGAGCAATATCCTCAACATATTATGGTTGAGTTCGTACAGGATAAGACAGATTTGTTAAACAGTTATCAGGTTGGTCAAAATGTAAAAGTGAGCATCAATTTGAGAGGAAGAGAATGGGTGAATCCACAAGGTGAAACGAAATACTTCAACTCTATCCAGGGATGGCGTATTGAAGGAGCGCAAGACGCCCCTTCTGGTGGTATGCCTCCGGTAGCACCAGCACAAGCGTTTCAACCAGCAAATGATTTAAATGAGGAGGATCACGACGATCTACCGTTTTAATTAGTTTTTCAATTCCAGGTCTGCTTGTCGGCGACAGGAAGGTGGAAATGTCATAAACGCAAAAGCGACATATAATAAAATCAACCTCAATGTTTCAAGCATTGAGGTTTTTTTGTCATATTTATCATCTAGAAAAAAACATGATATTACTAACAAATAAGCTTGAGTTTCCAAACATATCCTATGCCTCAAAAGAAGGTTTGTTAGCTGTTGGTGGCGATTTGTCTGTGGACCGTTTGCTTTTAGCTTATAGAAGTGGCATTTTTCCTTGGTTCAATAGCGATGAAGATTTGATTTTGTGGTGGTCTCCAGATCCCAGATTTATCTTATTTCCCGACCAATTAAAAGTCTCAAAAAGCATGGCTCAGGTACTTCGAAATAAAAGTTTTACAGTAACGGTCAATAAGGATTTTAAAGCAGTGATAAGAGAGTGTTCGAAGACAAAGCGATGGGGGCAAGCAGGTACATGGATTACGGAAGAAATGATCAATGCCTACACTAAACTCCATCAATTAGGTTATGCGAAATCTGTTGAAGTATGGCAGAACGAACAATTGGTCGGTGGTTTATATGGTGTGGATTTGGGTAACGGCGTGTTTTGTGGGGAAAGCATGTTCACTAAAGTAAGTAATGCCAGTAAAGTGGCTTTTATCAGTTTTATTCAAAACACGAATTATAGAATTATCGATTGCCAAGTGCACACCCAACATTTGAAAAGTTTAGGGGCTGAGGAAATTAGAAGGAAAGATTTTTTGGAATATCTCAGAGGGAATTCCGATTTTTAAAATTCCAGATCCTAGTCAAAACCATTGGTATGTGCCTGCCTGACGGCAGACGTGTAATTTGACTTTTTGGTATTAAATCTCATCATATTTAAAACAATGCACCTCATGATCATTAACCATACCCACAGCCTGCATATAAGCGTATATCACCGTTGAGCCTACAAACTTGAAACCTCGGTTTTTTAAATCTTTGCTTATGTTGTCACTTACTGTGGTGGTTGGCGGCGCTTCTTTATAATTCTTGACTTTATTTTTGATCGGTTTACCATCAATAAATCCCCATATATAATTGGAAAAAGAGCCAAATTCCTCCTGTACGATCATAAAGGCTTTCGCATTGTCAATTGCTGCATGAACTTTTAGTTTGTTCCTAACAATGCCTGTATCTTGAAGCAGGCTGTCTATTTTATCGAGTTTGTACTGGGCTATTTTTTTATAA
>JBDTKP010000202.1:0-12606 GCA_039935255.1 Gelidibacter sp. | reverse complement strand
ACCATTGAGAGAAAAGGAGATGATATTCACATTCCTGCACATAAAGACGGTTACGAAATACAAAATTATATCGACGGTTCCATTTTAACCGTTTCGGATGCGCCATGGCCTGGATTTACCCCAGATTTACTAAGCATTGTATTGGTAATTGCCACACAAGCCAAAGGTGCTGTTTTGGTACACCAAAAAATGTTTGAAAGTCGTTTGTTCTTCGTTGATAAACTGATTGATATGGGGGCTAAAATTATTTTATGTGATCCGCATCGTGCAACAGTGATCGGACATGATTTTAAGTCGAGCTTAAAAGCAACAACGATGACTTCTCCAGATATTAGAGCTGGGATTTCACTATTGATTGCTGCTTTGTCCGCAACAGGAACCTCCACCATTCATAATATTGAACAGATTGATAGAGGGTATGAGCGCATTGATGAGCGTTTGCGAGCCATTGGAGCTAAAATAACCCGAGTGAGTTAATTCTATGAACATAAATAAACAAAAAAAGCCGTTAGAAATAATGGCTTTTTTTGTATAAAATTCAATTGTTCAAAATACCAATCCTAGTGGTCAGACATGATAAAATTCAATCCTTTGGGAGCATAGACGAATTGTTCTGTTTTTAGTTTATTATTAGGCTACAAAAGCGGTTTTTAGATTAATAAAATACCGATAAGAACTGAACAATCGGGTGTAATGGCAAGCGCTAAAACTCCACCCATACTATCTCCACTGTGAACCGAATCTTTTATTTTTTCGATTTTGATACACTTTACGATTTCGATTTTCCAATACTCAAAAGTCATGTCTGACTTTTTCGCAACGCCTGCATATCCTGTATGTTTAGGTTGTAAAATTTAAAGGCGTTTTCTAATTTTGAAAATGTTTCTTTCCAAACGTCGCCTGACAACCCAAATCCTGGAATTATAATAAGCGATTTTTTATCTTGTCCCGAGATGTTGACTTCCAATGGATAGTCTTCTGTGCGAATCACTTCGTGAATTAAAGAAATAGAACTAAGATCAGAAGAAAGTTAAGTTATGTCTTCAAAAGTGTTAAGAATTTTATCAGATGGTTTTGTTGTTCCTTTAGATAAGCGAATCTCGAAAATATTAGAAATTTCATGATCCTTCTTTTTATAGGTCTATTTATAGCGCATTGAATCTGCGTCTAGATCTTATACTCTTATATTCTGAAGCCATTTCAACGACTCAACTTCAATAAAAAAGCATTCCAAATTTAATTTGAAGGCCTTTAATTAGTTTCGAAACTACAAATCTTAAGCCAAAGCACGTTTATAGGTTACCAAGCAGCGTTCTCTAGCTTCTTTGTGGTCCACCATTTGAGGAGCGTATGTGAGTTCCTGAAACTCTGGCACCCATTTATGAATATATTTTAAATCTTTATCAAATTTTTCAATTTGAGTGGTGGGATTAAAAATTCGGAAGTAGGGTGCTGCGTCAACGCCACTGCCCGCAACCCATTGCCAATTACCAATATTGCTCGACATTTCGTAATCGTGCAGTTTCTCGGCAAAATAAGCTTCGCCCCAACGCCAATCAATCAATAGATGTTTACATAAAAAACTTCCCACCAACATGCGCACACGATTGTGCATAAAACCAGTAGCGTTCAATTGTCGCATCCCAGCATCTACTAATGGATACCCTGTTTCACCTTCGCACCATTTTTTAAATTCGGCTTCATCGTTGCGCCACTCTATACGGTCGTATTTGGGCTTAAAACTTTCGTGAACGGTGTTTGGGAAATGCCAAAGAATTTGCATAAAAAATTCGCGCCAAATGAGTTCCTGCCAGAAAATCTCATTCTGTTCTGCGGTTGCTTTTTTTATCATCTCACGAACACTTACTGTTCCAAAGCGTAAATGTGGTCCTAATCGTGACGTGCTATCTTGGGCAGGGAAATTTCTGGTTTTTTCGTAATCTTGAATGACAGTTGGTGTCACTTCATAATCCGCTATTATTTGTGTCGATTTCTTAAAACCAATATCAGTCAAACTCAAATTGGGTAGCCTAGTGTTTTTAACAAGATTAGAGAGATGAGAATGCGTATCAAGAATCTCCAAATCAATAGATTTGAACTTCTCTTTCCAAACTTTCATGTATGGGGTATAAACTACGTATGGTTTCCCATCTTTTTTGACAACTTCATCTCTTTCAAAAATAACTTGATCTTTATAGGTTTTGAAGTGAATTTTTTTTTCTGCCAGAAAGTTCTTTATATCGGTATCACGCTTTTGTGAATATGGCTCATAATCGTGATTGGTGTAGACGGTTGCAATGTCATATTCAGTTACCAACTTTTTGTAAATGTCCAAAGGTTTACCATGGTATATTCCGATACTGCTGTCATATTTAGTTTGAAGGATCTTTCTCATTTTTTGAAGAGTATCAAAAATGAAAGTCACGCGGGGGTCGTGTTCAGGAAGTCCTTCTAATATTTCAGAATCGAAAATAAATAAAGGCAATACTGGGTGTTCTGATCGCAAGGCTTCGTAAAAACCGACATTATCCTCCAATCTTAGATCACGACGGAACCAGAAGATGTTAATAGGTTGTTTCATAGTCTAAAAATATATAATTTCGATTGCTTAGAATAAAGGAGTGTTGATTTTAAGTTTGTTGCATGTAGTAGGAAGTTCCACGGTATTTTAATGCTTATGGCACGATGGTGCACTTATGATGTGTTGCAATTTTTATCCGGAAGGATGTTCTCTCCATTCTTGAGGATGATGGTAAGAACAGTTTTTTAGTTATTTATGAAAATGAATAGGTTAAGTGAAGTTGCTATACAAATCCAAATAAAATAAGGCATAACTAGTAGTGTTCGCGCCTTCATTAATTTTAAATAGGTTACCAAAAATGCGGTAATGATAAATGTCAAGGCTATAATAATCCCTAATGCAATGGCCACCAAATGCTGATTGAAAAAAACAAAATTCCATGTGACATTCAAAATAAATTGAATGATGAAAAGTGTAATTACTTTATTTGTGGGGTTTTTAACATAAAGAGAAGCCATATATAGTGAAAAACATAGCATTATAAAAGCCCAAGAAGCACCAAAAGCCCAATTTGGAGGTGTCCAAGGGGCTTGGTTCATTGAGGTATACCAATCGCTAGTGGCTCCAGTTCCCATGAGTAAAACACCAAGTCCTAAAGCACCAAAATTGATGAATAGAAATAGGAGGAACAATTTAAAGAGCTTCACTAATTAGTTGATTTTCATGTTTGATATAATTTTCTTAATGCGCACTTATAATTCTGACAGCAAAAACCCTACTAGCTCGTTGCAGTCAGGGGCTTTCCTTTTAGTCGTTTTTCAACTTTTTGTTTTATTACCGTCAATCGTTTCATGATGTCCATTATTTGTTCATCCTTTTTACGCTTATAAATTTCATTTAAGCCTAATATTAAGGTTTTGGCTTTTCTAGAAATTTCTATGCGATCACTTGTAGAAAGCGATCTTAGTTTTAGCTGTTCAAATTCAAGAGCTTCATTAATGATATCTTGATTTGAAGTGTTATTCTCTTTTCCCATAATTTTTATGTTAAATGCGAATATACACAATGTTCAATATTTTACATATTACATTAAACAATATTTAACATTGTAGATTTAGTTAATTAGCTTTGTTTTAAACGAATGGGTGTCAATAAGATAGCCTTGATGGTGTAATTAATTTAATATTTCATTAACAATTCAGGGTTTTAAAAGCTGTAATTTTACCTATTATATTAAATAACCATCTAAAAAATAAATTATTATGAAAAAAATTATGCTATGTCTTGCGGTATTTGTAATGACTTTTGCAGCAAGTGCTCAGATTCAAACACCACAGCCTAGTCCATTTTCTAAAGTGGAGCAAACGGTAGGATTAACCGATGTGGTCTTAGAGTATTCGCGTCCAAATATGAGAGCACGTACTGTTTTTGGTGATTTAGTGCCTTATGGTAAGGTATGGCGTTTGGGTGCAAATAACAATACGAAAATCACGTTTAGTACCGATGTAACTGTAGGAGGTAAGGACTTAAAGGCCGGAAGCTATGCACTTTTTGCAATTCCCAACGAAAACAATTGGGAAATTGTATTTTATTCTAACGCTAGTAATTGGGGAGCGCCACAAGAACTCGATGAATCAAAAATTGCTGCGAAAGTTATGGCAGAAGTTTATCCAATGCCAATGGATATCGAAACCTTTACGATGGGTTTTGATGATTTAACAAGTAATGGAGCAACGATCGGCATAATGTGGGCCAATGTGTATGCGGGTGTAAAGTTTGAAGTGCCAACAGATAAAATGGTGGGTGCAAATATCGATAAAATCATGAAAGGTCCTGGTGCTGGTGATTATTATGCGGCCGCTGTCTATTACTTACAAGAAGGAAAGGACGCTAAGCAAGCTAAAACTTGGATTGACAAGGCAATGTCTATGACTCCTAAGCCTGCATTTTACCAATTGAGACAACAATCTTTGATTTATGCAAAAGCAGGCGACAAAAAAGGAGCGATTGCAATTGCTAAAAAATCATTGGCAGCCTCTAAAGAAGCAGGAAACGAAGATTATATCAAAATGAATACAGATTCCTTAAAAGAGTGGGGAGCAAAGTAAATAAGTTTTAAATCTTTAGTGGCGTCACAATATTTTGTGACGTCACTTGTTTATTCAAAAACCTGTCAATGCTGAAAGTTCAGAATTGACAGGTTTTTTTGTTCGAAATGTTCAGTGAAAAATTTTATATTTTGAAGGATACAATGCCACAATCCAGTTCAAAAATCTGGCCTGAAATAGAACTGGATTTTTCAGAGAGTAAGAATTCAGCCATATCTGCGACTTCTTCAGGCTTTAATATTTTTTTAAGAGGATGGCGTTCTGTGATGTTCTCAATCATTTTTTCATTACGTAATAATTTCGAGGCCAAATCGGTATCGGTAACCGTTGGAGCAATGGCATTGATACGTAAGGTGGTTGCCATTTCGGCACCTAATGATTTTACCAATCCTTCAACACCCGATTTCGATGTGGCAACACTGGCATGAAAAGGCATTCCTAACTTGGCCGCAACTGTACTAAATAATAGAATTGAAGGAGCGTTGCCTTTCTTAAGAATATCTAAATACGTTTGTATGCTTTTAACAGCACCAATCACATTAATTTCAAAATCTGTTCTAAAGTCGTCTAAAGTCAACCTATTGATAGGTTTTAAATTGATACTTCCCGGACAGTAGACCAATCCGTCAGCTTTTTCAATTATAGGTAAATCATCCGTTAATATGTCACATGAATAGTGAGTAAGATGTGCATGTTCATATTCAGGAACCGTGCGGCTGATATTGATAATGTAATGGCTGGGCAGGAGTTTTTGAGCTATAGCTTTACCAATGCCTTTGCTGCCTCCAATGATGATGAGGGTTTTCATTTAATTTTTATTTATAAATAGATTATAATATATCTTGTCGAACTTCAAAATTCATTCTGACGCTTATTTATTAAAATAGCCCATCACTATGGATAGATTCAATTGAATTTTAAATGTCCTTAAAATTAAACAGTATATGTATTTAGGTCAACAAGGATTTCCCGTGAAGGCGTTTCTCCACTTTTCGTTTGATAACGGTTATGCGCTTCATAATGTCCATGATATGATCATCTTTTTTACGTTTATAAATTTCATTTAAACCTAAAACCAAAGCTTTAGCTTTTCTTGAAATTTTAATGCGATCACTTGTAGAAAGTGATCTCAATTTTTGCTGTTCAAATTCGAGTGCTTCATTAATGATATCCATAACCTTAACTTTTTAAATAGTTTTGCAATTCTGCGATTTTCTCTGGTGTGCCAAATTTCCCGCCGTAATAGGAGGTAACTGTTGCCGAGGATTCATCTTTGATCCCTCGAGATGAAACGCATAAATGTTTAGCGTCAAGTATGACCGCGATATCTTCCGTTCCCAATATGTGTTTAAGATCCTCTGCGATTTGATTGGTTAAACGTTCCTGAACTTGCGGACGTTTAGCATAATATTGAACAAGTCGATTCAGTTTCGATAATCCAATAACTTTTCCAGATGAGATATAGGCCACATGTGCTTTTCCGAAAATCGGAACAAAATGATGCTCACAATTGGAATAAAAGGTGATATTTTTCTCTACCAACATTTGATTGTATTGGTATTTATTATCGAATAAGGCAATTTTCGGTTTGTTGGCGGGATTTAAACCGGAAAAAATCTCATCGATGTACATTTTTGCCACGCGATCCGGTGTCCCTTTTAGGGAGTCATCCGTTAAATCCATTCCCATCACGTCCATTATTTCTTCAAATAAAAGCGCAATGCGTTCCTTTTTTTCCTCATCAGAAAGTTTAAAGGCGTCCTTTTTCATTGGCGTTTGAAGTCCTGTGTACATATGGTCATCGCCGATGTCTGCTACACTATAGCCGTTTAATTTATGATCAATGTTAATGGTGTCGGAGTTTTTTTCTGAAATCATACTGTCTTTTTTAGATGCTGTCATTAGAATGTTATTTCCCATATCAAAGCAACATTAGCGTTTGGAAATTGAATTTTGTGTTATTTGTTTTTGTCTTGAACATTTAAAACGACCTGAGTCAAATGTTCTTAACTTTTGATGCTTGGTTGCACGTCCTTGAACCCGTTGTCGCCACATCCTGAAACTACTGGGTTTCATTTCACGACGCATAAGTATAATAACCTCTTGTTCAGAAAGTTTAAATTGGAAGGCAATGGCTTCAAATGTTGTGCGGTCTTCCCATGCCATTTCAATGACGCGATCAATCTGTAGTTCCGTTAGATTCATGGTAAGATGTTATATTGAACTTCATGTTTTACTTTTTCATCCAAAAGTTTGTCAAAAAAAGCCTTGTTTTCTTTAAAGGTGATGTTTGTCCTAAATTTGATGAACTTCCCTTGTGCATGAATGCTGCTCCCATTGGTTTTAAAAATCACCAAGTGGTAGTAAGGAATTGCCCAAGTATAATTTTTTAAGCCTTTATTAATTCTGATAACCAATCCAAATGGTCGCAATTCTAAATTGGCATAATTGATCGCTGAAACCGTATTGAGATATTGCTTCATATTCGGGCTTACCTCTTCAATCATCATGCGTTTAGAACCAATGCCTCTCATCTTAATAGCTTGGATAAAACCAAAGGGTTTTCCTACCAAATCATTGATGAGGGCGTCGTGGGATTTATCAGTATAGGTGGTATCCAAAATCATAGGATAAATATAGCTCAATTATCTTCTTGTTCATTGTTTATGTCAAAACATTAAACAAAGATTAACATATGTGATTAGCTAGCATTGATTTTTGGAGCCTATCGATTTAAGAGAGCTTTCTATTTGGTAAGGTGTGCTTTTTAAGAATGCGTTCAGATTCTTTAATAACCAAACTATTTTTCCGAAGATTCCACAAAGTATCGGTTGCTTTCTTTCGACTTTTTTGAAGATCCACAATCGGATAGGGATAATCTTCGGCTAATTGCAAATTATTGAAAATTTGATCCATGGGAGTCATGAGATAGGGTTCATGTATAAATTGTAATGGTAAATCTTTCAATTCAGGAACCCATTTTTTGATGAAAATCCCTTCAGGATCATGTTCGTAGCTATTTTTGACTGGATTATAAATACGAAGTGCGTTCGTTCCTGTTTCTCCTGCTTGCATTTGTAATTGTGGAAAGTGGATGCCAGGTTCAAAGTCTAAAAACATTTGTGATAAATGCGTGGTGGCATCTTGCCAAGGTTGCCACAAATTATGAGTAAAAAAAGAGACTACCAATGCACGCATTCTGAAATTAAGATAACCTGTCTCATTAAGGCACCGCATGCAAGCATCGATAAGTGGATATCCGGTTTTTCCAGTGCGCCATGCTTCTTGATAGCTTTTCGAAATTTCTTTTTTTAATTTTTCAAATCCTTTGTTGATACTTGCTTCTTCCATGGTATGTTCCATTTCAAATTTTTGAATGAAATGGGCTTGCCAACGCAATCTGGACATAAATGCTTCGAGTGAATTTTTATCTTTTGCGGTTTTCTTAAAAGTATAGGCACGATGGTAAACTTCTCTAATGGACAAATTTCCCCAAGCGATATAAGGAGAAATCCGACTGCAGCCTTTCCTTGCGGATTCAGGTTTCGAAATATGGGACATATAATTTTCGTACCGGCCTGCAAAAAAGGACTCTAAATATTTCAAACCTATCGTGCGACCTCCTTTTTGGAATGGTGTATCAGCGTTCGTTGAAAGCTTTGGCACATTGAAACTTTCTTCCAAATTTTTGATGGCTTCAACCGTTACTAATTGATTTGGTTTTGGTTGAAATTGCAAAGGTTCAATTTCGAAATACGTATTGCACTTTTCAATCCATTGCGCACGATTTTTCAAGCCACGTTGGACGCCGTTATGGATGTTTTCGTGCCAAGTAATTAAGCTATTTTTACAAAAGCGCCCAAAAGTCTTGTCACGATCATAAGTCACTAATATTCCTGTTTCTTGATGGGAATACACGTCTGAAATTCGATAAAAATTCAATAATTGATTGACCGTCGCTATGATGTCAGAATCCACGATCAAAATTTTGGAATTGTAAGGAAGTAATCTTGTGTTTAAATCCACTAACGATTGCTTGACAAAATCCCAATGCCGTGCACTATAATGTTTATCATACACCAAAGTTTTTTCGAAAACATACACTAAAAGCACTTTTCGTCCGGAATGAATGGCATTGAAAATGGCTTCATTATCTTCTAATCGCAAATCGCGCTTTAACCAAACTAGGTTGATATGTGGTTTATCAGTATTCATTTTGATGTGCTATGATGTGTTTGGCTTTGCTTATCAAGTCATAAAGGTCTTTTGGTTTCATTTTATCTAAAACACTGTACATCATTTTCATTCGAAAATTATCAGCTAAGAGTTCGCGTTTCTCATCTAAAAAATTCCAATACAAACTATTGAACGGACAGGCATCCGCTTCAATTTTTTTATTTTTATTATAGTGACAGGTGTCGCAATAATTGCTCATTTTACTGATATAGGAACCCGAAGAAACATATGGTTTTGTGGCGATTTTTCCTCCATCTGCAAATTGGCTCATACCTCGGGTGTTTGGCAATTGAACCCATTCCACAGCATCCACATAAATCCCCAAATACCACGCATCTACAGCATCGGGATGGGTTTGCGTCAATAAAGCATAATTACCAGTGATCATTAAACGTTGAATATGGTGTGCATAACCATTATCCAGAGAGTTATTAATGCTGTGCTTCACACAATTCATTTTGGTATTGCCTGTCCAAAAGAAATCGGCAAGGGCATTTTTGTTTTTCAAAACATTTTCTGTTTTGAATTCTGGCATCCGTGCCCAATACATGCCGCGCATATATTCGCGCCAACCGATAATTTGTCGAACAAAACCTTCCACTTGCGAAATGGCAATGTCCTCCTTGTGTTCTCTGTAATAATTTAATACAGTCTGGATGATATCCTTTGGAGAAACAAGCTTAAGATTCATTGCAAAAGATAATCGGGAATGAAACAAATAAATTTCGTCCGTGTGCATTGCATCTTGATAATCGCCAAAATGAATGAGCAATTCTTCACAAAAATATTTGAGTTGCTCTAAGGTTTGTTTTCTATTGATGGGATATGGAAATGTTTTAGTTTTAAACGTACCTATAGTTTTGATATTTGCTTTTTGGATATCGGACACCACATCATCAACCTCATTATCGAAAGATTTATAAGGAGGAATTTTGTCTTTTTGTTTCCATTTGTTCCGATTGCTTTGATCGTAATTCCATTTGCCTCCTTCTGGTTGACCAGCAATCATTAGAATGTCGTTTTTTTTTCGCATATCTCGGTAGAAGTTTTCCATGAGATATTGTTTTTTGCCTTCGAAAAAAATTGCTAAATCGCCTCGCTGGGTGTAAAAATGTTCGGTTGAATAAACTTTAGACGTGATAGAATGCGCGGTGCAAAAATTCTTTATCTCTTCATCCAATCGGTATTCATCAGGCTCTTGATATTCAAAACAATCAATATCATGTTCTAAAATCAATTTTTCTAAATTCTTTTTAAGATTTTGAGTGTTTTTTTCGTCGTTGATTTTAAAATAAATGACTTGATGGTTTTGGACGGTCAAATGCTCGGCAAACGCGCGCATAGCGGCAAAAAAACCAATCAATTTCTGAATATGATGGACCACATAATCCGTTTCTTGACGCATTTCAAACAAACAATAGATAACTTCATCATTAGTTTGCTTAAACCATGAATGTTTACTGTTGAGTTGGTCGCCTAAAATTAATCGTAATGTTTTCATTTGTTTTATTTCTTAGAGATTCGCAACCGTAAATAAAAAGCATCAGGAAACTCAGAGCCGTTTTTTAGAACAGCGTATCCTGTAGCCATAGTTTTTGAAACTTGCCATAAGGATCATAACGATCGGCTTGCAGTTTTACATTGAAAGTGCGATCTCTGGGGTCATTTCCAACGCCGGCCACGTACATCCAATTGCCATAATTACTATGCACGTCATAATCTAGTAATAAAGATTCAAAATAGGCCGCTCCAATCCGCCAATCGAGCTGAAGGGTTTTTGCGAAATAGGAAGCGACGTTTTGCCGTCCGCGATTGCTCATCCATCCTGTTTTTTTCAGTTCTATCATGTTGGCATTGACAAAAGGTTCGGAAGTTGTTCCGTTTTTCCAGTGTTCTATGACTTTTAAATCGGTATGCCAATCATATTTTTTATGCAGAATGCCTCCAATTTTAAAGACGTCATTACCATGTTTTAAGGAGATAAACTTGAAGTAATCCCTCCAAATCAATTCAAAAATGAGCCAATAGGTAGAGTCATTTTTATAATATTCGCTTTCAAAGCTTTTAACTTCCCAATAAATAGTTCTTGGAGACAGACTTCCATTGGCTAGCCAAGGCGAAAATTTCGAACTAAAATCCGTACCGATAAGTCCATTGCGTGTTTTTTTATAAAATCCTAGTTTTTTGGTTTTGAAAAAGTAATCTTGTAAACGTTTCAAAGCTGCAGTTTCACCACCTTCAAATGGAAAAGCGGAATGAGGATGTGCTTCAAAACCTTCAAATCCTAAATCTTTTAAGGTTGGAATAGCGGTTGTTTCAGCATTTAGAGTAATCTGTTTTATTTTGGGTGTTAATATGGGCTTTCGAATGCCAGATTGGTTTTCAAGATGTTTTCTAAAATACGTAAACAGCTTTGGAACTTTAGCGATCTCCAACTTAATATCATCAGGATGGTATAAAAACTGGTTGTATGTTTCAAAAATTTCTACGTCTTTTGAAATAACATTTTTAATATTTTCAAGAACTTCAACTTCTTCTGAAGTCCATTCTTTTTGAAGATGAATTTCCTTGATATTATAGTCTTCAATCACTCTTGGAATGATCGTTTCAGGTTTTTCTTGATAGGTCAGTAGATTGATATTCAGTTTTAAAAGGCTTTGTTTTAAATCTGAAATGGTTTCAATCAAGAATTTCGCTCGGAATTTTTCTGTTTTCTTGAACCCATAAGCGGTAGTTTCAAAATGTCTGGGATCAAAACAATAAACGGCGAGGATATTTTTTCCAGATGTAAAAGCGGCATCCAACACAGCATTATCATTTACCCGAAGATCATTCCGAAAAAATATTAGGGCATTTTTGTTTTGTGTCTTCTGCATTTCTCACTACAATATTTAACAGTGTCCCAATTTAATTCCCATTTTTTACGCCACGAAAACATCCGATTGCAAACAGGGCATAGCTTTTCAGGAAGGTGTGGTTTCTTCATAGACTTTACATCCCAAAACATATTTCTTAAACAAAGTGCTAAGGATTTGAAGTTGATTTTTAATTCGTGTAAAAAGAGTTTTTATGATGATTTGAGTCTTTTTTAATCGACTTCAACCAATTTATTAATCATGCCATTAAAAATAAACCAATGAAAAGGCAATACGCTATACCAATACAAACGCCCCGCCAATCCGTGCGGTCTAAAAGTTGCTGTTTGCTTGAGTAGTCCATCTTCAATTTTAAATTCCAGCCAAGCTTCTCCTGGCAGTTTCATTTCGGCATATAATAACAGTTTTCTATCCTTTTTGTCACTAAAAATGACCCGCCAAAAATCTAAAGAATCCCCTACGTTTAATTCTGAAATATGGGTTCTTCCACGCCGTAAACCGATACCACCAAACATCTTGTCCATATAACCGCGTACTTTCCACAAATAATTGCCATAGTACCAACCTGTGGATCCTCCGATAGACCAAATGCGATTAACAGTCTTATCCATGTCCACAACTTTACGTTCTTTATAATCTGTGAAACAACCATATTTCGGAATATTCACATACTTGGACATGCTATCCTTGAGTCGGCCACTGCTGACCATAGAATCTTTCCAACTGGACACAATGCTGTTTTGCTCAATTTTTTCAAAGGCCAATTCTACAGCTTCCACATAGCTGATAGGCTCTACATCTAATATTTGATTGATGTTACTTTTTTCACCAATGATTTCTACGCCCATACTGTCTACTAAGGAGG
>JBDTKP010000201.1:0-9853 GCA_039935255.1 Gelidibacter sp. | reverse complement strand
CCCTTGCAGTTAGAAGCCTTGTTTTTTGGGCAATTGGGATTGTTGGATAAAACTATTGAAAACGCCTATCATTTGAATTTGGTTAAAGAATATCAGTTTTTAAAGCAGAAGTTTGACCTTACAAATGATCAGGTTGGTCCACTTCAGTTTTTCAGATTGAGACCACCAAATTTCCCTACAATTAGATTGTCTCAATTGGCCAGTCTCTACCATCAGCATCCTAATTTGTTTACAAAGGTTATAACTGCCGAAACTATTGAGGTTTTATATAAATTATTTCATGTGACCACCTCTGAATTCTGGAATACCCATTTTACCTTTGAAAAAACATCTCGTGCTTCAAAAAAGTCGTTAACAAAGAGTTTCGTTGATTTGTTACTCATTAACACAATACTTCCGTTACGATTTTGTTACCTAAAACAACAAGGTAACCAGGCTTCTGAATCCAGTCTTTTTATGGCTCAAAAAATTGCTTCAGAACAAAATGCTGTTATCAAGGCCTTTAACAATTTACGGCCTGTCTCAAATTCGGCATTAACTTCTCAAGCTTTGATTCAGTTAAAAACGGAATATTGTGACAAGAACAGATGTATGAGTTGTACTATTGGCAATTCACTTTTGGTCAAATAGAATCTAAGAGCTAAAATGGCAAAAAAATAGTAACTTGCAGCATGAACATTTTTTATAGAGCCTTATTGTATTTTCAAAAACGCGGTTATTACGTATGTCAGCGTATTGCGGACAGATTGGGTATAAGAGCAAAAGTAGTGCGCACATCATTTATGTATCTCACGTTTGTAACACTTGGTTTTGGGTTTACTTTGTATTTATTTATAGCTTTTTGGATGCGTATCAAAGATTTAATCTACACCAAACGCTCTTCTGTTTTTGACTTATAACTTTTGAGTTTTGTTATATTTGTGTTTTCTTTGAAGAAGTCATACCAATTTCTGTTTTCAATAATGGATTTTGTTGTTGGCGTATGTTTGGTAGAAAATTTCTAATCGGAACCCAAAATAATTAAACTGAAAAACCAATCCTCTAAACCTCGCCTCCATATTCGAGCCCAGGTAATGTTTCTTGAAATATGACATTTTCTCTCGAAAATGTTAATGCTGAATACTTGTTCAGCTATTATCTTTCCTAAAAAATTACTATTGAATCTAAAAGCATAAGATAAAACGTCGTTGAAAATTTAAAAGATAACTTCACTCTCCACCATTAAATGATTCATTATTCTTTTTAACAACCAAATTTTTATAAAATCAATTTTTTTTAGCATCTTGTGGTGTTTTTTAAACAATTATAACTAACCACATAAAATTCACTTATGAAGAACTATCTTCTTGCTCTATTTAGTACATTATTACCAGTTTTAATTTTTGCTCAAGATTTTGATATCAAAGGAGAGGCGTTAAATCCTTCAACTAATATTAACGACGGAGTTATTAGTATTACAGTATCAGGTGGTGTTCCTCCTTATACTTACAGATGGAGTAATCAAAGCACGCCTTTAAACTCTAATAAGGCAACGGGCTTGACTGAAGGAGTGCCATATACGGTGGTTGTTACAGATGCTGTTGGAGATTCTAAAACGGCAGTCTTTACAGTAAAGAGCCAAGCTATTACTGAAGTTTTTAATGGTACAATGACCCCTGCAGTTGCTACTTTAGGGGCAGTTTTGTTTTGGGACCCATTTGCCGCTATAGGTATTTATGATCCTGTGGTATATGCAGATGTAAAACAAGTTGGGATACCAGAATGGACTAATGAAGTAGATAACAAGTATGTTCTTAAACAATGGCTGAAAACAGAAGGCGCTGAAGTGTCCAAAAATGAGGCAATTGCAATAATAACAGATAAAGATGGAAAGGAAATTACCGTAAACTCTGAAGTCAGAGGTAAAATGAAGCATCTGATTGCGGAGGGACAAACCATTTACAACTCCGACAATAAAAAGCACGTCATAGAAGAGGGAGCGCACTACTTCGCTCAAATTGTTTATGACAAGCCCATAGTTTTGACGCATCCTAATGGAGACCCTTTGACAAAACCGATTCCGTTTATCGTGATTTGGTTAGTAGTGGGTGCTTTGTTTTTTACCATAAGAATGGGTTTTATCAATTTTCGAGGTTTTAGACATGCCATCGATTTGGCAAGAGGAAAATATGATGATCCAGACGCTCCTGGCCAGGTAACGCATTTTCAAGCCTTGGCGACTGCTGTTTCTGGAACTGTAGGTTTGGGTAATATTGCTGGTGTAGCAGTGGCGGTGTCTTTAGGTGGAGCAGGTGCAACTTTTTGGATGATCGTGTGTGGAATTTTAGGGATGTCTATGAAATTTGTAGAATGTACTTTAGGTGTGAAGTATCGAGATATCTTACCTGATGGCCGTGTCTTTGGTGGTCCGATGAATTATTTGCGTTATGGACTTGAAAAACGTAATATGAAGGGAGCGGGTAAGGTTTTAGCTGGTTTGTTTGCTGTTTTAGCCGTTGGAGCTTCATTTGGAGGAGGAAACATGTTCCAAGCCAACCAATCGTTTGAGCAATTGGCAGGTCAGTTCCCATTTATGGTAGGTAATGGTTTATGGTTTGGAATCGTGACTGCTATTTTAGTGGGTGTGGTTATTATTGGAGGCATCAGTAGCATTGCCAAAGTGACCGGTAAAGTAGTGCCAATTATGGCTTCTATTTACATCCTTGCATCTCTCACCGTTATTATAATGAATATCCAAAATATTGGTCCGGCATTTACGGCTATTTTTGAGGGCGCTTTTAATCCGTCTGCTCTTAAAGGCGGAGTTATTGGTGTTTTAATAGTTGGGTTCCAGCGTGCAGCATTCTCGAATGAGGCAGGTGTAGGTTCAGCGGCGATAGCGCATAGTACAGCGAAAACTAATAATCCACCGTCAGAAGGCTTTGTGGCTTTATTGGAGCCATTTATTGATACGGTTGTAGTTTGTACACTTACGGCATTAGTCTTGATCTTTACTGGAATGCATGAAGTAGAAGGGATGGTAGGAGCACAATTAACGTCAGATGCATTTGCTAGCCAGATTTCTTGGTTTCCGTATGTATTGGCTTTAGCTGTCTTCTTATTCGCATTCTCTACCATGATTTCTTGGTCTTATTACGGGATGAGAGCTTGGACTTACTTATTTGGAAAAAGTAAAAAAATCGAATTCGTTTATAAAATGTTATTTCTCGTATTTGTTGTAATCGGTGCTTCAGTAAGTTTAGGTGCTGTTCTTGATTTCTCTGATATGATGATTTTGGCTATGTCTTTCCCTAATGTTATTGGATTGTACATTATGTCAACAGAAGTCAAGATTGACCTTGATTCTTATGTGAAAAAGTTAAAAGCTAATCTCCTTTATAAGAAGCAAGAACCAAGTAAATAAAAGTATATTATGGCATTTAAATCCCATTTCAAGTTTTCTAACAGTCAACGGAATGGGATTTTTTTATTGGCAACACTCATTGTTGTCTTTCAATGCGTGTATGCTTTTGTTGACTTTTCTTCAGAAGACATTCCAACTGATACAGTAGCGTTAGAAAAGTTTAGGCATCAAGTCGATTCGTTAAAAAGGATCACTGTTGCAAACAATAAGCCAAAGACCTATCCTTTCAACCCCAATTACATTACAGATTTTAAAGGGTACACCCTAGGCATGTCCACCGATGAAATTGACCGTTTGTTGGAATTTAGAGACGGGACGAATGGATTAATTCTGCCAAACAATTTCAACAGGTCACTAAAGTTTCAGATTCTTTGCTGGCACAATTGGCACCCTTGTTTAAGTTCCCCGATTGGGTCACCACTCCAAAACCTAAAAGTAATTGGGGAGAACCATCTAAAAACTCAGGTCATAAAACATATAACGCTAAAAGCTACGATCAAAAAATGGATTTGAATAAAGCCACAGCCCAAGACTTGCAAAGCGTCAATGGCATCGGCGACAAACTCTCAGATAACATTATTAAATATAGAAATAAGTTTAAGGGAGGCTTTATTTCAGAAATCCAACTGCACGATATTTACGGATTGTCACCAGAAGTGATAGAGCGTGTCACAAATGATTTTGCGGTGAAAACTCCAAGATCAATAGAAAAGATGAAACTCAATACGGCAACAAAAGAACAATTGGTCACTATTCAGCATATTGATTATGAGATTGCACATTATATTATTGAGCAAAGAACATTGAGAGATGGCTTCAAATCATTTGAGGAGCTATTAAAAGTTAAAAACTTCCCGTCTCAAAAATTTGAGATAATTAAGTTATATTTGACACTCAATTAAATGAAAATAAGCATATGAATAGCATGTACTTCACCGAAGAACATCAACTTTTTAGACAAAGTTTACAGGATTTTTTAAAAAAGGAAGTCGTCCCTTATATTGACAAGTGGGAAAAATCGGGAACGATTGAACGCTTTATTTGGAAAAAGTTTGGCGACATGGGATTCTTCGGAATCAACTATCCCGAAGCTTATGGAGGTCTGAATTTAGATTTATTCTATACCGTAATTTTTCTGGAAGAATTACAAAAAATAAATTCTGGGGGCTTTGCGGCAGCTATGTGGGCACACGCCTACCTTGCAATGACACATCTCAATCTGGAAGGCAGTCATGAAATAAAAGAAAAATACTTGGCACCAAGTATTAGCGGCGATAAAATTGGGTGTTTGTGCATTTCAGAACCTTTTGCGGGTAGTGATGTGGCTGGTATGCGGACCACTGCTGAAAGGAAAGGGGACACCTATGTGATCAATGGTTCCAAAACTTTTATCACGAATGGTATTTATAGTGATTATCTAGTAGTTGCTGCCAAAACAAATCCGGAAGCTGGACATAACGGCATGAGTATTTTTGTAATGGATCGCGATACCCCGGGAATTTCAGCGACCAAACTTGATAAATTAGGATGGAGAGCTTCAGATACAGGTGAAATTGCTTTTAATAATGTGATTGTTCCAGCGGATCAACTTATGGGTGAAGAAGGCAAAGGATTTCCCTACATCATGCAACATTTTGCTTTAGAACGATTGATTATGGGTATTAACTCCCATGCAAGAGCTGAGTATGCACTAGAATATGCCATTCAATATATGTCTGAGCGGACTGCCTTTGGTAAAACTATTGATAAGTTTCAAGCGTTGCGCCATAAAGTCGCTGATTTTTATACCGATATGGAAATCTGTAAAGAATTCAATTATTCAGTGGCCTATCGCTTAAATAAGGGAGAATATGTGGTAAAGGAAGCCACCATGTCGAAATTGCATTCTACTAAAATGGCCGATGAAGTCATTTACGGTTGTCTTCAGTTTTTAGGTGGATATGGCTATATGGAAGACTATCCAATGGCACGCTTGTTACGTGATAGCAGGCTTGGTCCGATCGGAGGAGGCACTTCTGAGATTTTGAGAGAAATCATCGCTAAAATGGTGATTGATAAGAAGGATTATAAACCAGCAACGTAATATATTAAATCATCATTTTAGCGAAAATTCAAACGAATTAAGCCAAAGCGGCGTTGATTGAATTGCCAACTACCCCAGAAATCAATAAAATAATGATAGCAAATACTCTTGTTAATACTGAACAAAAATAATTGCTGGGTCTCCCCCTTAAACTCGCAAGAATTTTACGTCATAAAACCATTTAAATAATCTACACACTATAACATGAAAGTCAATTATTTCAAATACCTACTAACGTTATCAATTTTCTTTTTCTGTTTTTCGGCTTTTTCACAAAAGGAACTTAAGAATAAAATTTCTGATTTCGGCATGTTGATGCCCATTGAAAGCGCAAGCATTTACGTGCAAAATACAACCATAGGAACCGTCAGCAATGCCGATGGTAAATTTGTGCTGTTGGTGCCTGTACAGTTTGAACAGGACACCTTGGTCATTTCATCCATAGGCTATAAAAGTTTTAAAATTCTTGTTGGTGAATTTGATAATACCCAAGAGATTTATTTGGAAGAAGATATCGCTTCCTTGGATGAAATCATTCTTATCGTTGAAAATAGGCCAAAGACTGCCAATGATATTGTATTGAAAGCCCTTGAAAAATTATCCGACAACATGCCAGAAGCACCTTATCTGCAAAAGGGATTTTTACGTCATAAAGAGCGTAACAGACGGGAATTTAAATGGCTCATTGAAAGTGCTATCACGGTTTATGACTCGAGCTATAGGTCTTCAACGGCCTCTAATCTCAAAATAAACGTTGACCAAGTAAGAAAAAGCTATGATTTGCGAGATGTAGATAGCTTGCTTACTTATACCGCGTATCTCAAGGAAAAAGCGAATAGAAGAAATCTTGTAGCAAGAAACCTAAGACGAGATACTATCAAGACATCAACCTTGGTAAAAGCCATTAAATGGAACGATACCAGAGTGAATGGTTTGCAGAACTTATTTGAAAGCAAATTAAATATTTTAAGAAATGTCAATAACAAGCGTGCTTTGTTTGGTGAAGATATTTTAGACAAGCACCAGTTTAGGTTAGACACCATTTTGGTTGATGACGATAGAAAGATTTATAAAATTGAGATTTCAGAAAGTCATCACTTTGTAAATCTTGAAACTAAAGGGATTTTTAATGATGGGTACCACCCTAAAGGATGGCTTTACATCTATTATGATAACTATGCCATCAAAAAACTGGAATATGAATTGGTTGCTGCCTCAAGCGCTCAAAAGAGCAGGAGTAAAACACTTTTCGATACTCAGATTAACCATAAGTTAATCATGACATTTAGGGAGTATCAAGAGAAAATGTATCTCAATTACATTTATTATGAAACGCCAAAGCTGGTAAACGTTGGTTTTAAACCAACCAAACCTGGAGAGGTGAGCGTTGAGGAATCAAATACAGATGAACGCTTTTACTACACTGTTCAAGAGCTTTTATTTACGGAGATTATTCATGATCCAGAAACAATTGAAGTTACACTTCGTAAGCCATGGGATCCGGATATTTTTGCGATTAAGGCTTATAACAAAGAGTTTTGGAGAAATTACAATACGCTTTTGGAAAGTGAGGAGGATCAAAAGCTGATTCAGGATTTGACCAAGCGTTCTTCGTTGTTCAAAGAATAGCATCTAAAAGAAAGTGCTATTTATACTAGAATATTATTAATCTGAAAAATATTTTGATTGACCTACAGTAAATGATGTATAAAAAGCTATCGTCTTTTGTTGTCTTTAAACCTTATGAATATTCAAGTGATTTTTTTAAAGTTTTGATTGCAAATTATAATTTACTTTTTATATTTGCAGCCTGAAATTCTAAAAGAGAGGAGGTTAAGACACTATGTTAATAATATCAATTAAAGAAGGAGAAAATATAGATAGAGCTTTGAAGCGTTACAAACGTAAGTTTGATAAGACTGGCACGAAACGTCAATTACAGGCTCGCAAGCAATTTGATAAGCCTTCAATTCTGAATAGAACTGCGAATCAAAAAGCACAATACATTCAACATCTAAGAGATCGAGAAAACATATAATTGTAATTTTGAAATCAAATAAAAAAATATTCCTGCACTAGCAGGAATTTTTTTTGACCTATATTTAAAGACCAAAACTATTAATGACTTCATCAATGTCTACAGCAAAATCACAATTCATATCGTTTTCTGAATATTTGTTACACGAGAAAAATTATTCTGCCTTGACGGTCAAGGCATATCTTACGGATCTCAGTGGCTTTTCAAAATTTGTAGAAAGAGAACACGACTGTGAGGTCATTCAAAATGTAAATTATCCTCAAATTAGGAGTTGGATCGTGTTTTTGGTGGAACAAAAAATCACTAACAGGAGTATCAATCGTAAAATTTCATCATTGAACTCTTATTTTAAGTTTTTGGTTAAAACGGAAACCATCTCTGCTAATCCTTTGTCAAAACACAAAGCTTTAAAAACGGATAAGAAAGTCCAAATCCCATTTTCACCTAAGGAAATGGAAGAGGTTATAGGAATATTAGCATTGGAAATTGATTTTGAAGGGGTCAGAAATCGATTTATTGTTGAACTTTTTTATGCAACTGGGATCAGACGCATCGAACTCATTCAAATTAAACTCAAAGATTTAGATTTAAGTAACAAAACGTTAAAGGTTCTTGGGAAAAGAAATAAAGAGCGTTACGTTCCGTTAATTGATAGTGTAGTGACCACTGCCAACAATTATTTACAGTTGAGAAATGAATTGGAAATTATTGAAGATAATGAAATTTTGTTTTTAACTAAAAGAGGGTTAAAAGTATATGAAACTCTTGTTTACAGAATTATAAATGAGTATTTTAGTCAAGCTTCTACCAAGGTAAAAAAGAGCCCGCATATATTGAGGCACTCATTTGCAACTCATTTACTTAATCAAGGAGCTGATTTAAATGCTGTTAAAGAATTGTTGGGACATTCCAGCTTGGCGGCAACCCAGATTTATACACATAACAGTATTGCCGAATTAAAAAAAGTATATGCCAATGCGCATCCCAGAAGTAAAAACAAATAGTGTCTAACCAAATGAAAGCATGATTTTTTATAAACTTTATGCTCTTAATTTATTAAAAACCGAACAGATGAAAGTAAACACACAATCCGTTAATTTTACTGCAGACAAGAAATTGATCGACTTCATTCAAAAAAGAATGGATAAATTAGATTTATTTTATGACAAGGTCATCCAATCTGACGTTTATCTTAAAGTTGAAAACACAAGTGATAAGGAAAATAAGATTTTTGAAGCCAGAGTCAGCGTTCCAGGAGATAGTTTTGTAGTTAAGAAACAATGTAGAACTTTTGAAGAAGGAGCAGATATGGCTATTTCATCCCTTGAAAGACAGTTAAAAAAGAGAAAAGAGAAATTAAGATCACATATATGATAAAATATTTTGAAAAAATGTTTTGATTAAATAAATAATTCTATACATTTGCAGTCCGTTAGAAATAGCGGGCTTTTTTCTTGAGAAGAAAAAACATAAAAAGCCGATGTAGCTCAGCTGGCTAGAGCAGCTGATTTGTAATCAGCAGGTCGTGGGTTCGAGTCCCTCTATCGGCTCTTAACTCCTGCGAAGGCAGGAATCTCAAAATAGCAATATTTTGAATAAAGTTCTTTAAAGATTGAAAGTGACATTTGGAATTTCGGATTTCAAATGATTTGGGGAGATACTCAAGCGGCCAACGAGGGCAGACTGTAAATCTGCTGACTACGTCTTCGCAGGTTCGAATCCTGCTCTCCCCACTAAACTTTTAAATAAGCTACTGTCAAAAGCTCGCTTTTGTAAAGTAGTGTTTTGAAAGTTTAAGTAAGGGGTCACCCTTACGGATCACCGACCAACGGGAGGTAATCTAAAACAACATGAAAAGCTTTTAAAGCTCACTTTTTTAAAGTGGTGTTTTAAAAGTTTAAGTAAGGGGTTACTCTTACGGATCATCGAACAAAGGGAAGTGGTCTAAAAAACGTTCATTAAATATTGGAAAATGAAATTTCTTTAAATTGTAATTTCATAAAATTGCGGGAGTAGCTCAGTTGGTAGAGCGTCAGCCTTCCAAGCTGAATGTCGCCGGTTCGAACCCGGTCTCCCGCTCTAAATGTTCTTTTAGATCTGGAAGTATAATTTATTTATATTTCTTTTAAGAATAAAGAGCGATGGTAAGAAGTTTGTGCTGAGCACAATCGATGCAGGCTTTCTATCGTGCTCAAAATGAGTTACAAGTTGTAAAGTTGCAAGTTACAGGTTGCTTAGCCTCGAAAACTTTGAACCGGAGACCTGCAACCAAACGCCGGTGTAGCTCAGGGGTAGAGCGCTTCCTTGGTAAGGAAGAGGTCATGGGTTC
>JBDTKP010000200.1:0-7350 GCA_039935255.1 Gelidibacter sp. | reverse complement strand
TTTCGTAATTAAAGCATATGGAAGAAATTTTTGAGTGGCCGCGTGTCCTCATGAACGAGTTGCCTTTTAGTTTTCTCTTAGAAGTCATATTTCGGGTTGCGGTTATGTTTTTATTGCTGCTCATTTTATTGCGATTGGCGGGAAAACGTGGGGTCAAACAATTGTCTGTTTTTGAAATGGTCATTATTATTGCATTAGGATCTGCTGTGGGCGATCCCATGCTGTATGAAAACGTCGGACTGCTTCCTGGGATTATTGTAATTATTATGGTGATTATACTTTATCGTATCATCACCGTGTTAGCTGCAAAGTTTAAACCGCTCGAACGCTTTATAGAAGGCCAACCAAAACTAATTATTGAACATGGACAATTTGTTTTGGATAGCCTCAACAAAGAGCATTTGGCTCAAGACGAATTCTATTCTCAACTACGATTAAAATCAGTAGAACACTTAGGGCAAATAAAATATGCGTATCTCGAAACTACGGGAGATATCAGCACTTTTTTTAATGAAAACGATCAAGTGACTTACGGCTTGCCAATTTATCCCGAACTGGTTCAAAAAAGTTCAGCGCAACTCAATAAAAAATCGTATTATTCGTGTACATTTTGCGGACATTCGCAATACATTGAAACCACTGCCAATCCCTGTGCACGCTGTGGCAAAGATAAGTGGGTAGAAAGTATGAATACAATTAGAATAGCTTAAAGTAAAAAAAACATGGCCATATTAGGTAATATAATTAAAGGATTTATTGAAGTCAAAGATTCTTTCTCTTCAGAGAAAAATCCCGTTGAAGAACAACAAGAAGTCTTAAAAAAACTTTTAACCAAAGCGAAAGACACGGCTTTCGGGAAGCATTATGATTTTGAATCCATTTTAAAGTCAGAAAATTATGTGACAGCCTTTGCACATACGGTGCCTTATTTTGATTACAATAAGATCAATGAAGAATGGTGGTGTCGACTTCACGAAGGCGAAGATAATGTCACTTGGCCAGGACATCCTAAATACTTTGCATTGAGTTCTGGAACAACGGGAAAGACAAGCAAGCGCATTCCTGTAACTGATGAGATGATTGATGCCATTAAAAATACCGGGATTAAACAGGTATTTGCATTGAGTAATTTTGATTTTCCGGCGGATTTTTTTGAAAAAGAAATCATGATGTTGGGGAGTTCAACAGAATTAAAGGAAAATAATGACCATTTGGAAGGTGAGATCAGCGGTATAAGTGCCAGCAATATCCCTTTTTGGTTCCGTAGCTATTATAAGCCAGGAGAGGAAATAGCTAAAATTGACGATTGGGATGAACGCGTTCAGCGTATTGCAGAGAATGCCAAAAATTGGGACATTGGTGCCTTAAGTGGCATTCCTTCATGGATGGAGCTTATGTTGCAAAAAGTCATTCAACACCATCAAGTGGAACATATTCACGAAATTTGGCCCAACCTCCAAGTGTTTACTTCCGGAGGTGTTGCTTTCAGTCCTTATGAAAAAAGTTTTAATGCGCTGTTAGGACATCCTATTTCGATTATTGATACCTATTTAGCTTCTGAAGGTTTTATTGCTTTTCAATCCAGACCTAAGTCGGATGCTATGAAACTGGTTACGGATGAAGGTATATACTTCGAATTTGTACCTTTCAAACCGGAATATATCAATGCCGACGGTTCGCTGGTTAAAGAGGCGCCCTCAGTGACATTAGCGGAGGTAACCTTGGATCAAGATTATGTGCTGCTGATGAGTACAGTTAGTGGTGCCTGGCGCTATGAAATTGGAGATACTATTGCTTTTACAGACTTGGAACGTTTTGAAATTAAGATAACAGGACGCACCAAGTTTTTCTTGAATACCGTTGGGTCGCAATTATCCGTAAACAAGATGGATGACGCCATGAAGCATCTAGAAACTGAGTTTTCTACAAAAATCCCTGAATATACAATCTGCGCCAAACGTTGTGAAGATGATGAGTTTTACCATTGCTGGTATGTAGGATCAGAAGATGGCCTGGATGAAAAATCTGTAGCGGCACAATTGGATAATTTTTTGAAGGAGGCGAATAAGAATTATAAAGTAGCGCGCAGTAAAGCGCTAAAGGGCGTCCGAGTAAAAATTATAAGTCCGTCTGTTTTTCATGAATGGAGTGGTAGTGTCAAGAAAAAAGGCGGGCAGGTAAAAATGGAGCGCGTCATGAACGAAAATAAATTTAAGGAATGGGAAGCCTTTGTTAATGGACAATAGATTCAGACTCACTAGGCGAAGTATCTCTTTTTTCGATAATGTCCATTATTTCTTCTGGAGATAAATAGAATTTTTTTATGCGCAATTTATAAGCTTCGTGCACGTCAGCATTGTTCAAGATGAAGTCTTTGGTTTTTAAAATATAGGCCTCCATATTATGTTCAACAGCGTAGGTGTCTGCTGCTCGCTCAGCTTCAACAATATGATTGGAAGAAAATAGATATTTCAAACCAAACCACATCAAATTCAGTTTGCTTCTATCTCTATAGTCCATAATGTGTCCCAGCTCATGGCCGATCCATCCAATCAAAATATCTGAAGGAATATGCTTGGTCAAGAATGTTTTATCCGAAATTTTAAAAGTTTCGCTAATCAACACCACATACTTTCTGTTTTTCCGACTCCTAAAAAAGCTACCAATTGTTGGTTGAGCCTGCATCGTTGATTTTTTAATGTTTTTTTTAAACTTAAATTTTATGGGAGTTTCTTTGAGTTCTGGATAATACTCCAGAGCGGTATGGATTTCTTTGGATATGGAATCAGGAATAGTTTGTTGTGCGCTCATTGACGTGCTAATGGTTAGAATAAATAAAAATAGGTGTTTCATAAGGTCTAACTCTCAAAGTACATTTATTTTAAATAAATGCTCTTAGGTTTTACTTTTATTTAACGAAAATAACTAAGATTTAAAATTGGGTTTTTGAAGATGTATCAGAGAATACCTGATAGCAATTTGGACAATTGAAAGTTATTATCTGGAACTTAAATAACCTAAAAGCGACTATTTAATATGCCACGGTTTAAAAAACGGACAGTTTGTTTCACCTTTTAATGATAGAAGATTTACTCTAAACATCAGTAGCATTCAAAACACTTTAAATAATGGCCATTAAGTTTTAGGTCTTCCGATCCTTTTAGAGGTTGGGTGGGATATTCTTTTGCTTCCAAGATGTGTTTAAAAGTCTTCGCATAAGTAATTAACGCGTCTCTTCGGTTTTTGAGCTTGTTAACGATTTCTTGACCATCAAGGTCGTAAATTTTTGACGGCCATTGGTGAACAGCATTTTCTATAGCCTTATCCGTTAATAAACTTTGCAATTGTTGTGCTTCTTCAATAAATACTGTTTCTCGCGTGCTCTTTAAGAAATAGACGTCAAAATCATGGATTAGTCCTGGCATATAATCAATATCATTATTAAACGGTCGCATTTCTGGTGTCACATTTTTATTTGAGATGATACTGGGTAGAATGCCACCGATATTAAAAAAGGCATTATCTCTATCGGCTGGCAGTGGAATGGCAACTTGACGGTTCGGTTCTTCTTTGATGACCCAACCCCATTGTTTGGCATGTCGGTCCCAATCCCCAATAACTAAATCAAACAAACGTGCGCGTACTAATGCGCGCTCATCTATGATAAGCGAATCGCCACGCTTTAATTTGAGGAGTTGTAAGTCGTCAGTTTCAATAATACTAATGACATTTTCAATGGTGGTCCAGTTAGTGACACTTTCAGTTTCATGTTCAAAAAGGAAGAGTTTGTTGCCATATTCGTTGTTATATTCTTTTAAAATTTTCTGTTTGGGAATGAAATAGAGTTTTGGAGATGTGTGTAAAATACCCGCGGCATCGGCCAAAGCGGCGACGACTATTGCTGCATAAGGATGTTGTGCAGAAATACCATCTACGATAATATTTTCTAGTCCGAGTGTTTTTGCAAATTCCGGGACTAATGGGCTGGGGTTTTTATTCACACTTCTCAAGGCGTATTTATTGCCAAGGCTGTCTTTGAATTTAAGAGATTTGGTTTGGTTGCCACCGCCTTCTTTTACGAATTTCAATCCACCCAATAAAGTGTCTAAAAAAACTACTGGAACCTTTATTGGTGTTGCCCAAGCTTTTCGATAATGTTCTCCCTGCATCAGTTTCTTTAACTCATTGGCTTCATATAAGGTGCTGGCTGCAATGGTTAACGAATCATAATCTTTAAAATTAATTGAATTGACATTGTCAAGGTCAACGATGGCTGAGGTTTTAAAACTTTTAGGAGCGCTGTTCAATGACCAATAAATCAAAATGATAAAAACAATCAAGGCAGTTCCAATAATTAAGATGATTTTTTTCATTTTTTTCAGAAGAGATTTTGATCTGATAACTAATTCTGTTTTTTGGATTTCAAATCTTAAAAGGATTTTAGCTAGTGCATATTCTCACTGCGCCATTTAATATTGCACCCAATACTCGGTTTTTGGTCTTCGAATATCGGTTGCTTGTTCAATAAGGCATTGATTGCTTTTCGTAAATCTTCACCTGTTACCGGAATCTCATTTCCAGGTCTTGAACTGTCCAGTTGACCTCTATAAACTAATTTTAATTGTGCGTCAAAAAGATAGAAATCCGGAGTGCACGCAGCGTTGTATGCTTTAGCTGTGGCTTGAGTTTGATCATATAAATAGGGGAAAATAAAATCTTCGTCAATAGCCAGTTTTTTCATGAATTCTGGTCCGTCTTGTGGGTAGTTTTCAATAGCGTTACTGGCAATTGCAACAAATTCAATGCCTTTAGATTTGTATTCTTTTGCAAGTTTTGCCAATCGACCATTCACATGTTTGACAAACGGACAATGGTTAGAAATGAACATGATAACAGTTCCTTTTATGCCTTTGCAGTCCTCTAAGCTGAGCTTTTCATCGCTTACGGTGTCTAAGAGTTTAAAATCTGAAGCCTGAGTTCCTAAAGGCAACATGTTTGAAGGAGTTTGAGCCATAACACTTTATTTTTTTTATCTTGTGAGCTATTTCAAAATTAAATAATGGAAAAGATAGTAACTTTTGAGGAGTTCGCCAAAGTTGATTTACGTGTTGGAACTATTATTGAAGTGAATGATTTTCCGGAGGCAAGAAACCCTGCCTATCAATTAACTATTGATTTTGGGGCCTTGGGAATTAAAAAATCTTCCGCTCAAATTACCACACTTTACTTAAAAGAGAACCTGCTCAACCGACAAGTTATAGCAGTCGTTAACTTTCCGAAAAAGCAGATCGGCAAATTTATGAGTAGTTGTCTAGTTGTGGGTGCTGTAAAAGATAGCGATGTGTGTTTATTGCAACCAGAATTACAGATTAAAAACGGATCTATTGTAGCTTAAATCATATCTTTTGAAAAGAAAAAATAAATTCCAGTTACTTTGGTTGCACTATATGAGAAGCTATCTCAGATTGGCCTTGTTTTTATACTATAAAAAAATTGAAATTAATTATAAAGAACCGCTGCGTCCAAATCAGGCCAGATTATTTTTAGGCAACCATCAAAATGGTTTAATGGATCCACTTATCATCGCTACCAAAAATGGACAGTTTTCTTATTTCTTAACACGTGCAAGTGTTTTTAAAAAAGCTTGGGTCAGTGATTTCTTAAAAAGCCTATTGATGATACCAGTTTATCGTGTAAGAGATGGTTGGGATCAACTTTCAAAAAATGGGGCTGTTTTTAAAACGTGTTCGGAATTGCTTCATGACGATAATGCCATCGTACTTTTTCCTGAGGGAAACCACAATATCAAAAGATTTGTCAGACCATTGAGTAAAGGCTTTACACGCATTCTTCAAGAAACACAAAACAATTATCCAGAGTTGAACGTTGAGATGGTACCTGTGGGGTTAAATTACAGAAGGGCAGAAGCATTTGCAGACAGTGTCGTACTTAATTTTGGAGCCCCAATATCATCAAAGGATTATCAAGCACTGAGTTCCAATGCGTCTGTTTTGAGAATGAAAATTGACGTTCATAGCGCTTTGACGAAACTTACGACACATATTGATGCTGATGATTATGATGAAGTTATTCAGAAATTAGAAAAAATAAATGTAGATTTTCTTAATCCTGAAGAAATCAATCAATGTATCGCAACTCATTTTGAAAACTGTAAGACGCAACCAAATCAATCACGAAATGTCATTAAGTTTGTTGCTAAAACGGCATTGAGCCTCAGCCTTTTTCTTCCTTATGGTCTTTGGAAACTCTTTTTAGAGCCTAAAATAAAGGAACCAGAATTTACTGCGACGTTTCGTTTTGGGTTGGTCATAAGTTTGGTGCCTATTTTTATGTTAATAATGGCAGCCATCTTATGGGTTAACTTTGGCGTTTCTTATGCATTTTTATACTTAATATCCGTTTTTATTTTGGATTTGATGGCGGTCAAATTATAGTTCGTCTCTAAAAAATATCGCATTCATCATAAGTTTGTTGGTACCAAACCAAAACGCCCTAAAATTGGTGTTATCCGTAAATGCAACCACTTTGCCACGTTTCATACGTTGCATTTGGTAAGGCACGGTCAGCGCCAAACTATCTAAATTTGATTTAGAAATATAACCGCTCAACAACGGATTTTTAGTGTATTGGATAGGATTGTTATAGCTCTGTTTGTCTGCTTTTACAAATAGGGTAGAGTTCCTAAACAAAGGTAATTTGTCGTTTTTATACCCAAAATTAATCGGATGGGAGCGGTCCAGTTGCGCTTCAAAAATAGCACCTCCAATCACTTGTGCGCCACTATAATCGCTACGTTGTTCAAAGGTAATGTTTTTGGCAACTCGTTCAGATTTTTTGATTTCCAACTTCATGAACTTGTTGGTGTTTAACCAGCGTAAGGCATTTTTAAATCCTATGAGTGTGCCGCCATTTTCAACCCAAATTGTTAATTTTTCAGCAGCACTTTTGCTCAGGCTAGCACTTGGTAATATGATGGTATTGTAACGACTTAAATCTGTGCGATCCAGATTGTCAGTATCTAATTTGGTTAAGATCATGTCATAGCGTTGGTCAAGAAGATGCCATATTTCGCCTGCGTCAGACGATGCAACGCCATTGCCAACAATGACGGCTATTTTGGGTTGCGTTAAGGGTTTAAATTCATTGCTTCCTAAATTGATGCCTTCCGTTAAACCTGTTGAAACCGCATCGATCTGCACATGACTTTCTTTGGCCAATTTATTTAAAAGTTGATAGATTTCGTCAGGGTTTTTTGATTGGTTTTGAATGGGAATTAGAATCGTGCCATAATCATAATCTTTGCCATTGGCATTAAATTGTTTCATGGCT
>JBDTKP010000199.1:0-7327 GCA_039935255.1 Gelidibacter sp. | reverse complement strand
GAGACAAATGTCTGGTTTGATAAAAGTATCTTAGCATTCGGCGAGGTACGAGCCAAATGTCTGGTTTGATAAAAGTATCTTAGCATTCGTCGAGGTACGAGCCAAATGTCTGCTTTGATAAAAGTCTCTTAGCATTCGGCGAGGCACGAGCCAAATGTCTGCTTTGATAAAAGTCTCTTAGCATTCTGCGAGGTACGAGCCAAATGCCTGCTTTGCTAAAAGGGGCTTTGCATTCAGCGAGGTAACGATCTGAATGAATGCTTTAAGAAAGTACTCTTAAGATTTAGCAAGATGAATAAAATTAAACTCTTTTTTAAGTTTAAATGATTAGTCTTCGACAATTGAAGAAACAAATATGTTTATAGATGGAAGTCTGATATCATTGAGGGATGGAGGAGAATCCAATATATGAAAAAAATATTTTTGACAAATTCCGAAAGACTATAAATGTTTTGTTAATTCTGTTAAAGCTTAATTAAAGTAGTCATCAATCAACTTTCCATTGGTTAACTTTATAAAAAGTAAGAAAATAGATGAAGGTATTAATTACAGGAGCTACAGGTTTAATAGGCAAGGAGATAGTGAAAAGATGTCATGAGGAAGGTGTTTCAGTTCATTATCTAACGACTTCAAAAGACAAAATAAAATCAGAGACTAATTATAAAGGTTTTTATTGGAATCCTAAAAAAGACATAATAGATCTCAAATGTTTTGAAAATGTTGATGCCATTATTAACTTGGCTGGTGCCCCCATTTCAAAACGATGGACCAAAAGTTATAAAAAAGAAATTCTGGAAAGCCGTGTTCAATCTCTTCACTGTTTGAAAAAAGGATTATCCGATGTAAAAAAGCATTATGTTAAACATATTCTTTCAGCCAGTGCAATTGGTCTTTATCCGGATTCTTTTACCAAATACTATGAGGAATCTTGTAATGCAGTTTCTACCACTTTTTTAGGAGAAGTCACATCAGCATGGGAAAGTGCAGTAGATGAGTTTTCAGAATTGGGGCTTTTGGTCTCCAAAGTACGGATTGGCTTAGTATTAGACAATCATGAAGGCGCCTTGCCTCAAATGGCAAAACCAATAAAATTAGGGGTAGGATCAGCCTTTGGTTCTGGAGAACAATGGCAATCTTGGATTCATATACATGATCTTTCTAAGATTTTCGTTTATATCATTCAAAATGAATTGGACGGTGTTTACAATGGTGTTG
Source organism: Gelidibacter sp. (assembly GCA_039935255.1). Classification (GTDB taxonomy): domain Bacteria; phylum Bacteroidota; class Bacteroidia; order Flavobacteriales; family Flavobacteriaceae; genus Gelidibacter. The sequence goes on along the minus strand of JBDTKP010000199.1, from coordinate 6,112 downwards.
GCCCAAATCCTGTCAGTAACACTGAGCTTACAAAAGCCATCGCGAAAACACTTCATAAACCTTTGTTTTTACCGAACATTCCTGAGTTTTTCATGAAATTAGTTTTAGGGGACATGCACATCCTATTATATGAAAGTCAACGGGTATGTTCAAAGAAAATTGAAGATGCTGGTTTCGATTTCACTTACTCCAGTGTTCAACCTGCGTTGGACGCTATTCTCAAATAATTTTTCTGCAAAAAAAACCTTCATTGAGTTTTTTGATTAGAAGTCGGCGGTGTAATTCTTAAGATTAATAGTTCAAAAGACTAGATGCTACAGCCAAGCATACATTATTATTTTAATGCTTCCTATGCGTCCCTTCAATTCTGAGTTTAAACGCGGTATCAATTCCTTTTTTTTTTTGAATTTTCTGTTGAGAATGGGCCTGACAATTGCCCGGCTTTAATAAGTCAAACAGCTTTTGAAATTATATTTTCATATGGTTCACATACACTGCTGTAATAATTATAATCTTTAAAATTAACTTCTTAATTATTTGAAATCAAAAGATGATTTTGAGTGCAATGAATTGATGTTTAGGGCGTTGAATTTTGGCTAGGGTGTTCCTGTTTATAAAAATCAGTAGAAACTCAGAGGCCGAGAAAAGTTCTGAGACAGAAAGAATAAGTAGCGATTGAGGCTCTTAATGGTTGAAGCTTTAATTTTGTCTGGTGATCATAAAAAACAGCATTAAACACCTTCCATAAACAGCCAGAAGTACTAAAAATATCAATTTCAATTTCTAAACAAGTTTTGAATTAACCATGATAATTTTTAAATAGAATTATTTAAATTTTACATTGATGCAAAGTAATTTTATGATTATTTTAATTCAATACATGACTAATGCGTAAGACAGGAAAAATATGTTGTGACATTTTGACATTTTTTGAATAATGGCAGTACTTTTGCCAATTGAAAAATGAAGATATAAAAATGAAGTTCAATATTATGGGCAAAAAAGATAAAATTGAAGACGTTGAAACAAACGTTGAAGAGACTATAAATGAGGGAACTCAAACTGAGGAGTTGAGTGTTGAAGACCAATTGAAGCAGGAATTGGCCAAAGAGAAGGATCAGTTTTTGAGACTCTTTGCAGAATTTGAAAATTATAAAAAACGAACTTCAAGAGAGCGTATGGAGTTATTTAAAACTGCAGGTCAGGAAGTTATTCTGTCACTTTTGCCAGTTTTAGATGATTTTGACAGAGCCATTAATGAAATTTCAAAAACTCAGGAAAAAGACCTTTTAACGGGGGTTGAGCTTATTCGCAATAAATTCAAAAGTACGCTCAATAATAAAGGACTGGAAGAAGTACCTGTCGAGATAGGCGATGTTTTCAGTGCTGATCAGCATGAAGCCATTACCCAAATTGCTGCCCCTTCTGATAACTTGAAAGGTAAGATTGTTGATGTGATTGAAAAAGGCTACAAACTGGGAGATAAGGTGATTCGTTACCCTAAAGTAATTACAGGATTTTAAATAACGAGTGATTATTTAGGAATTGATTAGAAATACTACACAATGAAGGAAGATTATTACGACATATTAAAAATTGATAAAAATGCTTCGGCCACGGATATCAAGAAAGCATATCGGAAAAAAGCCATAAAGTACCATCCTGATAAAAATCCTGATAATAAGGAAGCTGAAGAAAAGTTCAAAAAAGCAGCTGAAGCTTACGAGGTCTTGAGTAATGCAGATAAGAAGGCACGTTATGACCAATTTGGTCATCAGGCATTCCAAGGCGGTGGCGGCGGAGGTTTCAACGGCGGCGGCATGAATATGGACGACATTTTTAGTCAATTTGGTGACATTTTTGGCGGTGGCGGTGGTGGCTTCTCTGGCTTTGGTGGTGGTTTTGGCGGTCAACAAAGACGGGTTAAAGGCAGTAATTTGAGGATTAGAATAACCTTGACCTTAGAGGAAATTGCTAATGGCGTTGAGAAAAAATTAAAAGTCAAACGTAAAGTTCAAGCTTCGGGTACTACTTACAAAACCTGTTCAGGTTGTAATGGATCGGGTCAGGTAACTCGAATAGCTAATACCATTTTAGGTCGTATGCAAACCTCTTCACCATGTCCAACATGTGGTGGTGCAGGCGAGATGATCGATAAAAAACCAGCTGATGCGGATGCTCAAGGGTTGATACTTCAAGAAGAGACGGTGTCTGTTAAAATTCCTCCAGGAGTTGTGGATGGCATGCAATTGAAAGTTTCAGGAAAAGGAAATGACGCGCCAGGGAATGGCATTTCTGGAGATTTGTTAGTAGCCATACAAGAGGAAGAACATAGTACTTTAAAGCGTGAAGGGGATAATTTACATTATGATTTATATGTAAGCTTACCAGATGCTGTATTGGGTGCTAGTCAAGAGATTGATACAGTTACTGGCAAGGTGCGTATCAAGATAGAGCCAGGTGTGCAATCTGGTAAAATCTTAAGATTAAGAGGGAAGGGGATACCAAGTATTAATGGCTATGGCAAAGGAGACTTGTTAGTCCATATTAATGTGTGGACCCCAAAAACTCTGAGTAAAGAGCAGAAAGACTTCTTTGAAAACATGAGGAATGACGAGCATTTTCAGCCAAAACCAGAGAGTTCTGACAAGTCGTTTTTCGAGAAAGTCAAAGATATGTTTTCATAACCAACAGGTATTTTGATAAAATTTACTATATTTGAATATCACTAATTTATTTTAGTGATATTTTCTTTTTCATAGCAATTTTTTCCCATCCTTGATTTATTAAGGGTGGGTTTTGTTTTTTAATGACTTTCGTTATTTGCGTTTTAAAGATAATAATACTTTAATCTAAAATAAAACCAGATAAGCATTCCTAAGAACTAACATTTAATATATTTACATTTCTTTAAACTGAATTAATCAAACGCTAATTTATGAACAACTTATTAGTTGCTAATTCTATTTCCAAGAATTTTGGAGATTTTAAAGCACTAAATGAAGTCTCTATTTCCGTTCCAAAAGGAAGTATCTTTGGACTTCTAGGACCAAATGGAGCCGGTAAAACAACCCTCATTCGAATTATTAATCAAATTACAATGCCAGATTCTGGCGAAGTGCTTTTAGACGGTTTGCCTTTAAGACCAGAGAACATTCGTGATATTGGGTATTTACCAGAAGAACGCGGTCTTTATAAATCCATGAAAGTGGGTGAGCAAGTGCTATATTTGGCGCAGTTAAAAGGATTGTCAAAACAAGAGGCTAAAGAACGCCTCAAATACTGGTTTGATAAGTTGGAGATTGGCGATTGGTGGAACAAGAAAATTCAGGAACTTAGTAAAGGTCAAGCTCAAAAGATCCAGTTTATCGTAACGGTACTTCACAAACCAAAACTTTTGATTTTTGATGAGCCTTTTTCAGGTTTTGACCCTATTAATGCCTCACTCATTAAAGATGAAATATTACAGTTGAGAGATGAAGGAGCGACGGTTATTTTTTCTACACACCGTATGGAATCTGTAGAAGAATTGTGTGATCATATTGCGCTCATTCACAAATCCAACAAAGTTCTGGATGGTAAATTGACGGATATAAAGCGGGAATTTAAGACTAATACTTTTGAAGTTGGTATGCAAGCTTCAAATCCGGAACAGGTCACTAATATGATTAAAGAGAAATTTGAAGTGTTTCCGGCAACGTTCAGAAATTTGAATAATGATATTAAAATCAGTATCAAACTACCTCAAGAAACATCGCCAAATGATTTGTTGAGCTTTTTAACTTCAAAAGCTGAGATTCATCATTTTGTGGAAGTTATCCCTAGTGTTAATGATATTTTTATTCAAACTGTAAAAAACAATTGAAAATGAACCATTTACCGCTGATCATTAAACGAGAGTATTTGAATAAAGTGCGCAATAGGTCTTTTATTGTGATGACTTTTTTGAGTCCGATAATCATGATTGCGCTTATTGCTGTTGTGGCCTATTTATCGCAAATCAATAATGACAAAAAACGAGTTATTTCAATTCTGGATGAAACTGGTATTGTAGGAGAGCTGTTTGAAAACACGGAAAATACAACCTACACCCTATTGAGTGATACCGGGTTGGATACTGCCAAGGAGTTAGTAAAAGCTAAAAAAGCATTTGGGTTATTATATATTAAAAAAAGTTCGGACTCGCTTAGTCTGGTCGAAAGCGTCAATTTTTATTCCGATGAATCGCCTTCTGTGTCGATAATTTCTAGTTTGGAACGTAAAATAGAGAAACGCTTATCTGATATCAAACTCCATAATGATGGTGTGGATATTGAACAAATTAGAGCATCGAAAACAACGGTAAATATTGCTCAGGAAACTTTTGGTGGTGAGAAAACCTCGAAGATTGACAGTTATTTAAAACTTGCTTTCGGTGGCGCTGCCGGTTACTTATTGTTCATGTTTATAATCATTTATGGTAATATGATTATGCGTAGTGTTATTGAGGAAAAGACGAGCCGAATTATTGAGATCATCATTTCTTCAGTAAAACCAATTCAACTGATGATGGGCAAAATTATAGGCACTTCATTGGCTGGCGTTACACAATTTGTCATTTGGATCATACTTGGAAGTGTATTATTATTTGTGGTTTCTGCAATTTTTGGCATTGATATGACACAAATGCAAACGCCGCAACAAGAAATGATTAATCAGGCTATGGCCTCTTCTGATGCTCAAAATATTGCTCAGGATTTAATTACAGGATTTGTTAATTTACCAATCCTTAATCTGTGCATTGCCTTTTTATTTTTCTTTATAGGTGGCTATCTTTTATACAGTTCATTTTATGCGGCCATTGGTGCGGCTGTTGATAATGAGACAGATACCCAACAATTTATGATGCCGATCATTATGCCGCTAGTATTGGCTGTTTATGTGGGCGTATTTACAGTTATTGAAGATCCACATGGCACGGTATCCACAATATTCTCATTTATACCATTAACTTCACCAGTGGTCATGTTGATGAGAATTCCGTTTGGAGTTCCAATTTGGCAGCAATTATTGTCGTTTGGGTTGTTGGTATGTACTTTTGTTTTTACAGTTTGGTTTGCTGCCAAAATTTACCGCGTTGGTATTTTAATGTATGGCAAAAAACCGACCTATAAAGAGTTGTTTAAGTGGTTGAGGTATTAGGACGAATTAGGTGAACTGAGGTTTTTACATCATTAGCAAATATTTAGCAACACTATTATTCAAAGTGTTGTGATGCATTTGACGCAACCATTGTCAATATTTTACATCTCATAGGAAGAAACGATGTATTATGAAAAAAAATGTATTTATCATTTTTATTAGTGTACTCATGTTAGGTTGTAACTCGGATGATGATAATTCTTCCCTTGAAAACACCTGTGATTTCATATCTAAAGTTATTTCGGAAGAAGATTTTAATGCCATTAATACTTCAAATTATCAAATAGCTGATGTTGAATTAAATAATCACTGTTTGGAAATTAAGTTCAGTTCTTGTGGTTGTGATCCAGAATTGTGGAGGGAGAATTTATATAGTACCAATTCTTTTTATACTGTTTTCCCATTACAACGAACTCTCAAAATCGAATTAATTAATGAAAAGATGTGTCAAGCTGTTTTTAAAAAATCAATTTCTTTTGACCTAACACCATTTCAAATTGATGGGCAACGTACCTTACCATTAAACATTGACGGGTGGAATGAACAAATTATTTATGAATATTAAACAAAGGTTCTAAAACACGTAGTGAGAATAACCAACCGGACAAATCTTTCTGTCGGGTTGTATGGTCTCGTCTACTTGGGGGGATTTTCAGAAATTTCACAGCAAACGCTGCGCAAACTTCACTACACGATTTTGTTTTAACCCAGTCCCTGAAATTGTTGTTCCATTTACCCGAACTTAGGAAAGTTTATAAAAAGGAAGCTTAATTTTCGTTAAATTTCAGTTTCAATTATTGTTTACTGGAAAAAGACGTGCAATTTGGAGGTAAATCTGCCACCATAAAATAAAAATAATACATGGCTTCAAAACAAAAGCTATCTATACTGTCGCCTTTAGTTATGCTTCTTGTTATGAACTTATCTGCAC
>JBDTKP010000198.1:0-11852 GCA_039935255.1 Gelidibacter sp. | reverse complement strand
AAAGTAGGCGGTATTCTCGAAAACATAAGCGATACTAAAACAGGTTGGTTGATTGAACCTTATGATGTGGTAGCTATGGCAAAATTCATAATCAATGCTTCTGGCTTAACGCCAAGTGAAAGAGCGAGAATATCCGAAGAATCCATAAAACGCGTTAAGGAATATTTTGATTTAGAGCTGCAAAAACAGGCTTTTCATGAGTTTTACACTGAATAATTTATTGTTACGATCTAAATATAATCGAGTTTAAAAGCAACTTCTAACATTGCAATTTGTAATTGATATTTTGATTAAAAAATTAACTAATAATCGCATTCAAATTTTCTCTTGCATGAAATTATACTATTAATCTCAATATTACAATGCCAACTACCGACATCAGGTTTTTCCGTTATTAAAAGCGTTTATAAAGAATGAAGGATTTGCCGATGTCCAGCGACAACCGGTATATGGAGTTAATGAATACGGTTTTATTATGGTAATTACTATAGACACTGACACTGACACTGCTCAAGTGATAGTTTTGAACTTCAGTTAGATTTATCCTGCCTTTTTTTTTGCAACCTATTGTGTTTTATACGAAATACAACTTGGTTTCATAAGTCTTTTGGATACGCACCTCCCAGTATATTGAAGATATGAATAAAGGTATTATTTGAATATTTCAGAAATGGGTATAGTTAATTCAAGGTTATCGAAAATTGAAATCCAGATCATATAAAGTTTGAGATTATCGCAGTTTCAACTAATATTATTTATAATGGTACATTTCAAAAGCTTTTTATTTATAAACAGGTGAAAGCAGTTTTTATAAATGAAAAATTGATAATTTTAATTTTGTAAACAGACATTAGCGAAATCTCTTAAATGCCATTCAACTTTTTAAAATATTTACAACCCACGCATTATTTTACATTAACTAAATGCAAGGATGGATCCACATTTCCTATGGTTGAAAAATTACCTGTTGATGTACTTAGACAGTTAAATGTAGATCATCAATTTCAAAATGAACTGGCTCGAAATTATGATCTCTCATGGCAGGCCATTCAAAAAGGTTACATTGGAGATGCGGAAACTCATCAGGATTTTGAAACATTACCCTTGGTGGATAATTACCGCTTTATCTGGAAGTACTTTCATCCTGCTTGGGTGGTCTATGTTTTGCTTGTTAGACTCCTTGGCTTAAAAAACCCGATTAAAGAGCTGAAGGCTTTTTATATTACTAAAAACACCAAACGCAGTGATTATTTGCAAACACCTATTGTATATGCAGATTGGACAGATTTTGAATCGAAATTAGTAGCGCGTCAACCTAAAGTTTCCGTGATTATTCCCACTTTAAACCGTTATGTATATCTAAATGATGTGCTTAAAGATTTGGAACTTCAGGATTATTCCAATTTTGAGGTTATTGTGGTGGATCAATCCGAGCCGTTTCAAGAAGAATTTTACAAGGACTTTAAGTTAGATTTAAAGCTTTTTTACCAGGAAGAAAAAGCCTTGTGGCTGGCCAGGAATAAGGCTATTAAAAAAGCGAAAGGTGATTATGTTTTGTTATTTGACGATGACAGTCGGGTAAAAATAAATTGGATTTCAAACCATTTAAAATGTTTAGATTACTTCCAAGCAGATTTGACCTCTGGCGTTTCCATATCACAAGTTGGAGCTGAAATTCCTGCCAATTATAGTTTTTTTAGAATCAGCGATCAGTTGGATGCTGGCAATGTACTTATAAAAAAGGAAGTTTTTTATAGTACCGGATTGTTTGATAGGCAATTTGAAAAACAACGCATGGGTGATGGCGAATTTGGATTACGTGCTTATTCATATGGATTTTTAAATGTATCCAACCCTTATGCCAAGCGCTTACATTTAAAAGTGGATTCTGGAGGTTTAAGAGAAATGGGAAGTTGGGATGCATTTCGGACTGAAAACTGGTTAGCGCCAAGACCCATACCAAGCGTTTTGTATTTTTATAGAACTTATTTTGGAAATAAGGCAGCTAAACGGGCTTTATTCAAAAATGTGCCTTTATCTATTATGCCCTATCAGTTTAAAGGTAATAAAGTCTTGATGATTCTTAGTGTTTTTTTGTCTATATTCCTTTTGCCATTAGTACTTTTTCAGGTTTTTAAATCGTGGAGATTGGCGACCTTAAAGTTGGAAGAAGGATCGAGGATTGAAGAATTAAAAAATAATAACCATTAAAGGAATGACCAAGTTGATGTTGGATAAGCCCCTAGACTTCAATTTCTTTAAAGAAATTCGAGCCAGCTTTATTTGAAATTAATTTTGAAGTTTTTTTGTTTGGTTGAAACCGAAGTTAAACTTCGACAAAGTCCAGTAATCGCGTTGAAGTTGAAAGTAGTAAAAATAAACAATAGGACGTTTTTGCGAGAACGAATCAATCTTATTAATGGAACGTCATTCCCTTTCAAGTAGTCCTCAGATTAATGGATAGTATTTAAATAATATATCACGTTGAACAAAAAGAGCATATTGATTGTCGCCTCAGAATTCCCTCCACAACCAGGAGGTATTGGCAATCATGCTTATAATTTGGCAAGTCAGCTTTGTTTAAGTAATTGTGAAGTGTTCGTAATTGCAGATCAGCGATCATTAAATGGTGAGGAGGAGCAAAGTTTTGATGAGACATTAAAATTTACAGTCCATAGAATTAAAATCGCCCGTTTTCGATTTTTTATGTACCTGAATCGTTTTTATAAGTTGATGACGCTTGTGGGGTCGGCTGATGTGGTTATTGCTTCAGGAAAATTTTCGTTGTGGACTGTAGGCATTTCCAGTTGGTTTAAGAGAAAACAATATATTTCAGTAATTCATGGCACAGAAGTTAATTTTCAAAATAAATATCTCAAGAATAGTGTTGAATTATCGTTAAAAAGGTTTGATCATATCATTGCGGTTTCAAACTATACGAAATCCTTAATAGCACATTTGAATTTAAATGTAAGTGTCATTCCAAATGGCTACGACCAGAACAAATGGAGTCCGAAAACTGCTCCATCACAAAGTCTTAAAGGAAGTCCAAAGCTTGTCACTGTCGGCAATGTGACCTCGCGAAAAGGGCAGATGAATGTCATTTCACACCTCCCTTCTTTAAAATTAAAATATCCAAATATTCATTATCATTGCATTGGCTTGCCTACCCAAGCGGACGAATTTTTACGCAAAGCCGAACTGCTGCAGGTCGAAAGGAACGTGACATTTCATGGACGTTTGGACGATGAAATGATGCATCAAATGCTATTGACTTCTGATATATTTGTGATGTTGAGTAGTGAGACCCAAACTGGTGATGTTGAGGGTTTTGGAATCGCAGTGATTGAGGCGAATGCCTTGGGGATACCAGCCATAGGTTCTTCTGGAAGTGGTTTGGAAGATGCCATTGCTCACGAAAAAACAGGCTTTCTTATAAACCCAAATAATACGGATGAATTTATAGAGAAGATGTCCCAAATACTTGAAGGCTATCCTGCATTCCGTCAATCTTCCATACAATGGGCTTACAATCATCAATGGAATCATATTATTAAACGTTATTTGAAAATTATCCATAGGAAGTGACCTTAGCAATTATATCCCATACCGAACATTATATAGGCGCTAATGGCACCATTGTAGGCTGGGGGCCTACCATTAATGAACTCAACCATTTGCTAGAGGTGTTTGATACTATTTATCATGTCGCTATGCTTTATGATGACTCGCCGCCGCCAAGTTCCATTGCCTATACCTCTGATAGGATAATTTTTGTGCCCATTCCTGCCGTCGGTGGTAAAACTTTCAAGGACAAATTCAAGATTCTTTTCAAGTCCATTGCCGTTCTGAAAATTGTTAATGCGACTTTAAAAAAAGCCGATTATTTTCAATTGCGTACGCCTACCGGGATTGGGGTTTTTCTAATTCCTTATTTGACGCTGTTTGTCCGAAAAAAGGGCTGGTATAAATATGCTGGCAATTGGAACCAAGAACAGCCGCCCTTGGGCTATGCTTTACAGCGCGCCATGCTCAAAAGACAACGACGGAAGGTTACTATCAATGGACAATGGCCCGATCAGTCTTTAAACTGCATAACTTTCGAAAATCCGTGTTTAACAGCTTTTGATTTGGATGAAGGGAAAGCCTTAATAAAGCATAAATCAATTGAAGGTAAGATACAGCTATGTTATGTTGGCCGTTTGGAAAAGCCAAAAGGGGTTGAGTACATCATCAAATCCATAGGAATGCTATCCAGTACTGAAAAGATGCGGATAGAGGCAATTCATCTTGTGGGAAATGGTTCAGATATGGATTACTTCAAAAGTATGGCTTTAAAAACTGGAGTGAGCTTTATATTTCATGGGTTTTTAGGCAGAAATGAGGTATTTGATATCTATAAAAAATCACAGGTATTTTTGATGCCTACAACAGCGTCGGAAGGTTTTCCTAAAGTAATTGCTGAAGCGATGAATTTTGGATGTATTCCTGTGGTGTCTACAGTATCCTCAATTGGTCAGTATGTCAAACATTTGGAAACTGGAGTTTGCATCAAAAACGTGAACGAAAAGGAGGTCATTGAAGCCTTAAAAATTGTGTTCAACTTTTTGGATAAAGATTATCAGAAAATAGTTTTAAAGCAACGTTCCATAGTTGCACTTTTTAGTTTTTCATATTATAATCACCGTATTAAATCAGAAGTCTTATTTTGAAAATACATTTTCAAAAATATAATCAAGATAACTACCTTGGATTAGTTTTAGTCCATATGGCAATGGGATTTGTCATCTATGCTTTTCGACCATTAGGCATGATTGTCTTTTTGGGCTTAGTGGTTTATTTTACAGGGCGTATCATTCTTTCTACTGAATCTCAAAAAACGCGTGAGGTTCTTTTGGCATGTGCCTATTTTGTAGGGGCAGAAGTGTTGTTTCGGATGACAAAATCGACTGTTTCCTATGAAGCCACTAAATACTTGGTCATTATTTTTATGATGATGGGCATCTTTTATAAAGGACTGTCAGGGAATGGTTATGTCTATTTAATATATCTTTTTTTATTGTTACCTGCAGTGGTTATGTCATCCATCACGTTATCCTTAGATGCGAATTTCAGGACTAACGTTGCTTTTGTATTATCTGGTCCCATTTGCTTAGGCGTTGCTGCGCTATTTTGTTACGATCGGAAAGTGAGTATTAAACTTTTATTGGATATCATGCTCTATATATCCTTGCCTATCATTTCTTTAACCGCCTATATATTTTTCTATGCACCGAGCGTGAAGGAAATTATAGCCAACACGGCGTCCAATTCAGCAGTTTCAGGGGGTTTTGGCCCCAATCAAGTGGCCACGGCCTTAGGATTAGGGATGGTGGCCTTAATAATTAGAATCTTCTTATACTCCCCTAATGTGATCCTTAAGTTGGTTAACCTTAGCCTTTTTGGAGCAATGACTTTTAGGGCCTTTGTAACATTTAGTCGAGGCGGGGTCATTGCTGCCGTCATTGTGTCGGTTGCTTTTTTATGGACTATTTTTTGGGGTTCTTCATTAAAACAAAGAAATCAAATTATGGCATCCTTCATTCTTTTTGCTGTGGTTGGGTCACTTACGTGGATGATAAGTTCCAATCAATCTAGTGGTCTTTTAGATAAACGGTATGCCAACGAAGATGCTCTTGGTAGAGAAAAGGAGGATATTGGTACTGGTAGAATGGGTCTTTTTATTGATGAAATTGAAGGTTTTATAAACAATCCTTTTTTGGGAGCAGGCGCCAGTAGAACTAAAGATATACGCATTGAGGACGGGAGTACACATGTGCCTTCCCATAATGAGGTTGGGCGTTTATTGGGTGAACATGGAATTTTCGGAATTGCAGCGCTTGTCATTCTTATGGTGACACCGCTTGTGTATAGAGCTACAAATCGACGAAATTTTTTATTTTATGTTGGTTTTTGCTTTTGGTTCGCAACAATTAATCATACGGGGATGCGGATTGCCGCTCCAGCGTATTTATATGCCCTCGCATTATTAAATGTGACCTCTAATAGTAAAAAACTATTACAATTAAGAAAGAGTAAACCAATTATTTGAAAATTTTATAGTTGGATTTTAAACATAATTAATCTTAATCTGTTGAGGTATTTAAAACCGCAAAATTCAGTAAAGATATCTTTTATGTTTTGAATAATTTAAAGGTTAGGGAATGGTGCGTTATTGCGATTTCTTAATAAGGATTATGGCATAAAGTTTTTTAACCACTTGTTTTGCACTCATTATAGTGGGTGTATTTTTTTTGATTATATTATTCTTTCCTTTAGTAATAGTTACTCCTGTGAATTTCCATTAAACAATTATAAATTTTTATTTTCTTGAAAATAGCTAATTTTAACTTTCTAAAAAGTTGCTGAATGTTACCATCTTTATTATACGTCGGAAACCATCTTCAAAACTCACGGACTAATGCAAGTTACAGTGCGGTTTTAGGGCCTTTATTAGAGCAATCGGGCTTTGAAATTCATTATTCTTCCAATAAGAATAATAAAATGCTACGCCTTCTACACATGTTGTGGTCAACCTTTAGCGCTAGGAAAAAGGCAGACATGGTATTGATCGACACTTATAGTACACGAAATTTTTATTATGTGCTTTTGGTCAGTCAGTTATGCAGGTTTATGAAATTGCCTTATGTCCCCATTCTTCATGGTGGGAATCTACCAATCCGTTTAAAAAACTCACCTAAATTATCCAAGTCCATTTTTAAGAACGCCTATTTCAATGTCTCTCCTTCTATCTACTTAAAGACTATTTATGAGGAGTTTGGTTACCAGAACGTAGAGTATGTTCCAAATGCTATTACTATAGAAAAATATAAAAACCAAAAAAATACTTTTGATAAACCCAGACTTTTATGGGTCCGTTCGTTTTCTGATATTTATAACCCCACATTGGCGGTTGCTGTTTTGAATGAGCTGAAGCAACGTGGTTATGATGCTACTTTGTGTATGGTGGGTCCTGATGCTGATGGGAGTTTATCCAAAGTTAAAGCTATAGCTAATAATTTAAACGTTCTTGTTACTTTTACTGGAAAACTCACCAAAGAGGCTTGGATTGAGCTTTCCTCAAATTATAATGTGTTTATCAATACAACAAATTTTGATAATACGCCCGTGAGTGTTATCGAAGCTATGGCATTGGGGCTTCCTGTAGTTTCTACAAATGTCGGTGGCATGCCTTATTTGATTGCAAATGGTGTTGATGGCTTACTGGTGGCCCCAAATGATAAAGTTGCAATGGCAAACGCAGTGACTTCTCTTTTTGAGGATGTGTCTCAAACTGAGGCAATGGTTGTCAAGTCTCGGGAGAAGGTCGAGAGGTTTGATTGGAATGAAGTTGAAAAGCGGTGGAAGGAATTGTTGACCCGCCCGAATGTGTCCTCGCCAGAATGACTCGCCGTGCTAATTTTGATATGAATGTGTTGATTGTTTTTGTGTTAAGTTGATATTTCCGCTGCGTTCAGTAAATAACATAAATAATTATTAAAACTTGTAAAACTCTTAATACTTAGTATCTTAGCTTTAAGATTGTTTCAATAAATGTCAAAAAACGGGATCCATTTTCAATTATCGGAGCGAAAACTTTTGCTTCGAGTGATGGATATGGGAATGGTTGTTTTTGGGCTGTATTTGCTGGGGCTTTTTTTTGATTATAGTTATTTAGATATCTCTTGGGGAAATAGGGGAGCCATTGGAATTCTTTTGCTTTATTTAACCATCTTTGGAACCGTTTTTGAAATTTACGATTTGCAGAAGTCCAGCAAGCTCGATGTGACGTTCAGGACGATTGTGCTAACAGTTTCTACTAGTTTGTTGTTTTATTTTCTGACGCCTGTATTGACACCGTTTTTACCCGAAAAACGGCTTCAGATTATCTATTTCTATCTTACGATCATACTTTTTATATTTTTATGGCGGATTTCATATGCCAAATTAATTACATCTCCCCGATTTTATAAAAATGTATTGTTGGTGGGTGAAGTGTCTTATGTAGAAGCTTTTATAAATGCCATTAATCAATCAGATCCAAATTATAAAATTGTTGGATTTATTAATTGTGAACTGCCCAGCTTAGACCCAGTAAAATTGAAAGCCATTAAAGAGTTTGAAGCGCACGAATTGCTACAGACTATTGACACGCAAAATATTTCGGAGGTGGTTGTTGCCAGTTATAGCTCAGAAACCATTACAGCAGAAATATATAATGATTTAATGATACTATTGGAAAGAGGCTTTACTATTAGGGAATATACCCAGGTTTATGAAGAGATTACACATTGCGTCCCGATTCAGTATATAGGGAAGGATTTTTATAAATATTTTCCATTTAGCCGAAGCAATCAAAATACCTTATATCTTTTTTTTCACCGAGTGTTTGATATTGTCTTTTCGGTGGTTGGTATTTGTTGTGGGATTTTGATTTTACCTCTTATAATTGTAGGGAACTTTTTTGGCAATAAAGGTCCTCTAATTTATTCTCAGGAAAGGGTTGGTAAAAACGGAAAGATATTTAAAATTTTGAAGTTGAGAAGCATGATTGTTAATGCCGAAACCAATGGTGCGGAGTGGTCGAAAGTGAATGATGTGCGCATCACCAATTTTGGAAAGTTTCTACGCCGAAGCAGAATTGACGAAATCCCACAGTTTTTGAATATTATCAAAGGCGAAATGAGCGTGATCGGACCGCGTCCAGAAAGACCATTTTTTGTCAATGAATTGTCGCAGGCTATTCCTTTTTATGAAACGCGACACATCATAAGGCCCGGTCTGACAGGTTGGGCGCAAGTGAAAACGCTTTATGGCTCTTCTGTTGATGAGAGTCTTGCCAAGTTGCAATATGATTTATATTATATTAAACGCAGAAGCGTGTTTCTCGATTTGAATATTATGGTAAAAACCTTGAGTACAGTTTTGTATTATAGAGGACAATAGATTTTAGATTAACGATTAACGATTAACGATTAACGATTGACGATTGATGATTGATGATTGATGATTGACGGTTTTGGATTGTTGAAGTTGAGGTTGAAGGTGAAATCGAAAAGTATGGTTTGTGAAGCAAAAAATATCATTTAGCCTTCGCAAGGAGGACAAACAAAATGCATTTAGCCATCTCCATGGTTTTTAATGAAACTACGCTGCAGAACTCTTTGGGCCTCTGTATATCTCTGTGTGATATTATAATAAATTGAGTATTGAAGTATATACGTTAAGATACCTTGCTTTTCCTAAACATCGTAATCATGAAAACAAAGAGCGCTATAAAAATTGCAATGCGGGCAATATAATCGCCTGCCCAAGTGTAGAAGGTTATTTTATTGTTTGTTGTTACTGTTCCTGATAAAGCACCTTGTGTGTCATAAGGTAATGATGCGATGATGTCTCCTTTGGCATTAATCAAGGCAGAGATCCCTGTATTCGCACTTCTCACGATATCACGACGAGTTTCTATTGCTCGTAAGCGGGCATAACTTAAATGCTGCTTATGACCTTGTGTTTCACCCCACCAAGCGTCATTGGTGATGATGGTTAATACGGTGGCACCATTTCGGACGTAGCCTGTGACAAATTCGCCGTAAACCGATTCGTAGCAAATAATGGGGGCAGCTTTCAAGTTTGGATTTGAGGTTGCAAAAACCCCGCGTTCCTCTTGTGTGGTTTTCATTGCTAATGTGCCGCCTAAATCAATCATGAAATTGCCAATCAATGGTCTTAAAATCGCTTGATAAGGCAGTGTTTCTACACCAACCACCAATTTAGATTTATGATAAAGCTGTACGCTATCACTGGTTTTCAATAGTAGCGCAGAATTGTAATCATCATACCAAAATCCATTTTCATTAAAATTGGATTGTTCTTTTACTAGCGATTCATCCGTAATAAAATTGACAAAAGAAATTCCAGTTAAGAGGCTGATGTTTGGATGTTCTGAAATATAGAGATCCAATTTTCTTTTGAAATAAGCATCATCCAGCTGATTGATTTTAACATGGTCTGCAAACACAGTTTCTGGAGCGACCACAAGATCGGTTTGTGGATTGATCTCGGTATTGGTCAGCTTTAATAATAAATCTGCAATGTCTTCATTGGGTACATTATATTTTTCAGAATAGGGATCAATGTTAGGTTGTAACGCAATCACATTAATCTGTTCACCTTCAATATTGTAGGTGTAATATTGCATTAAAGAGATTAAAATGGGTAAAATGATCACACTCAAAATGATGATGCCATTAATTCTAACGCTTTTGAGAGATTTTTTGGTTTGATATTTCAGAATAAGTTTGTAAACCAAAATGTTCACAATCCACACCCAAAAGGTACCGCCAAAAGTTCCTGTATATTCATACCATTGGATCCAGGAATAATATTCTGAAAATCCATTACCTAAATTCAGCCAAGGCCATGAAAAACCCCATCCCAAATGCAATTTTTCAAAGGCCATCCATAAGCACATTAAAAATAAGAGGCTCAAGTTTACTTTGGCACGTTTGGCAATGCTATGGTAAATCACCATCAACAGAGCCATGAGCATGGAATTGACCAAAACGGCAAAACTGGCACCAAAAACATCAGCGTACTGCAACCAATTAGTGGTGATGAAATTCCAGATAACAAAGCTGAGGTAACTGTATCCAAAAATGGACCATTTTTTCCATTCGATATGGGAAATCCTAATCTGATATTCCACCAATAAAATCGGAACAAAACCAATAAAAAGTAAAACTGGAAATCCGTAGGTTGGCCAACCAAATGCTAAAAGTAATCCTGAAAATAGGGCTAAAAGGAAGTGTTTCATTGTGGAAATTTACAAACTTAATTAGTGTGGTCCGATTAAAATTTAAATGACCGCGTGAAATTTTAGAAATATAAAGAATTTTCGAGGTTTGATTTGATAATAATCTTCATTTTTAAGAAACGTCCTTAAATCTCATAATGTCATCTGATTCTTATCTAAAAATACTGAAATCTAATTTTACAGAAAAGACGTTAGAGTATAGCGCGGCACTTTGATCGCCAATATCTGTAAATGCATAATCAATCGCAATGCCTCGGTATTTAAAACCGACTCCGAAATTAGGTTGAAAAGTTAAGTTTTCAGAATTGTCCAATTGGAGTTCGTTTTGAAAATTACCAATGCCTGCCCTTAAAAACACCATATCGATATAACCAAATTCAAAACCTAAAGCTGGTGTAATACTTGCAAATGAAGTAGAGATAACATCATTGTTTTGCTCAAAGCGGACATTGAGATCTAAAGCGGTCACTAAGGAATAGTCATAATGGAATATAAATTTTTTAGACATGCCCAATTGTAATTTAGGAATAGTAAGTTCCGTTGACTCTGGAACTTCTTGGTTTTGTCCAGCAACCGCATCTTTTATGGCGGTCAGCTTGTCCTTATCAAAAGTCCAAGCATTAAACGTCGTGGTAATATCTCTCGCCATGACTCCGAATTTCCAATTATTCTGTGATTGAAACTGAAGGCCTAAATCGAGACCAAAACCCCAAGAGGAGGCAAAATCACCTATTATCCTACGGATTACCTTTGCATTGACCCCATAGCTAAAACCATCCAAAGGAATTTTTCGTGCATAGGAAAATGTCATGCCATAATCGGCGGCAGAAAAGAGACGGATGCGATCGTAATTGATGTTGCCTTCCGCATCAATTAATTGGGTGGTGTCTAAAATATCGTCCACTCCAAATCGGATTAGCGAAATGGCAACGGCGCTTCTCTGGTCCAGAGGCATTGCAAAAGCGGCATAGTTATAGTTGTCGATATTTGCAAAATAACT
>JBDTKP010000197.1:0-5401 GCA_039935255.1 Gelidibacter sp. | reverse complement strand
AGGAGGTTCCTATTCAGGTAATAATCGTGTTGTAGAACATATTGTTCCTGATTTTGCTATTAAAATTGTGGATGGTGAGCTGGAACTCACCTTAAATGGTCGGAATGCGCCAGAACTTCATGTTTCTAGAGAGTACACCAACATGATGAAAGGCTATAAGGAAGCCAGGGAAAAATCTAAATCGCAAAAAGATGCGGTGATGTTCATCAAACAAAAGCTTGATGCTGCCAAATGGTTCATTGAAGCCATCAAACAGCGTCAGCAGACCTTATTTGTGACGATGAGTTCAATAATGCACTATCAGAAGGATTATTTCTTAACTGGCGATGAGCGCAAGCTTAGGCCCATGATCTTGAAGGATATTGCGGAAGAAATTGAAATGGATGTTTCAACGGTGTCCCGTGTAGCGAATAGTAAATATGTGGACACACCTTATGGCACGAAATTGATCAAGGAATTCTTTTCGGAATCCATGACCAACGATCAGGGTGAAGAAGTTTCTACACGCGAAATAAAAAAAATCCTTGAAACCGTCATTGAAGATGAAGATAAACGCAAGCCACTTACCGATGAAAAATTAGCGGCTATCTTATTAGAAAAAGGCTATCCTATCGCTCGACGTACAGTTGCCAAATACAGGGAACAATTAGACATTTCTGTGGCGCGATTACGAAAACAATTATGATTCACTATCTTTTAAAAAGTATCTCCTATATTTTTCATCCTTTGCTCATGCCCCTACTTGGGGTGATTTTTTATTTCTCAAAAACACCTCGTTTTATTCCTGAGCCGGTAATGAAGGCGAAACTATTCTCCGTCACTATCTTGACCATCATTTTACCAATTCTTTTATATTTTCTGCTCAAGACTATTAAAAGAGTAGAATCTCTAGAACTAAAAACAACTAAAGAGCGCATTATTCCTTTGATCTTAAACGTCTTGATCATGTTATTGATCTTAAAGAGGGTGTTGCCTTATGACGAAATACCAGAATTATACTATTTTTATTTAGGGATTCTCCTTTCCACCTTAACCTGTTTATTCTTGGCGATTTTAAAATTCAAAGCCAGCATTCATATGATTGGAAGTGCTGGGTTCTTTATGTTTGCGGTGGCGTTGAGCATCCATTTTAAGATCAACATTAACGGTACTATAGCATTGATGTGTATTATTATCGGTGCCATCGCGACATCTCGACTGCACTTGAAGGCACACACGAATGTAGAGTTGTTAATTGGTTTTTTTGTTGGATTTGTGCAGCAGTTAGTATTGTTGAATTACTGGCTGTAGAACGCTTAGAACTACGGATTGAAAACTATGCTTATTGACCAAAAATTAAAGCACATAAAACATCAAGCCAATCTTAATACTGTTCATATCTATAGACTTTCCATCTAACTGTGCTGAATCCTTAAAAATAGAATTCAGGCCATAATAGACATGAAAATTCCAAGTGGAATAACCGGCGTTAAGTGTGAGCCCATATTGCAACTTGTTGAAATCATCAATATTACTCAGTTTGATATCGCCAATGCTGCCCACAAATTTTGAGGAATTATAAAGCACATAGCCAAGTTTCACACCTGTGTGTACACGC
The DNA here is from genome assembly GCA_039935255.1 of Gelidibacter sp. Lineage (GTDB taxonomy): Bacteria > Bacteroidota > Bacteroidia > Flavobacteriales > Flavobacteriaceae > Gelidibacter. Next base: position 3,804 of record JBDTKP010000197.1, on the reverse strand, counting down.
CAAAACTTATAATCCTTTGCAGTAGAAGTGCGCCATCTATATTGTATAGGTAGTTCAATTAAATAAGTAGTGAACTTATTTCTTCTGATTGTAATTTCATTTTCATCAATTATTTGATAGGTATATTCCCCGTCTTGATCTTGTGAAATTAACATATTTTGATTGTAAGAATTTATAGAAAGTCCCAATCCAACTCCAAAAGCCTTGTTTCGACGTTCATTAATGGGCATGTCCTTGATGACCCCAAAATGAATGCCACTAGAAAAACCACTCTGTTTGACTTCACTATGCTTTTTACCCAGCAGATCATAGGTAATTGAAAAGTAAAATTGATCTTCTTTGTATTTATAGTCCACAAAAGTGGTATCTACAGGTTGCTGTGCCCACAAGATTGACGTTACAAACGCGAACACGACACTAAATATGGCTGTCTTCATACTACAAATATAATTGATAATGCCACGCCTTTAAACTTAGTTCACAAAAAAAGCATCCCGTTTTATTAGGATGCTTGTATAGACTATTTAACTAATAAACTTGTTTACTTGTTTTGAGATATATCACCTTTTCTGGTAGTATAGTTTATTTTTAATGCATTCTCTTTTCTAAGTTCCTGTTTAACGTCACTCACCAGGCCCATATTGGCATTCTCATCCACTTTAAGAGCTACGGTCAAAAAAGGTACTAATTCCTCTCTTTTTGTCGCTCTTTCAGACGCTATGAAAGATTTAATATCTACTAAATCGGCAAACTTATCATTAAGCTGAATCCGAGATTCTTTTCCATATTGTCCTTGGAAAGCTTCTTGTGGTTTTCCAATATAAATATACATTATCAAATCCTTCTTATCAAGTTTTTCAACCTGGTCAGCATATGGTAATTTGTTTTCAATCTTCAATGTCGTTTCACGCATTGTAGTTGCCACCATAAAAAAGAACAATAGCATAAATACAATGTCAGGTAATGACGCTGTCGATATTGCCGGTAAATCTCCTGACTTCTTTTTATTAAATTTGGCCATTATTGATGTTTTTCTAAATTATTATTGAACTTCTGACAGTTTCTGAGGATATTCAAGTTTAACCCTATCGATTTTCTCTTTCAGAGATTCCTTGTTTCCTATCCAATTGACATCGCTATAATTGGCTTCCATTTCCTTTAAAGTCTTCCCATAAAGTTCTGTGGCTCTTCTATCTCTCAGTTGATTATAAGCTGCTACCAACTCATTCTGAACAGAGATATAAGTACCATACTTGGTTTCTCTCTCATTTTTCAATGAAATGATGGCCTTGTCGGGATTATCAGATGATTTAGGATCTTTTTTCCCTTTACAATAAGTACAAGCATCCTCTCCTGAACCACCACCGTTGTCCAAAAATTCGACCGCTGCTTTTCTCAGATCTTTAAGCTCCATTAACTCATCTTCAACCATAAGCTGATTTCTTCCGTTAATAAGAACTGTAAAAATATTCTTCTGCCTAATAATAGGAGGCGTCACTTCTGTATCATCTATTGGAGGTAATCTTCTGTTTAAACCCGAATCAGTTTCAATGGTAGTTGTTACCAAGAAAAAGATAAGAAGTAAGAATGCAATATCAGCCATGGATCCTGCATTAACTTCGGGTGCTGATCTTTTTGCCATAGTTACTTAGTTATTTTTTTGATTCCTGATAATGCCATTGCTGCCGCAGCACCAATAATAAGAATGTAAAATGCTACTAGGCCTGCACCAACCATGTGTGACTCACCTTCTGTGGCTGGAGCGCCGTTGTAATAATAATTACCAGCATCCGAACCACTAGACAATACGTAAGATATTATCAATACTCCTACAAAGGCCCCTACGCCAATTAACGTACTTTTCAAGGAACTTGTATTTGTAAACAAGTTTTGTAATACGAAAATTAGAACAAGTACAATGGTCAAAGCAAAAATAAAGTAAGTTACATAAAGCATTGGATCAAGGATGGCACTATCGCCATCTGTAGCCGCAGATTGAATTGCCGTATCACCTTTTGAGATAATTGTCACCAAAAAGATAATACCTGCAAGACCCAAAAGTGCCGCTACTATTTTTAATATTTTGTGTAAATTCATAATTTTCTTTAATTGTGCGGTTTATCTTTTGTATCTCACTAGCATATCCATCAAAGTGATAGATGCATCTTCCATATCATTCACAATACTATCAATCTTAGCGATGATGTAATTGTAAAAAACTTGAAGAATAATAGCTACGATAAGACCAAATACCGTTGTTAAAAGTGCTACTTTAATACCACCAGCAACAAGTGAAGGTTGCATATCTCCAGCAGCTTCAATTTTATCAAAGGCTTGGATCATACCAATTACTGTACCCATGAAACCAAGCATTGGCGCCAATGCGATGAACAATGAAATCCAGGATACGTTCTTCTCCAATTGACCCATTTGTACACCACCGTAAGCAATAACAGCTTTTTCAGCAGCATCCAAATCTTCATCAGCCCTATCCAATCCTTGGTAATAAATAGAAGCAACAGGTCCTTTTGTATTTCTACAAACTTCCTTAGCAGCTTCAATACCACCTGATTGTAAAGCATCTTCTACATTCTGAACTAATTTTTTAGTGTTGGTAGTTGATAAATTTAAGTAGATAATTCTTTCAATGGCAATGGCAAGTCCTAAAATTAAACAAAGCAATACAATACCCATAAATCCTGGGCCACCTTCAATAAAACGTTTCTTTAATTCTTGATGAAACCCAAGATCTTCTCCATCAGCTGTAGCTGAAGTATCGTCCTGAGTTATTGTTGCAACGGTTGTAGTTGCCATTGACGCTGTAGCCGCATAGTTATTTGCACTTACAGTTCCGAAAGCCATGATTCCTGCAATGGCTAGGGTAGAAAATAGTCTTTTCATTGTTCTGATCTTAATTTTATTAGTTAAAGTGTTAAAGATATAAAAAAATTGCAATTAAAAAATAAAAATACGGGAGAGTATGACAGATTTAATATTGTTTCAATCGTTGACCTCACACATGGATTGCAAAATGAATTTCAATTAAATAGTTTGACTTTACTTAAAATGAAAAACTATCATCTCAAAATTAAATTGCAGAGAGGAAGGGATTCGAACCCTCGACACCCTTTTGAGGTGTACACACTTTCCAGGCGTGCGCCTTCGACCACTCGGCCACCTCTCTAAAACTTATAGCTTAATTGCTTTGCCAAATAACGAAAAAAAATATTGGCGTAAAAAATTTTATTCGTTAATTTTAAAACATTTCCCCTCTTAAAGAGGTTTCAAAGATGGTTTTGAACGTTTTAGCAGAAATTTTCTCTCCCAACATATACATCAATTTGGTCACCGCAGCCTCTGTTGTGATGTCTTTTCCTGAAATAACACCTATATTCTTGAGTTGGGAACTGGTTTCATACTGCCCCATAATGACACTTCCGCCAGAACATTGCGTTACATTTATCACAGGTATTCCTTTTTTTATCGTTTGTTTGATCAGATTAATAAACCAATTTTCTGTAGTTGTGTTTCCCGCACCATATGTTTCTATGATGATTCCTTTAATATGGGGTGACGAAAACATGCACTCTAAAACCGATTTTGAAATTCCCGGAAACAATTTGATTAATGCGATATTATTTTCAAGATTTTTGTGGACAATAAATTTTTTACGCAGGTTTGGTTTGAAAAGATGCTCCTTTGACACTTTTAAATGCACTCCTGATTCTGCTAAATCAGGATAATTTAAGGATTCGAAGGCTTCAAAATGTTCTGCATTGATTTTTGTGGTTCTATTGCCTCGAT
>JBDTKP010000196.1:0-7281 GCA_039935255.1 Gelidibacter sp. | reverse complement strand
TACATCGATCGCAAATATGTGCGTCCAATCCTGCAATCAACAAATTGGTTTCTGGCTTTTTCCTACCACAAAATGAACATTCTAATACTTCCTTTGCCATAACTCTTATAATTCTAAATTTATAAATCCCAAATCTTATCGCTATTGATAATTTGAAATTATTATTTTTTAGTACCAGTTAAAACTTCGTCAATCATGCCATATTCTTTGGCCTTTTCCGCTTTCATCCAGTAATCTCGGTCACTATCCTCATGAATCTTATCATAATCCTGACCTGTATGTGTACTAATGATTTCGTACAATTCTTTCTTTAAGGTGAGAATTTCTCTTGCTGTAATTTCAATATCACTCGCTTGACCTTGAGCGCCTCCTAACGGTTGGTGAATCATGACACGAGAATGCGTCAATCCACTACGTTTCCCTTTTGCTCCAGCACACAATAAAACAGCACCCATTGAGGCTGCCATCCCAGTACATATCGTTGCAACATCAGGCTTAATGAGCTGCATGGTATCATAAATACCAAGGCCCGCATACACACTTCCACCTGGAGAGTTGATATATATCTGAATATCCTTAGAAGCATCGGTACTTTCCAAAAACAAGAGTTGTGCTTGGATAATGTTAGCCACCTGATCATTGATTCCCGTACCCATAAAAATAATACGATCCATCATCAGCCTAGAAAAAACGTCCATTGAAACTGCATTCATTTGACGTTCTTCAATAATATTTGGTGTCAAACCAACAGGATACATGCTACTTAATATTTGATTATAATAAGTACTGCTGATACCTTGATCTTTTATTGCGAATTTTTCAAATTCTTTTCCGTAATTCATAAATATTTTTTAGTTCTTAAATTCGTAAAAACCCCAGAATCAATGGGATATAATAGTGACTATAATGGCGTCAAAAAAAAGCGTAAAACCCAAAAGTTCTACGCTCTAAATATAACGATTTAATTATAATTATTAGCTGTAAAACTCCTTTACAAAATCATCATAGGTAATCTCTTTAACTTTAAGATTGGCCTCTTTTTTGTAAAGTTCCAATAGTTTTTGGCTCATCAATTGTTCTGACAAACGTTTTACTTCATCTCTATTAGACAAGATACGTGCCGCAATATCCTCCAACTCTTTATCTTGAGGATCCATTTGTCCAAATTGCGCCATTTGTACTTTGATCATTTCTTTAGAAAAATCCTTTAAATCATCAAAAGTAACTTGCAATTTATACTTCTCAATCAATTTACCTTCGATTAACTGATAACGCATGCTTTTTTCAGAATTTTCATATTCTTCTTTAGCCTGATCCGCGTCCAAATGATCTTCACCGGCAGTTTGCATCCATTTTTGTAGGAAAGTCGCCGGAAGATCAAATTTTGTATGCTCTACCAAATGCTCAGTAACGTCATTCAAAAATTTCTGATCGCCTTGTTGTCCAAATTGCTTCTCTGAATCCTCTTTGATTTTTGATTTCAATTCAGTCACAGAAGTCACTACATCTTTACCAAATAATTTATCAAATAACTCTTGATCTAAATCCGCCAATTCTCTTGTGTTCACTTCCTCAATAGTAAAATCAACGGCAACGTCCAAACCATGGGCATCATCATGAGCTACTTTAAGAAATTTCACTAAATCATGATCGTCATTGAATAAGTCTTTCGTTTGTAATGTAACAACGTCACCAACCTTCGCTCCGACTAATGATTTTTCAGCAGTTTTACTTTTTATCTTATCCAAAGTAAAAGTCGCTTTATTGTTGATTTCCTTACTTTCATTTACAAAAGCACCAGTAATTTCTGAATCTTTTGCAACGACATCTTGAGAAACCAACTTACCATATTGCTTTTGGATATGCTCCACTTGACCATCAATCATTTTCTCATCAGCAACGATCGTATATTGGGTAATAGGCTTATCGCTCTTAAGTTCAACCTCAAATTTCGGGGCCAAGCCTAATTCAAATTCAAATGAAAAAGAATCCGCATCCCAGTCTAAATCATCTTGAGATTTTGGTAACGGACTGCCCAACACATCTAATTTCTCTTCAGTCATATACTTGTTAAGAGCTTCTTGTAAAAGCTTATTGACTTCATCAACCAAAACGGCTTTCCCGTACTGCTTTTTAACCATAGTCATTGGTACATGACCTTTTCTAAATCCAGGGATGTTAGCTGATTTACGGTAATCTATAAGAATTTTTTCCACTTTATCGCTATAGTCTTCCTTAGCGATATCTACTTTTACAACAGCATTTAATGCGTCAATGTTTTCTCTTGTAATATTCATATTGTAATTAATATAGCCTAATGGCGTTTTATCTTTTTTATCTGTGAAAAACTCACTAAGGAGCAGTATAAGTTCGTCTTATGCATTCCTATTCTTACTAAAATGAACCTAAAAACGTACGATTCACTAATGAAAATTCGGGATGCAAATTTACACATTTTTTAAATCCAAACAAAGTTTTTAAACAGTTGATTTATAGGTTGCTTTTAGTCCTTGTCTAACAGTGAATACAGTATGGATTGCAAGAAAGACAAGAGCAAGCTAAATACCAATGCAGTCCAGAAACCACTGACGGCAAAACCGCTCAAAAACTCACCTGCTAAAAGAATAATTACCGCATTGATTACTAAAAGGAATAAGCCTAATGTAATGATGGTAATCGGCAAGGTCAGAATGACCAAGATAGGTTTTATAAAAGCGTCAAGTACTGCCAAAACAATAGCTAAAATAATGGCTGATGTAAATCCGTCAGCAAGTTGGACTCCAGGAAGGAATTTCGCTAAAATGACCACGGCAAGCGCGCTTAAAAGTAATCTGATAATTAAACTCATGTTGATTTTGGTATTGGTTTTAGTTAAAGATAGGAAATGGACTCTTATTTGCCTAAGAAATTGCTAACCTCCTCATAAAAATCAGCGGGGTTTTCAGCATGCAACCAATGTCCAGCATTAGCAATAGTAACGATTTCTGATTTCGGAAAATGGGCATGGATCAAGCTTTCATCTTGAAGCGAAATATATTCCGATCGATCACCGCGCAAAAAAAGTGTTTCTTTTTCGAATTTAACATGCATTGGTAAAGGCTCTCCTACTTCATTGACCTGTTCTTTTAATACTTCGAGATTTATACGTAAGTCAAGCAGTCCTTTTTCTTTCCAATACAAGTTTTTGAGCAAAAACTGTCTTGTTCCGACATCTTGAACATATTGGCTCAATTGATCATCCGCCTCTCCTCTGCTCTTAAGCGTTTGAAAATCTAATGCTGATAACCCTTTTAGGATATCATCATGATGCGTTGGATAATAGCGTGGCGAAATATCAGCAATGATCAATTTCGAAACCAATTCAGGATGTTCAACCGCAAACAACATGGCCGTTTTCCCACCCATTGAATGTCCTAAAAGCACAAAATCCTTTAGTTGATGTTCATCAGAATACTGTTTTAAATCTTCAACCATCACTTCATAGTTAAATTCATCACTATGAAAACTACGTCCATGATTGCGTTGATCAATAAGATGGACTTCATAACCTTCCTCACTGAATTTTGTGCCTAGTGACTTCCAATTATCACTCATCCCCAAAAATCCGTGGAGAAAAATAAAAGCTTGGCCTTCGCCTAAAACATTTGAATGGAGACTCATTATAATTGCTGATTTATGATTATTGATTAATGATTTTCGAATTATGACCACTGATAGAGGACGGGTGATTGATAAGCTAGATCGAAACCAATTACTAAGGATAAAACAATAGAAGTTTTTAAACCATCTAAGAGAAACACCTCATACCTTAGGCCTATCTTCTACTTCAACTGCCTCAAATACATATTAATTACATTTTCAATACCTAAATAGAGACTTTCTGAAATTAGAGCGTGCCCGATGGAGACTTCCAACAAATCGGGAACGTTCTGTTTAAAAAATTTAATATTATCTAAGGACAGATCGTGTCCCGCATTAATCCCCAAACCCAACGCGCTGGCCAAAACCGCACAATCCGCATAAGGTTTAATCCCCATTTTATTCCCTAAACTGTAATCGTTCGCAAAGGCTTCCGTATAAAGTTCAATTCTATCAGTTCCTGTAGCTTTTGCACCTTCGATTTGCTTTAAATCTGGATCTACAAAAATTGATGTGCGAATACCATTTTGTTTAAATTCCTTAATAACGTCCACTAAAAAATCCTTGTGCTTAATGGTGTCCCATCCTGCGTTGGACGTAATGGCATTTTCAGCATCGGGCACTAAAGTAACTTGTGTCGGTTTCACTTTCAAAACCATATCCACAAATTGTTGAATTGGGTTGCCCTCAATATTATATTCTGTATAAACTTCCGGTTTCAAATCATAAACGTCTTGATACCGAATATGTCGTTCATCTGGTCTTGGATGAATGGTCACACCTTGAGCTCCAAACTTCTGAACATCTCTTGCAAATTGTACCACATTTGGAACATCACCACCTCTTGAATTTCTAAGGGTAGCAATCTTGTTGATATTAACGCTTAACTTTGTCATAGCTTTTGTTTTATTGAGCAAAAATACAAAGTAGATGATGCTTATTGTAGTTATTTTTAATTATTTTGCAGGAACAAATCCAAGAACATGCCGCTAAGAGAGTACATTATCAATGACATTCAACCAATGAACATAAATGACAAGGTCTCGGATCTTAAATTACTGTTCAATGAATTGACCTATTCACACATTCCCATTGAGAATGATCATATTTATTTAGGATGTATTTCTGAAACGGACGCGCATTGCTTTGAAGGAAACGAAATCATTTTAGATTGCCGCCATTCCTTTGAAGGATTTTTTGTGAGAGCAGACACCAAGTGGCTGGATGTTTTGGAAGCTTTTGCCCAACACTCTTGTAATATCATGCCCGTATTAGATGAACAAAACCAATACTTAGGCTATTATGAACTCAATGACATCATGGGCCGATTTGTTGAGACGCCCTTCTTTTCAGAACCAGGAGGCACTTTGATTATCGAAAAAGGCCTACAAGATTACTCCTTTAGTGAAATCAGCCAAATTGTAGAATCCAACGATGCCAAAATTTTAGGCGCCTTTATTTCTAAAATGGAGAATGACAATGTTCAAATCACGCTTAAAATAGGTAGTGCAGGACTTAACGATGTGATACAAACATTTAGAAGATATAGCTATAACATCATTTCTGGCCATGAAGAAGACACTTATATTGACAGCTTAAAGGAACGTTCAGAATATTTGTTAAAATACCTTAATATATAGCACTATGAAAATTGCTGTCTATAGTCAATATTATAAGGGCAACGAAGCGTGTTTTTCCGTACTTCTAAATTATTTATCCCATAAAGAAGCGCAGGTTTTTATTGAGGACAGTTTCTATCATCTTGTTGCCGCTCAATTAGACACTAAAATCAATGAGCATTTGCAAACCTTTCAAACATTGGACAACTCATTTGATCTGCTCATTAGCATTGGAGGTGATGGTACTATTTTAAGAGCTATTACTTATGTTAGTGATCTTTCCATCCCAATTATTGGCATCAATACCGGACGCTTAGGTTTTTTAGCGACGATACAAAACAATCGCATTGAAAGCGCTCTTGACAATATTTTTGCAGGCGATTATAAAATTTCAGAACGAAGCCTACTGTGTGTTGAAACACAGCCAGATAACAAGGATCTTGCGCAACTGAACTTCGCTCTCAATGAAATAGCCATAAGCAGAAAGAACACGACCTCCATGATCACGGTAAAAACACATTTGGACGGTGAATATCTCACCTCCTATTGGGCAGACGGACTAATTGTTTCAACACCTACAGGCTCTACAGGCTATTCCTTAAGCTGTGGCGGCCCTGTGATCTCTCCAAATGCAACAAGCTTTGTCATCACGCCCATTGCGCCACATAACTTAAGCGCGAGACCTTTAGTCATCCCGGACCATACAGAAATTCAATTAAAAGTGGATGGACGCGAAGACTTTTATCTAATTTCATTAGACTCAAGAATTGCAACTTTACATAATAGTACTATCGTAACCATCAAAAAGGCAGACTTTAAAATAAAGATGATTGAACTTCACAGTGAAAGCTTTATTGACACCCTACGTAAAAAACTCCTTTGGGGAGAAGATAAACGCAACTAAACAATAAAACCTTTTAAATACTGTTTATCTGTAATACAATTTGGCTCAAATTGTTAAAGGCTTATCTTATTTATTATATTTGCAAACTTTTGAAATTTTATGAGGTCTATCATTTTAATAATCTTTAGTGTTTGTTTTGTTTCAAACACCCAAGCACAAATATACGAAGCCGGCATTTTCCTCGGCGGCAGTAATTTTATTGGTGATGTTGGTAGCACAAAGTATATTGCACCTACCAAACCAGCGGCAGGACTGCTCTTAAAATGGAATAGAAGCCCAAGACACTCTTTCAGAGCATCCGTGCTTTTTACGGAATTGGAAGGCAGTGACAAGGACTCAGATGACCCTAGGCGTATAGCTCGTGATTATGATTTTAAAAATTCTGTTCTAGAGTTTTCGGCAGGAATGGAGTTTACATTTTTAGATTTTGACCTGCACAGTATGGATCCTCAAATGACACCATATTTATATACTGGAATTTCAACAGCACGACATAAAAATTATTTTTTCCAAAACGCCTTACAAACCTCTGAAAACACCTACAGTTGGGCTTACGGCATCCCGATGGCCTTAGGCTTCAAAGCCACCACGTTTCGAGGCGTGGTATTAGCAGCTGAAATTGGCGTACGATATACTTTTTCAGACAAAATTGATGGTAGTGCCCCAGATTCAAAAAGTCTTCAGTCTTATAGTTTTGGGAATTTAAACAGCAATGACTGGTATGTCTTTTCCGGAATAACTGTAACTTACACCTTTGGTCAAAAACCCTGTTATTGCGATTACTAAGTGGATTTAAAAAAACAAATACATACCGACAAACTCCCTAATCATTTAGCCATCATAATGGACGGCAACGGCCGTTGGGCTAAGCAACAAGGTTTGCTCAGGGTGATAGGCCATGAAAATGGCACAAAATCAGTACGAGAAGTAGTAGAAACGAGTGCTGAAATAGGCATTAAACACCTCACGCTTTATGCGTTTTCAACTGAAAATTGGAACCGCCCAAAAATCGAGGTACAAACCTTAATGAAGCTATTGGTCAAGTCCCTGAAAAAAGAGATCAAGACCCTGCAAGATAATAACATCAAGCTCAACGCTATAGGCTGCCTTAAGGATTTA
>JBDTKP010000195.1:0-9590 GCA_039935255.1 Gelidibacter sp. | reverse complement strand
TCGGTCTGGCCATAGGAATGGCAGGGAGCTTATTGATAGGATTGTATATCTATGACGAGTTGAGCTACGACAAGATGTTTTTAGAATCTGATCGCATTTACCGCATTGATATGGATATCAAATTTGGAGGTGCAGAAATTAAAAGTGGTGAAACGGCGCCACCGATGGCTGCTGTTTTACAAAGCGATTTTGCTGAGGTTGAAAATACCGTCCGGTTTAGGGTCCTCGGTAGTAATTTATTCAGAGCCAATGATAAAACGACAAATATCAAAGAGCTATCAACAACCTATGTGGATTCTACCTTTTTTAATGTTTTCGGGCTTGAGCTTATTGATGGTAACAAGAAAACGGCATTAAATGAAGCCAATTCATTGGTCATGACGAGAACGGCTGCAGAAAATCACTTTGGTAGTACAAATGTGGTAGGAAAAAGTCTTTTATTAAATAATGAAGACACCTATATTGTTACTGGGGTGATGGAGGATTTACCTCAAAATTCCTTTCTAAAGGATTATAGCATATTTATGGCAATGGCCGGCAATGTAGCCTCTAGGGAAAACATTTGGGGCAATAACAATTACTATACGTTTGTCAAACTTTTGCCAGAAACGCAGATGCATCATTTCCAACTTAAGCTTGATGGTTTGCTTGAGAAATATGTAATGCCTTGGGCCCAAAAGACATTTCCAGGTATGACCGCAGCATCTTTTGCAGCATCTGGAAATTACATGCGGTTCCACACCATCCCGTTAACCGATATTCACCTTTATTCTGAAAATCAGCATGAAATGGGCGAGAAGGGAACCATTCAAACTGTATATATCTTGTCATTTATAGGGTTTTTTCTGATTTTCTTGGCCTGTGTAAATTTTATGAACTTATCCACGGCACATTCCTTAAAAAGAGCCAAGGAAGTAGGCATACGCAAGACTCTAGGTTCAAATAGAATTCAATTAATAGTTCAATTCTTGACAGAATCAAGTTTAATTTCTTTTGCCTCCATGATTCTTGCCGTAATAGTAGCTTTTATTGCGCTCCCCTTTTTTAACGATTTGGCTGGTAGGACTATTTCAATGCCTTTCACAGCGCCTTTATTCTATGTAGTCATTTTGGGCTTCACGATAGTGTTGGGACTTTTTTCAGGTAGCTATCCAGCGTTTGTTATCTCTCGATTTATTCCCGTGGAGACACTCAAAGGAAATGGATTTAAAAGCGGAAGCAAGTGGAATATCAGGAGCATGCTGGTCGTCTTTCAATTTGGGATTTCAGTATTTTTAATTGTAGGAACACTTGTTATTTTTCAACAATTAAAATTTATACAGAATAAAGATTTGGGATACAATAAGGAACAGATTCTGGTCATCAGTGACACCTATGCAGCAGGCCAACAGGTAAATGCTTTTAAGCAAGACGTCCTTAGTTTGAGTGTGGTTAAAAGTGCCACATTAAGTAGTTTTATGCCGATACCTTCCTTAAGATCGAATAGTTCCTTTTTTAGAGAAGATGCCATGAGTCAGGAATATGCCATACAAATGCAAACTTGGGATGTGGATCATGATTATATGGAAACTTTTGGCTTGGAGTTAATCGCTGGTCGTGGATTCGACAATCAATCGATAACCGATTCTACGGCTGTTATAATTAATGAGTCAACACTTGCAACACTAGGTTTAAGCGCAGAGGACGCTCTCGGAAAGAGAGTAACCGAAGGTGTCGAGCAAGAAAACCCCGTATTCTATCGCATTATTGGTGTGATCAAAGATTTTCATTACGAATCATTGCGAAAAGACATTGGTGCGTTGGGATTATTCTTAAATAAGTCAACAGGAGCAATGGCTGTTAAATTGAAAACTGATGACTATGCTAGCGCTATCGCAAGCATAGAAACGATCTGGAATGAAAAAGCGCCTGGCCAGCCCTTCAACTATCGTTTTATGGATGATGCATTTGATTCGTCTTACAAAGAAGAACGTCGATTGGGGAGCATCTTTATTGTTTTTACCTGTTTGTCGATTTTTATAGCCTCCCTAGGTTTGTTTGGTTTGGCCGCATTTAATGCACAAAAACGAACGAAGGAAATAGGTGTAAGAAAAGTATTAGGCGCGAGCGTGAGTCAAATTACTGTAGGGCTGACCACGGACTTCCTGAAATTAGTAGCCATTGCAACGGTAATCGCTTTGCCATTAGGCTGGTACTTCATGAATTTGTGGTTGCAGGATTTCTCCTATCGCATACAGATCAGTTGGGAAATATTAGCTTTTTCAGCGGTTTTGGTGATCCTCATTGCAATCCTCACGGTAAGTTACCAAAGTATTAAAGCAGCGCTAGCGAATCCAGTGCATAGCCTAAGATCAGAATAATATAAGTTTTTTTCGTTTTCACAAAAGTGAAAAAAATAGTAAAAAAAAAATTAAGAAATGGTAAAAAACGATATAAAAATTGCTTGGAGAGCTTTGAGAAAAAACAAACTTTTTTCCATAATCAACATCGCTGGATTGTCTATTGGACTATGTGCCTGTTTAAGTGTGGCAACCGTTGTTATTGATGATCTATCCTATGATACTCACTGGACAAATAAAGAAAATATTTACCGTGTGCTTAGTCTTATTCCGCAAGGAGCAGGTTCCTATGAAAAAATGGCATCTTCCTTTGCTGGACTTGAGTCTGCCCTGCCAGAAAATTTTCCTGAGATTGAAACGCTCGTCAACATTTATAGTGGTGATACCAACTTTAAAATAGATAAGAACAACGATAACATTACTCCTGCAACAGTCTTATCTACAGGAATAAAAATTTGGGACATTTTTGACTTTACCATCTTACAAGGAAAACCGCAAGAACTTGTCAGTGGAATAACGAATCTAGTAATCACAAAAAGTTTTAAAGACACCTACTTCTCTACTATCGATCCCGTAGGTACGATCATAAATGATGTTCCTAAGTATGGAGAAACTGCGAATGAATATTTGATAACAGGAATAATTGAAGATATTCCTTCCAATACCCATTTAAGAGCACAGGCAATTGTCATTAATAATTCGCGCGTTGAATCCTTGACTAAAGAGGGGTTTGGAACTTTTAGACAATTTTACATGAAAACGAGACCAGGTACAGATATCACTGCTCTAACCAAAAAAGTGAATACCTGGTATGCAGATTTTATGGAATCTGAAAGCCCTTATCTCTATGAATTTCAACCGATTCAGGATATCTATTTACATTCAGAATTTGAAAAGTCGCAGGAAGTTCAAGGAGATTATAACATGATATTCATTCTTTCTGGCATTTCCATTCTATTGCTAATCATCGCTTGCATCAATTTTATCAATCTCAGTGCATCTCGCAGTTTACAGCGTATTAAAGAAGTAGGAATAAGAAAAATTTTAGGAGCAGGAAATTTAGTAATTACAAGACAGTTTTTAGTGGAAGCCATATTGTATTTTGCGATATCTACAGTAATGGCCACGATTGTGTATTATCTAACCTTACCGTTTTTAGAAACCTTTATAGGTCATACTCTACAACGAACATTTGCCAGTGATCTCAAATTACTCGGTTTGGTATATGGAGTTATCTTAGTAGTGAGCGTGTTTGTGGGCTTATATCCTGCGTTATCGATGTCAAGATTGAAAGCTGCGGCAAGCTTAAAAGGTTCCTTGAAATCATCAGGCGCTAACTTTCAACCTTTATTTCAGAAAGGACTTGTAACCTTCCAGTTTGTCATTTCGATAGTTGTGTTGATCGCTTTGATCGTCGTGGACAATCAGGTAGGTTTTATGAAGAATAAGGATCTGGGCTACAATACAGAAAACCTATTAAGCATAGCAACTATCTCTTGGGATAATAAAGCTGATGTCTTTAAGGACAGATTGCTCAAAATTGATGGAATCACAGATGCCAGTATCACCTCATTCCTTCCAGGAACAAGCTCCGTATACATGACAAAAAGAATAGATGACCCATATCATCCTAGTCAGACTATGGAAGTAGGATTTATAAAAGGAGACGTTGATCTTGCTAGCACTTTAGGTTTGCAATTGAAAGATGGTCGATTCCTGAATAAAAACTTTTCTGCCGATGCCTTACCATCACAAACAGGTTACAGCCTTGAAAATTCTGATAAAACACCCAATCGACAGTCTTCTATAATAACTGAATATACAGCGCAGGCACTCAACGTTGACCAACTAAACGAGCTTATACCCAACGTGGAAACAAGTCCCGTTGGTATTGTAAAGAACTATCACAATGAATCTTTGCGCTCTTTAATGATGCCCACGATTATTATTGCAGAAACGAATCCAGCTTATGGCGGTATGTTGATTAGAATGGAACCAGAATCTGTTCAAACTTCTTTGGTCCAACTACAAGCTTTATGGAAGGAGATATATCCTATCAAATTATTAGACTTGAATTGGGCGGATGAATCCGTAGAGAAACAATATATCAAGGAAACAAAACTGCAGCAGTTCTTCAGCTTTTTTAGCGGATTAAGTATGTTGCTGGCGGCTCTTGGGATTTTTGGATTGATTGCGCAAACGACTGCATTGCGAATGAAGGAAATAGGAATTCGCAAGGTCTTAGGCGCTTCGGTGAGCAATATTGTACTGCTATTCTCCAAAGGTTTTGTAAAACTGATCGCCATTGCAGCAATAATCGGCACTCCCATTTCTTATTATTTTTTAAATGAATGGCTTCAGAGGTTTGCTTATGGCACTGGAATTTCATGGTGGGTTTTTGCAGTCGCTGCTGCGTTGACCTTGATGGTTGCTCTACTGACTATAGGTGTTCAAACAGTTAAAGCGGCAATTGCAAATCCTGTCGATAGCCTAAGATCAGAATAATGTTATAATAATTATAAAGAATATGCTTATGCAAAAGTTAGGTGAACAGCAATCAAAAAACGAACAATCATGATCAGAAATTACATTAAAATCTCGTGGCGGAATATTTGGAAGAATAAGCTTTTTTCAACGATCAACGTGATCAGCTTGGCCATTGGTTTGAGCGCCTCCTTTGTAATTGGCCTCATGGTTTATTACGACTTTACGTTTGATAAGTTTCATAAAGATGGCGACCTGATCTATCGTGTGACAACTATTTATACGGAGCCTGAAGGGGAGGACTATAATAGTGGCGTATCAGTGCCATTAATTGCAGAAGTAAAACAGAACGTCACGGGCATTCAGGGATCGACCGTATTTTTTACTTCAGAACCGAGTCGCGTCATGAATGCATCTTTTTCAAAAGCTTATAACAATCCTAAAAGAGTCATTTACGCCGATGTTGACTTTTTCAAGTTTTTAGATTATGATTGGCTTGCAGGAAATTTAGAAACCGCTATTGACGCGCCCAATAAAGTGGTGCTTACGGAAAGTCGAGCTAAAAAATATTTCCCAAATAAAAATTATAACGACATTCTTGGTGAAACGCTTATTTATGATGATTCCGTCTCCACGACCGTCACAGGGATCGTTGCGAATTTTAAGGAACGTACTGATTTTACTTTTGAAGAAATTATTTCTTTAGAAACAGGAAAGCAGTCTTATATGAAAGAACAGCTTACGGGAAATCAGTGGCATAGTACCAGCTCCAATACGCAATTTTTTGTAAAGCTGAATTCTAAACAAGCGCTAACTAGCGTGCAGCATCAATTGACTACGTTGGCAAAGAAAAACGAAAGCGAAAATGCGGCCAAAATGAACTCCCATCGTAATTTCGGATTGCAGCCTTTGAGCGATCTGCATTTTGAGGAAGATTATGCTATTTTCGATTTTACCCAGCATAGTGCCGATAAAGTGATTCTTAACAATTTGCTGTTAATAGCCGCATTTCTACTGATTTTGGGCTGTATTAATTTTATTAACTTAAATACAGCGCAAGCCACGCAACGCGCTAAGGAAATCGGAATTCGTAAAACCTTAGGCAGTTCTAAAAAACAGTTAATCGTTCAGTTTTTATGGGAGACCTTTTTAATGACTCTTTTTGCCGCACTAATATCGGTGGGTTTAGCGGGAGGATTGTTAAAGTTATTTGCTGATTTTATTCCTGAAGACTTACATTTTAGTTTGTTTGCTGATCCCTTTATTATAACTTTTGGAGTTGTGCTTGTGCTCCTTATAAGTTTACTTTCGGGGTTCTATCCTGCGATAATATTATCCTCGTTTAAACCTGTTGCAGTACTTAAAAACCGCATATTTTCGACCAATAGTCATCTTTCCCTCAGAAAGGGACTGATTGTATTTCAATTTGTCATTGCACAGGTATTTATTATTTCAACCATAGCAGTGGGTCGTCAAGTTCATTTCTTAATGAAGAAGGACATGGGTTTTAAAACGGAAGCGATCACTTATGTCAAAACACCTTGGATGGACTGGTCCTTTCAGAAGCGGCAATTATTTATTCAAAAGTTAAAGGCTATTCCAGAATTGGAAACCATAAGTCTGGGTGGTGCGCCACCAGCATCTATGATGACTCACGCGACCAGCGTGCTTTATCTTGATGGAGAAAAAGAGGTACGGAATGATCTCGAATTATTATATGGTGATCAAGCGTACTTAGACCTTTATGACATCAAAATTTTAGCCGGTAGAAAATTACTTAATGACACCATTCATGAATATGTTATTAATGATGCCTATCGGAAGGTATTGGGATTCCAAACTCCTGAAGCTGCCATTGGGAAACTTTTAGGTCGAGGTGAAAATGTGGTTCCAATCGTTGGTGTCATGGGCGATTTTAATCAACGCTCCTTAAAATCAAAAATTCAACCGATGGCATTGGTGGGCGACTGGAGCAGAAAGGACTATTCACAATTCAATACCATTCACATCCAATTGAATAAAAGAAGTTCTGAAAATTGGACTAAAGCAATAGCGAAGATAGAAGGCGCTTGGAACACCATCTATCCGGAATCTGATTTCAAAATTGAATTTATTGATAAAACCGTTGCGAAATTTTATGAAAAGGAAAGCAGCATGACAAAACTGCTTAATTGGGCAACAGGATTTTCAGTGCTTATCAGTTGTCTTGGTTTACTGGGGTTAGTTATTTACACTACAGAACGTCGCGTCAAGGAAATAGGGATGCGCAAGATTTTGGGTGCTTCGTTATTGCAACTTAACGTATTGCTATGTAAGGAATTTTTGATTTTAGTTCTCATAGCATTCGTAATTGCTGCTCCATTGGCTTGGTATGGTTTACAGAATTGGCTTCACGATTATGCTTACAAAACCAATCTCAGTTGGTGGATATTTGCGATAAGTGGTTTGGGAATTGTTCTGTTAGCACTAATTATTATGAGCATAAAAACAATCGCTACTGCAAGTAGAAATCCTATTAAAAGTTTAAGAACGGAATAAAGAACAAGATCTCACAGGTTTACTTGCTTCGCTGCGTGAGATCGCTTCGCAAAGTTCAAAAACCTGTGAGATAATTATAACATAACACAATGATCAAAAATTATTTTAAAATCGCTTTTCGGAATCTTTGGAAAACCAAAGGTTACAGTGCGCTCAATATTTTCGGCTTGGCAATAGGAATTACTTGTGCCAGTTTGATATTTCTTTGGGTAGAGAATGAAATGGACTATGACAGGATCCCAGATCAAGACCAAGTTTTTTATGTGCCCACTAACCAAATGTACGAAGGTGAATATGAAACTTTTTATTCTACGCCTGGACCATTGGCACAAGACCTAAAAGATGAGATTCCTGAAGTAGAAAAAGCAGGTAGGATGTGGACTAGCAATATGCTTTTCAGTGTGGGAGACCATATAATAAACAGCAGTGGGCGCTATGCAGATCCTGATATGCTCGAGATTTTAGGGCTTTCTTTTATTGAAGGCAATGCTAAAACTGCCTTACAAAATTTGAATTCTATTGTTATTACTAAAGCGACAGCAACACAGCTCTTTGGAAAGGATAAACACGTATTAGGAAAAAATATTCGGGTTGATAATTCCCAAACTTTTGAAATAACAGGGGTTATTGATGATGTGTCAGAGAATTTTACGTTTAGTTTTAACTGGCTGGTACCTTTTGAGCAATTCGCGAAAGATCAAGAATGGACCAAAGGTTATGGTAATAATTTTGCGGATACTTTTGTAAAGCTAACGCCCAGTGCTGATGTGGACGCTGTCAACTTAAAGGTACGAAAAATGATTCCGGCAAAACATGTAGGTTCGGATACGGAAGCCATTTTACACGCTTCAAAAGACTGGCATTTACGTTCCAAATTTAAAAACGGGAAAGTTGTAGGAGGTGCTATTGAGTTTGTGCGACTGTTTAGCTTAATCGCGTTGATAATTCTATTGATTGCTTGTATTAACTTCATGAACCTATCCACAGCTCGGAGCGAAAAAAGAGCGAGCGAAGTAGGCGTGCGTAAAGCTTTAGGATCTGATAAAAAAAGTTTGATACTGCAGTTTATTTCTGAAGCGCTGCTTACTGCTTTCATTGCAACGGTGATCAGTGTGGTATTTTTATATTTATTGCTGCCTCAATTTAACATTCTGATTGAAGATCAGTTGTCTCTAGGCCTTACAAAACCTCTACATCTTGCTTATCTATTAGGTATTACTTTGGTTTGTGGGATTTTGGCAGGTCTATATCCTGCTTTTTATCTCTCTTCTTTCAAACCAGTTGAGGTGCTTAAAGGGGTTCGCGCTAAAAAAGGTAGCGCTACAGTCATTCGCAAAGGGTTAGTAATTGCCCAGTTTGCAGTGTCCATAGTTTTCATTATTAGCACTATTGTGATCTATCAACAAGTGCAACACGTAAAAAACCGAGATCTTGGTTTAGAAAAAGAAAATTTGATCCAAGTACCAGTAAATGGTGATATCGTCAAAAATTTCGAGCCTATTAAACAAGAATTGATTTCTTCAGGGATTATTAAAAGTGTCTCACTCAACAGCTCTAATATTTTCTCAAGTGATTATAACGGGTCAGGCCTAACATGGCAGGGTGGAACGGAGACCGAAGATATCCTGATTCGCTTTAGATGGATTACTTCAGACTTTATAGAAACGGCCGGAATGGAAATTGTGGAAGGCAGAGGTTTTAGTGATTCAAGTGCACAAGACACGACCAATATTCTGGTAACGCAGTCTTTTGCGAAATTGATGGGTCCTGGCAGTGCAGTGGGTAAAATTGTTAGCAGGGATGGGAATTTTACAGTAATTGGGGTTGTAAAAGACTATTTGTATGGCGATATGTATGGCGCCAGTCAGCCTGTATTATTTTTTAACAGTCTGGAATCTGCACGTTTTTTATACATAAAGACGGAAGCAGGGGCGTCGCCAACTAAGGTTCTTAGTACCATCGAAAAAACCGTAAAAAAATACAATCCGGCATTTCCCTTTGAATACACTTTTATGGATGATGCTTTTAATGCACAATTTAAAAACGAAGCTTTGGTAGGGAATCTCTCTCAAATATTCGCATTAATTGCCATAATCATCTCCTGTTTGGGACTCTTTGGCCTCTCTGCTTATACGGCAGAACAACGAAAAAAAGAAATTGGCGTAAGACGAGTATTGGGCTCTAGTGTTTCAAATATTGTGAAACTATTATCTAAGGACTTTATGGTCT
>JBDTKP010000194.1:0-9932 GCA_039935255.1 Gelidibacter sp. | reverse complement strand
GGAGTGGCCGTGGCTATTTCTCTCGGGGGCGCAGGCGCTACCTTTTGGATGTTTCTCGCTGGTTTTTTCGGAATGTCTTTAAAGTTTGCCGAGTGTACCTTGGGGGTAAAATATCGATTCATAGATGACGAAGGGCGCATATTTGGCGGTCCTATGAACTATTTGCGTTATGGATTGGAAAAGCGCAATCTTAAGAAACTTGGGAAATTCCTGGCCATTCTTTTTGCTGTGCTTGGCGTTGGCGCTTCTTTTGGCGGCGGCAACATGCTACAGTCCAATCAGGCTTTTAAAATAGTTTCAGAGCAAATTCCGTTCTTACAGGGCAAGGGATTTTGGTTCGGAATTGGTTTCGCGTTGTTGGTAGGCGCGACGATTATTGGCGGCATTAAAAGTATTGCTAAAGTGACGGCCAAAGTAGTTCCGGTTATGGCTATTTTATATGTGTTGGGCTGTTTAGTGGTGATTGTGTATCATATCGAATTTATTGGTGGCGCTTTTATGGCCATTGTGGATGGTGCTTTTTCGGCCGATGCTCTCAAAGGTGGATTTATTGGGGTGCTGATCATAGGTTTACAACGTGCCGCTTTTTCTAGTGAAGCAGGAGTTGGCTCGGCAGCAATTGCCCATAGTGCAGCCAAAACAAATCATCCCATTGCTGATGGTTTTACATCTTTAGTGGAGCCGTTTATTGATACGATGTTGATTTGTACCATGACTGCCCTGGTTTTGATATTTACCGGAAAGCACGAGACGAGCAGTGGCATGGGCGGCGTAGAATTGACTGCTGATGCCTTCGGAAGCGTCGTTTCTTGGTTCCCGTCTGTACTGGCGGTCGCTGTATTTTTATTTGCCTTTTCCACCATGGTTTCTTGGTCGTATTACGGAATGCGTTCTTGGAGCTATCTCTTTGGACGAAGTAAGAAACTTGAAATGGTCTATAAAATCATGTATTTAGGTTTTGTAGTATTGGGCGCCTCAGTAAGTTTGGGTGCAGTTTTAAGTTTCGCGGATATGATGATTTTAGCGATGTCTTTCCCGAACATCATCGGACTGTACATTATGGCTCCTGAAATAAACGCCGATATGAAGATTTACTGGCAGAAATTAAAGGATGGAAAATTGTATATCAATCCGAAATTCATTAAAGCTAAAGATTAATTTGCCGTAAAATATAAATCTAAAGCGAAATTAAAATTCTAAATTTTAATTTCCTATTTCCCATGCTTCAATTGGGCTGAATGGTTCTGTTAAGAAATAATTCTATGATCTTGAGATCTCTCCATCGCTATCTATAATCTTTTAAATTGGCCACCCATATCTCTGCCGATGCATTGTTACACTAATTGTCTAATCGGTTGGACGCGATGCGATCTTTAGAACAGATGCTTAACCATTCACACTTGTTAGATTTTATTTAATAGTCAGACATGATAAACATTTTACAACATCAATTCCTAGGGTATTAAATTTTACAACTTCCACTCCAGCTTTCATCTCACAAAACATCAATCATAAAAGTGAAAAATAACCAGACTTTTTGCGAAGAATAAATTTGGAAATTAATTAATGCAAGATGTCGTAAACAAAGTGGATGATACTGAGAGATTGCATATTTTCATTTTATAAGCGAAGCCCTATCCCCCAAATTAAATGCCCACTCACAACCAATTAAAATTACCCAAGCCAACAGCCACAGGATAACGTATGCGAGTCGTATATGACATATTCTGAAGGAGCACGGAGAGATTACTGTCGTTTAAATGGGTGAATTTTAGATAAAAAACCAAGCATACTACTGTTATTTCATCAATTATCTAATTATTTAGCAATGATATTACAACAGATGCATAATTTTTAAATCGCCTATCTGCGATATCATGTCGTATAGATGCAAAATCATGTCGTTCATATAAATTTTTATAAAATAATTTATATAAGGGATAGTTTGGTTTAACTAAAAAAACGAAATAATTGAATTATGAAACAAAACTTACGTAAATTTTTCTTGTTTTCTTTTTTATTATTGACTGCACAAGTATTATTTGCACAAAATAAGGAAATCAAAGGAACAGTAACTTCCAAGGAAGATGGAATTCCTATTCCTGGAGTGAATGTGATTGTCGAAGGGACCTCAAATGGTGTTCAAACTAATTTTGACGGGAATTATTCATTAAACGCAAAGGTTGGAGACATTCTTAAGTTTTCATATTTAGGTTTGAAAATGGAAAAGGTCACGGTCGGCGCTGATACAACGATTAATGTTTTTTTACAAGAAGACGTAGAGTCGTTAAGCGAGGTCGTTGTTACAGCGTTAGGTATTAAACGACAAAAGAAAGAATTAGGATATGCCGTCCAAGAGGTGAAAGGTGATGACTTAGATAGAGTCATCACCACCAATGTTGCATCAGCGCTTTCAGGAAAAGTGTCTGGGGTAGATGTTTCCATGCCATCAACCGGTGCTGGTGGCTCGACCAGAGTTATTATCCGTGGGATTTCCAGTATTGGAGAAAACAATCAACCTTTATATGTGGTTGATGGTATTCCTATTGATAACTCCGGACTTTCCAATGATGGTGATGCTACGAGTCAGTGGTTTAACGGTAGTGATAATGGCGATGGTATTTCCAGCATCAATCCCAATGATATCGAAAGTCTTTCTGTATTAAAAGGCGCTGCTGCTGCTGCACTTTATGGTTCAAGAGCATTGAACGGTGTTATTTTGATCACGACAAAAAAAGGAAGTAGAGGGAAATTGCAAGTTGAGCTTACTAGTGGGATTAGTATAGATAAAGTGAATGCCAACTATGAGGATTTTCAAGATGAATATGGCACAGGAACCAACGGTCGTTTCCCTAACCTTGTTACAGATCCTAATGCCCGATTTGGAAACACTACGGTAGCTTGGGGCCCGAAATTCTCCGAAAATGTTGGAAAAACTATTATGATTTTTGACGGTTCAACAAGACCTTACGAAAAAGCGAAAGGTGCAAATGATTTTTTCAGAACTGGTTACACTACTAATAACGGTGTGGCATTGTCTGGAGGTAGTGAAAATGCTCATTTGAGATTTAGCTATAATAATGTAAAGAATGAAGATGTAACTCCTAAAGCTGGTTTGAACAGACACAGCTTGAATTTAAATGGGACCTTAAAATCTGATAAATTCACTTTTGATGCTAAAGCGAATTACATTACGGAAAGTGCCAATAATAGACCAGCGCTTGGAGATTCTCCAAATAACTTGGGATATTCTTTAAGTGGTTTAGCACCAAATATTGATCAGGCTTGGCTTAAAAATTATAAAGCAGAAGATGGTTCGATATATCAGTGGAACAACAATGGGTATTTGTTGAATCCTTATTACGTATTGAATGAAAATAAAAGCCAATCAGGTAAAGACCGCTTTATTGGTTATTTAAGCGCCTCTTATCAGTTAAATAATTGGTTAGGTGTTAATTTCAGAACAGGTTTAGATACCTATAATTTTAACTCAAAAGAGTATGTGGGCAGTGGTCATACCTGGACAGGACGTAATAATGGTTATTTAAATATAAATGACATCACTGTATCTGAGCTTAACACCGATTTGATATTCAATATCGAAGGTATTAA
Organism: Gelidibacter sp.; assembly: GCA_039935255.1. Classification (GTDB taxonomy): domain Bacteria; phylum Bacteroidota; class Bacteroidia; order Flavobacteriales; family Flavobacteriaceae; genus Gelidibacter. The sequence continues at coordinate 6,320 of JBDTKP010000194.1, read as the reverse complement.
ACTAGGAGAGGCTTTGACCTTTTCAAGTATCTTGGGACTAAATAGAAGAGATGCTTTTAGAGAAGGAGCGTCTAGATTTGGAACTGATGAAATTCAGGCAGGTCTTGCTTACATCAGTAATTTTTCAACACAAACAGAAAATGCACCGTCAGTAGAAGAGACAAGAACGAACTCTGTATTTGGATCGGCTAAATTTGACTTTAAAGGGTATTTGTTTGCTGAATTTACAGGAAGAAATGATTGGTTTAGTGTTATTGATGCTGCTGCTTTTTATCCAGCTGCTTCTTTAGGTTTTGTTTTTTCTGACGCATTTAATGCTGTAGATGATACGTTCTCTTATGGGAAATTTAGAGCATCTTGGGCACAAGTGTCTAATGCACCTGGTGCTTACAAAAATTCACTGAATTACACAGTACTGCCATCTTTTAATGGCAATAGCGTCGTAAACATTAAAAACAGTGCAGCACCAAATCCAAATTTAACTTATCAATCAAAAACAGGCGTTGAATTTGGTGTGGATTTAGCGTTTTTCAAAAACCGCTTAAGAGCTGACTTTACTGTATATCGTGAGGATATTGATGATCAAACCATTGATTTACCATCTTCAGCCACATCAGGTTACGAGTTTTTAGCGGTTAACGCTGGTAAGTTGAGAAATGAAGGTATTGAGATACTTATCTCGGGTAGCCCAATTAAAACTGATAACTTCACATGGGAAGTGACTGCCAATTTTACTAAAAATAAAAATGAGGTGCTTTCGCTTCATCCAGCAATTAATACCTACACTATCTCAGAAGCACGTTGGGCTGGAGCTGCTATTGTAGCTCAAGTTGGCGGACAGTATGGCTCAATTATAGGAAAGGATTTCCAGAAAACTGCTGCTGGGGAGGTGATACATGGTGCTAATGGACTTCCTTTATATACCGAAGACAAGGTGGTTTTAGGTAAAGGTGTTCCTGATTGGACAGCGGGGTTAAACAATAGATTTACCTACAAAGGCTTAACACTTCAGTTTTTATTAGATATCAAACAAGGTATGGATGTTTATTCTATGACAAACTCTGTTGCAGCAGGAAAAGGTCTTTTAGATGTGACAACGCAGGGTAGAGATGCTTTTAATGCGGCTAGAGATGCTGCTCAAGCAGGTGATCCAAATTTCGACTTTTCTAATTGGGTACCAACCGCTGGGTATGTCTCACAAGGTGTGGTTAACACCGGTACAGCAGAAAATCCTGTATATGTAGAAAACAACACGCCTGTAAATCCACAAACCTATTGGACTTCACTTTTTGACAATACACCTGCACCATTTATTTATGATGCGTCTTATGTGAAGTTAAGAGAAGTAAGCTTAGGCTATGAGTTTCCTAGGAGCGTCATTGGTGCTCTAAAGATAAGCTCATTGAACCTATCTGTTTTTGGAAGAAATTTACTAACGTTTACTAATGATTTACCAAATATTGATCCAGAGTCTATGTATACCGCTGGTAATGGTCAAGGATTTGAATATGGTTCATTACCATCAAGAAAGTCTTACGGTTTAAATCTTAAAGTTACATTTTAAAAATAAAAAATCATGAAATACAAACATATCATAGCGGTGCTAGCGCTTTTTGTAGCATTTAGTAGCTGTACTGAGAATTTTGATGAACTTATTAAAGATCCGGTTGCGCTTTCTGCCAACCCTGACGGACAGTTGACTTTTGTTCAGATGAGCATGTCTGGAGACCGTTATACCCAATGGCGATACAACCTGATCTATTCAGGCGGATTTGTACAACATTACTCTGGTTCATGGAACGTGACAACCTATGGATCCATAATTGCAAAGAATGATGATTATGCACATGCCTTATGGACAAGATCTTATTCTATAGAAATGAAAAATCTGGTGGATATTATTTACCAAACCGAAGGTAAACCAGAGCAAGCGAACATTAACGCCATGGCTAAAATCACTAGAGTCATGGTGGGTCAGCGACTAACCGATTTGTATGGTGATATACCGTACTCCGAGGCCGGTGGTGGTTTTTCGCAAGGGGTTGTGACGCCAGTTTACGATAAGCAACAAGAAATTTATGCGTCTTTTTTTGTTGATTTAGAAGAGAGCTTTAATCAGTTGAATGCTAATGGAGGTACGGTCACTGGCGATCTTTTTTATAATGGAGACATCTCAAAATGGAAGAAATTAGCGAATACCATGCGTTTACGATTAGGAATGCGTCTCTCTGAGATTGCACCCGCTGAAGCTGAAAAACAAGTTAAAGCAGCTTATGCTAATGGTGTTTTTGAAAGTAATGCAGACAATACTGTTATGAAGCATGGTGATAACGGCTTTAACGGGGATATTAGAGATTTCCGTGGCAATGGCTTGGCGCAAGCATTTACAGCTAATGATAATAATGACCGCTACACGAAACTTCTGATTGACTTTTTACAAGATCACGGCGATCCAAGATTGCCAATGATTGCAAAGCCAAAGAAAACGGGTAGCGCTGGTGGTGCCATACTACCAGGAGAAGATCTTTACGCAGGCGTTCCTGCAGGTAAATATGGTTATGAGGCTGCTGGTGGTGCAAATGCAATGTCAGAAATTCAACCTTACTTAAAAGAGAACGACACTCCTTTTCTACATGTGAGCTATTCTGAAACGCAATTGTTGTTGGCAGAAGCTGCTTTCAGAACATGGATAAATGGATCAGCATCCGATTTTTATAAAAAAGGTGTAGAAGCCGGAATCGAACAGTTTGATATTTATGGGGCACCCGCTGCTTCTCAAGGAGCTATCAACGCCTACTTATCGGCTAATCCTTTAGTGGCAGGAAATGAAATGGAGCAAATTAGCACTCAGTTATGGGTGACCTATTTATTCCGTAGTAATGAAGCTTATTCAAACTGGAGAAGAACAGGTTACCCTGTGTTAGCGCCTATAACAGCGAATGCATCGGAAACTGGAGGTGTTGTGCCCACACGATTCTATTATCCTAATGATGAATTGCAAAAAAACGAAGTCAATTATTTAGACGCTCTTAGTAGAATGGGTGGTAGTAATGACTGGTTAAACAAAGTGTGGTGGGATGCGAATTAGTTAGGACCAACTCCCCAATTAAACATTTGTTCAAATAGTAAAATTAGAAGCGAGGGGAATAATTCTCCTCGCTTTTTTTAAGTTATCGCAGTATTTATTTCTGGCTGCATGAGATGTTTTGAAACATCATGATGAAGAGGCCATTTTTGTTATTTATCATTCATTAAAAAAAAATCATGAAAAACTTTTTTATTACCTGCGTTCTAGCATTCAGTCTATGTGGCTGTGCCAATGAAGTGGCTCCTGTACCAAACAAAATAGTTGGTACCTGGGAACTGATCTATGCTGAAACCATTGAAAACGATTCTTTAGAAGTCAAAGATTTAAGCAATACCCGCTTCATAAAAATTATTAACAACAGCCATTTTTCTTTCTTTAACCAAGATAAGAACAGCTCTGAAGAGTTTTATGGAGGGGCAGGCACCTATTCGTTAATCAACAACAATTATATTGAAACCTTACATTTTACTCCTACGGATGCTTTAAGAAATCATCGGTTTCCGTTTAGAGTTGAGTTTAAGGGAGACACCTTGATTCAATCAGGTCTTGAAGAAGTTGAAGCTGCTGGACTGAAACGAAACATTGTTGAAAAATATATTAGATTCAAGTAAAAACACTTTTTAAAATTTTTTATACAATGAATAAAATTATATTATATCTCATAGTTCTTGGATTTTCATGTCACTATGGTAGGGCTCAGAATCTCGAGAAGGAAAACTATAATTTGATGCCTTGGCCAAAGGAGATCGTACAAACTCAGGCAAATTTTAATGTCAATAAAGACGTTACCATCACTTTAATTGGCGATGATAGCCAAAATAGAGTGCATGCCGCTGCCGTTAATTTCCTGAGACACCTTTCAAACAAAACAGGTGTTTTTTTAGATCATGGATTTCCTATTAATATTATGGGGAAACAATCAGGGATTATAGAAATAAAATTTGATAGTGTATCCAATTTAACCATACACTCCGACGAATCTTACAACTTGTCAGTAGGTTTAGATAAAATAACGATCCAATCAAAAACTGATGTTGGTGCATTAAGAGCTTTAGCTACACTTTTACAGTTAGTAACTCATAATGCTTCGACCTATTTTATTCCTGGAGTGGTTATAAATGATGTACCGCGATTTGTTTGGCGTGGTTTAATGATTGATGTGGCGCGACATTTTCAGCCAGTCGATGTTCTGAAACGCAATTTAGAGGCCATGGCCTTTGTCAAAATGAATGTGTTTCACTGGCATTTGACCGATGACCAAGGGTTTAGAGCTGAGGTTAAATCGCACCCACTCTTGCATCAAAAAGGCTCTGATGGATTGTATTATACGCAAGAACAAATAAAGGATATTGTTGCCTATGCTTCAAATTTGGGCATCCGTGTGGTACCAGAGTTTGATGTGCCAAGTCATGCCACCTCTTGGTTAGTGGCTTATCCAGAAATAGGTAGCAAAGAAAATACCACCTATGAAATAGAACGTAATTCAGGAATTTTTGATCCGACATTAGATCCGACCGATCCGAGAACATACGACATTATAGAAGATGTTTTTACGGAGATGGCGGCCCTTTTTCCTGATACGTATTTCCATATTGGAGGCGATGAAAATAAAGGCAAACATTGGAATGAAAATAAAAAAATTGAAGCTTTCAAAAAAGAACACGGTTTTAAAACCAACCATGAACTGCAGAATTATTTTAATGTGAAAGTGCTTGACATTCTAAAAAAGCATGATAAAATAATGATGGGTTGGGAAGAGATCCTTCAAGATGATTTGCCAAAAGACGTGGTCATTCATTCCTGGCAGGGGGAAGCGTCATTAACTGATGCCATAACCAAAGGCTACAAGACGGTATTATCGCGAGGGTATTATATCGATTTAGTGAAATCTGTTAAAGAACATTATGTTGTGGATCCATTTCCTGCAACATCCCATGCAATAACGGAAGGACATTTAAAAAACATCTTAGGAGGAGAGACGACCATGTGGAGTGAAATGGTAACACCATTAACCATAGATTCAAGGATTTGGCCACGTACGGCGGCTATTGCAGAACGTTTTTGGTCGCCTCAGGCCATAAATGATATGGCCGACATGAAACGTCGGTTAATGGTTATTTCGGTTGAATTGGAAAATTTTGGCATTACTCATCTCAGAAACAAAGATTTGATTTTAAGAAACCTAAGCAATAATCAAGATATTTCATCATTGAGAGATCTGTCCAATATTTGTGAACCGCTTCAAGGCAATAAAAGAAATATAAAAATTAAAGGCGGCTCAACGTATAAAACCTTTTCACCATTCACATTGTTTGCTGATGCCTGCGTTCCTGACGCGCCAGATGCTGTCATTTTTAACATTGCAGTTACCGGATATATCAAAGATTCAAATCCAAAAGATCATAAGATTGTTTTGGCATTTCTGGACAAATGGTCAAAGAATTATACGGCATTTTCTAAGATCAATACTAACCCAAAACTGCAAGGACTGGAAGGTTTATCCAAAAACTTGACTGGAATATCCTTATTATTGTTAGACCTACTAGAAAACAAAAAGGTGGTTCCAAATACGCTTGCCCAACTGGAAGTGCATCAAAAAGCACTGAACGAAAATTATGCGCATACAGAAGTTGTCATCACAAAGGCTCTTGGACAACTTATTGAAAAGTGTATAGCCGATTTTTCGAAACCTTAATAATGACCCCCGTCGTTAATCGTTAGACATTCTGGTAGATTTTTTTAGGTATGGAAGGCTTTCAGAAGTTAGCGGTGTTAGTCTTTGTACTTTGTACTTAATTCAAAAAGCGTAGCGGTCTATTTAAATATAAACGTTAATTTAATCATCAACAAAACCTAGTTTTATGAAAACAAAATGGATGCTAACGGCCTTAGCGATAGTGGCTCTCTTTTTAACAGGTTGTCGCTCTAGTGACTCAAAAGATCCCGTTAGTTTAGAAGAAAATGACCCTAAAGTTGAAAAGGTTGTCATTGGCTACATTCCGACGTGGGTCAATATGCAAGAAACCATTGATAATACTGATTTGAATATTCTGACCCATATAAATTTATCTTTTTTAAATCCCGATGCCTCAGGAGTCTTTTTAGTGGACGGTGAACCTTTATGTAGCGATGGCTCAACGACCGACATAAAGTACGTGGTGAAAAAAGCACATGAAAATGGGGTCAAAGTATTGATGTCTGTTGCTGGCGGCATAGTACCTGACTGTTCTGG
>JBDTKP010000193.1:0-18835 GCA_039935255.1 Gelidibacter sp. | reverse complement strand
CCTGAAATGTGAACAAAATGTTCTTTGTTGTTTCCTTCTTCTACGATAAAACCGAAGCCTTTAGCATCGTTGAAAAATTTTACTGTTCCTTTACTCATTGTAATAAAATATTAAATTAATTGTATATGATAGTTCAAAGATAGTGCCAAAAAGAATACAAATTACATTTCGGCCATAATTATTTTTGATTTTTTTTTCACGCAAACTTTCTCTCTTCATTTTAAATCAGGTCATTGCAGATTTATATCTTCGGAATTGCAATGTGAATAGCCATTCATCAAAGGATTTCTTTAGAAGTTTTTATTTATGATTTTATTATTATGGGATTGTAATAAGTCAGTAAGGTCATTTTTTTAAAAGCACGTTGCTTCTGTCATTTAATATTCCGATCACTACAGGTCATGCTGATCCCCTATCAGGAGCGGCTTTTATCTGTTTCATGTTCTGGCTATTGATTATGCCTGCATAACTTTGAAGTTAATCTTTTTTTTATGTCTTAATGGTGCAAGTGGGGTAGGTTATATTGGAAGTTTATTTGCCCAAAATTTAATTCCTATAAAAAGGAAATCATTCTGAACAGCAATAAGAGAGAGGTTAAGTTTGTTTTAGCGAAGTACTAGTTTTTTGATGATGTCTTTGCCAAGGGATTCGTTCAGCATGGTGATGATTTTTTCCTTGCCATAACTGAGCTCTTCGCGTAATACGCTTGAGCTGAGCTGCACATACAACGTATCCCGTTCCAATTGGATGGCAGTTGTGTAATTGTTGACCCCATTGCCCATCATTTGTGCCCATGCATCTTGTACGTTCACTTTGTCCAAACCCGGTTGAAGTTTGTTTGTGTCCACAAATTGTTTGAGAATGTCAGTGATAGATAGTTGGTCTTTATTGCGTTTTGCCATTGTGGAAATTATTTCTTTTTCTTTGGAATTTGTTATTTCGAGTTTTGTTTTTCTACGACTATTGGCTCAAAGCGTTTATAAAGGTACCTTATGTTTTGATCATTTACGATTAAAAGCTGTTCTTCTGTAGCATTTAAAACAGTTTCTTTCCACTGGGCATACGGTGTGGTGTAATAAATATGAAGACTGTCATTTTCAATTTTCAATTTTAAAATTTCGGCGTCATCGGAAGTCGCGTAGGTACCGTCAAAACTAGGTTTTAATTTTTTTCGAAATCCAGTTAAGCTGTCTGAAATGTTCAAATAATCGACAGTATCATTATAAGTGTAATCACGTTTGGAGCCATCAGCCAAGGTTACTTCGTCAATTTCCCAATAGCCATCCAAATGTGGTATGAAACTTTCTGGGTCTTTGCCACAAGCCATCACTAAGGTTAACGTCGTGTATAATATAATTTTTTTCATTGGTTATGGTTGAAAGATTAGGTTATGAGAAGATGTCTTTGCTCTGTTCTTTTTAAAGTTTAAATATTTTATAGGATTGATGCACCTGTTTGATGATGTTTTCTGTACGATCGGCATGTGTATCACTAATAAAAAGCTGACCAAAATTTTTGTTATCGACCAGTTCAAGAATTTGTGATACCCGATTTTCATCTAATTTATCAAAAATATCATCCAAAAGCAAAATCGGGGAGAAGCCACTTTGTTGTTTTATAAAATCAAATTGCGCCAGCTTTAAGGCAATCAAAAACGATTTTTGTTGTCCTTGACTACCAAATCTTTTAATCGGAAAATCGTCGATTTCAAAGTTTAAATCGTCTTTGTGGATGCCAACCGAGGTGTATTGTAACGCTTTATCCTTGTTGATGCTGCTTTTCAAAAGCACGTTCAAATCATCTTCAAATAAATCGCTTTTATAGCTTAAATGAACGGGTTCGTTATTATTGCTTATTGCATTATAACGTGATTTAAATATGGGGATAAAAGTTTCTAAGAACGCTTTTCTGATGGTGAATATTTCAGAGCCATAGGCATGTAGTTGTTCGTTATAAATCTCTAGCGTTTGGGCATTAAACGTGTTGTTTAAGGCGAAATATTTCAATAAAGCGTTGCGCTGTTGTAGCACTTTATTGTAGTTGATTAGTTGATTGAGGTAATTTTTATCGCTTTGCGAAATGACACTATCAATAAATCGGCGTCTGGTTTCGCTACCTTCAATAATTAAATCCCTGTCGGCAGGAGATATAATGACCGCTGGAATAAAACCAATGTGGTCGCTAAATTTCTCGTAAGCTTTAGAATTGCGCTTAATTACTTTTTTTTGACCCTTTTTTAGGGAGACCAGGATTTTTTCTTCACGATCTTCTTTTTCGAAAATGCCTTCAACCACAAAAAAATCTTCGCCATGCTTTATGTTTTGAGAAGCGAGGGGATTGAAGTAACTTTTTCCGAAAGACAAATGGTAAATAGCATCTAAAACGTTTGTTTTGCCAATGCCATTAGCCCCGACAAAACAATTGATCTTTTGATCAAAAGTAAAGTTTTGGCTTTCAAAATTCTTGTAATTTAGTAAGGAAAGTGAGTTTAAAATCATGTAAAAAATTCGCTTTTTAATAAGATTGTTTTACAACAACGCGAAAGGATGCGCAAATTATAGAAAAATAACAAAATTACCTTTTAAATACCAATTAATAGTATATTTTTGCGGCGCATTAATAATGACGATATGGCAACTTATAAGAAAAGAGGTGACAAACCAAAAACGAAGGAAGAAAAGACTGAAGCTTTAGAAGCAAACTCAACAACGGCTGAGGTATTTAATACCTTAGACGAGACCGCTTCTAAAACGGAAGAATGGGCAGTAAAAAACCAAAATTATATTATTGGTGGTATTGCTGTTATAGCAGTTGTTGTTTTAGGGTTTTTGGGGTACAACAAATTTGTTGCTGAACCGAAGGCTAGTGAGGCCATGAACGATATGTTCAAGGCGCAACAGTATTTTGAACAAGCCGTTAATGGGGCAACCGCAAAAGATTCATTATACACTTTATCTCTAAATGGAGGTGAAGGGAAATATGGTATGTTGGATATTATCAAGGAACATGGAGGTACACCAGCGGCTAATTTAGCTAACTATTATGCCGGAATGGCCTATTATAATTTGAATGATTACCAAAATGCAGTAAAATATTTGGGTAATTTTTCAAGTAAGGATAAAATGTTAGGACCTATTTCAAAAGGAAGAATTGGAGATGCTTTTGTACAGCTCAATCAGCCGGATGATGCATTAAGTTACTATGAGAAAGCTGCGAAAATGAACAGTAACGATTACACTACACCCATGTATTTGTTTAAAGCAGGTAACGTAGCATTGAATTTAGGTAAAACAAAAAAAGCGCTTGAGCATTTTAATACTATAAAAGAAACGTATCCATCCTCAAATGAGGCTGCTAATATTGATATCCTAATAGGAAAAGCACAAGCAAGTTTGTAAAAAAATGGCAACAAAAAAACAAAATTTATCAGATTACGATAAAAACACAATCCCAAACGCGAAGGACTTTCGGTTTGGGATTGTTGTTTCTGAATGGAACAACACTATTACTGACAATCTTTTTAAGGGTGCGCTCGATACTTTGGTAGAGCATGGTGCATTGTCTGAAAATATCACCAGTTGGCATGTTCCAGGGAGTTATGAACTCATCTATGGCAGCAAAAAAATGCAAGAGCATCAAGTAGATGCTGTTATCGCCATAGGCTGTGTTATCCAAGGGGAGACCAAGCATTTTGATTTTGTTTGTGAGGCCGTCTCTCAGGGTATTAAAGATCTTAACGTGATGTTCGACACACCAGTTATCTTTTGTGTGTTGACCGATAATGAAATGCAACAATCCATTGATCGCTCAGGTGGCAAACATGGCAATAAAGGTATTGAAGCTGCTGTAGCTGCTATTAAAATGGCGGTCTTACGTCAGAAAGCGTAATTAAGTCGGCAGTTTTCAGTCGCACTTACCGTTTTCAGTTACAGTCTTCTATCATCAGTCAGTAATTCCAACTTCAACCTTCACTCTTTTTCCTTAACAAGTTTTGGCAGTTAAAGTGTCGCTTTTACTCGTATTTTAAGTACATTTGAAGTTCACAAAGGCAAACGTTCAACAGTGAATTTATTTAAACAGCGTCAACCTAAACGATTCAGTTACACGCCAAGGCATCTTAAAGAACACCATAAGGACAAGTCTCATGACTTTGAACCGAAATGGCGTCAAACGACAGAGCGTAAGAAGAAAACGCCAACATTACCCATTCTCCTGAGTATTTTGGGTATGGTAATTGTTATTTGGTATGTTTTAAGTAACTACGAAATTTAGAAATTATGAGCATCTTTAAAACCCGTCAAAACAAAAAATACAATTACACACCTCGACACTATCAAGGAGAAGGAAATCCCTTTGAAATCAAACATAAATTTGATGAGCATAGAAAAACAATTGGAAAGGTTGGTTTAAAAGGAAAATTTGAAAACGCGTGGGATGATTATAAAAACACACCTGATGCATCAGCAAATAGACGAACGCTTATTATTATAGCAATCTTGGTTTTTATTTTCCTGTTGATCATCGGTTTTGATTTGTCCATATTCTTTCCAAAAGGCTAATGTCAGATATTATTCAATTATTACCAGATCATGTCGCTAATCAAATTGCGGCAGGAGAGGTCGTGCAGCGTCCTGCTTCTGTGGTCAAGGAATTACTTGAGAATGCCATTGATGCTGAAGCAACCACTATAAAACTGATTATTAAAGATTCGGGCAAGACGCTTGTTCAAGTTATTGATAATGGCAAGGGAATGAGTGCTACAGATGCGCGCTTGAGTTTTGAACGGCATGCCACTTCCAAAATTCGCTCGGCCGATGATTTGTTCAGTTTGAATACGAAAGGGTTTAGAGGCGAGGCATTAGCAAGTATTGCAGCTATTGCACATGTGGAGCTAAAATCAAAACAGGAAACAGACGAACTTGGAACGCTGATAGCCATTGAAGGCAGTGAAATTAAAACCCAGGAAGTTACGGTGACACCTACGGGCACCTCGATTGCTGTAAAACATTTGTTTTTTAATATTCCTGCGCGTCGTAACTTTTTAAAATCTAATACTGTCGAATTACGCCATATTATAGATGAATTTCATCGTGTGGCTCTTGCACATCCAAAAATTTCTTTTGCCATGTACCATAATGGGAGCGAAGTTTTTAATCTCCAAGAGAGTAATTACCGACAACGCGTGGTGAATATCTTTGGAACAAAAACTAATGAGAAATTGGTTCCTGTGGAAGAAACTACTGAGGTATTGACCATTTCTGGGTTTGTGGGTAAATCACAATTCGCAAAAAAAACAAAGTCCGAACAGTTCTTCTTTGTCAATAATCGCTTTATTAAAAGTCCGTATCTGAATCACGCCATAAACGCTGCCTTTGAGGGGTTGATCAAGGATGGAAGTCATCCTATATATTTTTTAAATTTAACGGTCGATCCAAAATCGATCGATATCAATATCCATCCTACAAAAACCGAAATAAAGTTTGATGATGAACATACACTTTATGCTATTTTGAGATCTTCGGTAAAGCATAGCCTGGGCCAATTTAATATTGCGCCGGTGCTGGATTTTGAATATGATACCAATCTGGATACGCCGTATGACTATAAAGATAAAGGGGCTTCAACGCCCACGGTAGAGGTAGATAGAGATTATAATCCGTTTAGAGAAGAACGTGTTTCTGGTAAACAGGTGACAGCGTTTAGAAAGCAGACCCCCAATAATTGGGATAGCTTATATGTTGGTTTAGAGTCAAAAAGCACTCGTGATAAGCAGGATTTTAACCAGGTGGAATTTGAGAGTGAACCCGAAAAAACAACCTTGTTCGAGGCCGATTTAAGCATAGAAACAACACAAAGTACCTATCAATTTCAAAATAAATACATCATCAGTACTATAAAATCGGGGATGTTGATGATTGATCAGCATAGAGCTCACCAACGCGTTTTATATGAAGGTTTATTGAAAAGTATGACCGTCAAAGAAGCGGTAAGCCAACAACTATTGTTTCCGTTGCAGTTGCAGTTTACGGGATCTGAATTGACTATTCTAAGGCAATTAAAAGACGATCTGGAAGCTACAGGTTTTGTATTTGCGACTATTGATGAAGAACAAGTCGAAATTACTGGACTTCCAATAAATGTTCTTGATAGTGAAGTTTCCATTATTTTGGAACAACTAATAAGCGATGTTGAACAAGAAGTGCCCGATAGTCATTTTAGTGCAACAGATTTATTGGCAAAATCCATGGCGAAGAGTTTGGCCATAAAAACCGGGCAGTCCTTATCAAATATGGAGCAAGAACATTTAGTGAATAGTTTGTTTGCATGTAAAGAGCCGTCTGTTTCACCAACCAATAGAGCTACATTTATTACCATGTCGATTGATGAAGTTGATAGAAAATTTATGTAATTTTATTAAAGTTAAGATCAAAAAAGAATGAGAGGAATTACAGAAACTGTTAAGCATTTGCTCATCATCAATGTGGTGATGTTTATAGGTACACTCACCATACAAAATGGTATATTTTACAATTGGTTTGCCTTACATTTTCCAAAGAATGATGCTTTTCAGCCTTGGCAAATCATCACCCACATGTTCATGCATGGCAGTTTTATGCATATTGCATTTAATATGTTTGCCTTATGGATGTTTGGAACTGCTGTAGAACAGGTTTTTGGAGCTAAAAAGTTTATTTTCTTTTATATTTCTGCAGGTTTAGGGGCAGCTCTTGTGATGTTAGGTGTTTATTATTTGCAATATCTACCATTGGAATCAGATATTCTGTCTGCGGGCTTTAATGCCTCTCAAATTCATGACACTTTAAGTACAGGAAAAGTTATGGAAGGCGTCAACGCGGTACAAAGAGATCAGCTGCAATCAATGTTTTATATTTTTAACTCTACCATGGTGGGCGCTTCAGGTGCTATTATGGGGATTTTAGTTGCTTTTGGTATGTTGTTTCCTGATTCCAAATTGATGCTTATCTTTTTGCCTGTGCCTATTAAGGCCAAATATTTTATTCCGGGAATTATTGCTTTGGATTTAATTTCTGCTCTAACGGGGCAGTCGTTTTTTAGCCCGAGTAATACAGCTTATGCTGCCCATCTTGGTGGTGCATTGACCGGGTTTTTAATGATGTGGTACTGGAAAAAAACACAATTCAATAAAAATCGTTGGGATAAATGAGATCATTAAATCAAGATCTTCAGGATAAGTTGAGACAACTCAATGTGCTCGAAAAGATAATCGCTGTCAATGTGGTTGTTTTTGTGATAGGGTTGCTGTTTACGGTGATTTTAAAATCGGGAAGTAGTTTGTATTGGTTGGAATTACCAAAAGAGGTTGGCGATTTTATCTTTAAGCCATGGAGCATCATCACTTATGGTTTTACACATTATGGCTTTTTTCATCTCCTATTCAATATGCTGGTACTTTATTATGTATCGCGCATGATGCTTAACTTATTTAGTCCAAAACTCACCCTAAATATTTATTTTTTGGGAATTATTATGGGTGGACTCTTTTTCTTGTTTGCCTATAATGTACTGCCACAGAACCTTTTAAAGCCAGTTGGTGCCTTGGTTGGTGCTTCTGCTGGTGTTAGGGCATTATTGATTTTTTTATGTGCTTACATGCCCAATACGGAAGTGCGTGTCATCTTTTTTAACATAAAGCTTTGGCATTTAGGTGTCGCGCTAGTAGTTTTTGATGTAATTGGTCTTTTTAGTTTGAATCAAGGCGGCAATATTGCCCATTTGGGTGGTGTAGCATTAGGTTATTATTATGCCAAACAATTAATCAAAGGCCACGATATAGGAAAGGGGTTTGAGAAATTCATGGATCGTATTGCGATGCTCTTCAAGACGTCCAAAAAGTCGCCATTAAGAACGGTACATAAACGAAAATCAAATTCGGTGGCAGGTCATTCGAAAACTGAATTTAAAGAGTTTAGTAAGCAAAAGCAAATCGACCTTATACTTGATAAAATAGGCAAAAGTGGTTACGAAAGTCTGACGGAAGAAGAAAAAGCTTTTTTATTCAAAGCTAAAGACTAAGACAGATGAAAAAGCTCAATCTGTTCAATAAGTTTGTGTTTTTCTTGAATTCACTGGCTGCACTTACTCTCTTATTAGCATATATTTTGCCTTATTTGGAGCCAAAACGCTTCGGATTTGTATCTGTTTTGAGCCTATCGATGCCTTTTTTAATTATCGTTAATCTTTTATTTTTGGTGTATTGGCTTTTGAATGTTAAAAAGCAGCTCTTATTGTCCTTAATTGTGCTGGTGATAGGATTTCAACATGTGATATCATTGTATAAATTTTCGGGATTAAAACAAGTTGATGATTCTGATAATATTATCGTCATGAATTATAATGTTCGGTTGTTCAATGTTTTTAAGTGGATACCTGATATAAACGCTGGTAGAGAAATAAGTCAGTTTATTGATGAAAAGAAACCAGATATCATTAGCATGCAAGATTACCGACCTGATAAGGCATTGGCGTTAAAAGGCTATTACAAATTCGAATCGCTTTCAGGTGGTAAAATTATAAACGGACAAGCCATATTTTCTAAGTTTCCTATCATTAATAAAGGGACCATCGAATTTCCAAACACATTCAACAATGCTATTTTTGTAGATGTAGTAAAAGGGAAAGACACCATAAGAGTATATAATGTGCATCTCCAATCCTTTAAAATTGATGTGAGTACGGATCCACTGAAAAAGGAAACTTCTGAAAACCTATTTAAACGCGTGGATAAAACGTTTAGTTTACAACAGTCTCAAACTGAATTGTTTTTAGAGCATAAAGCTAAGTGCACCTATAAAGTTATAATCTCAGGTGATTTTAACAATACGGCTTATTCCTATGTTTATAAAGAAATTGGAGTTGGTATGAAAGATGCTTTTGTCGAAGCTGGCAATGGCTTTGGCCGTACTTTTGACTTTAAGTTTTTTCCAGTTCGGATTGATTATATCATGGTAGATGACCATTTTGAAGTGAACAGCTTTAAAACCTTTGATCTTAAATTGTCAGACCATTTTCCGATTATAAGTCGGGTGAGGATTAAGTAAGTATTCAGTCAGCGGTCTTTAGTCCACAGTTGCTAATCTTTCGCCTTCGCAAAAACTAAGAACGGGCAAGTAGTTCGGTACGTTCAGTAGGTGTTTTTTAGCAACGAATTCATGACTATTTCTCCTTTTGCTCTGTGTGGTTTTGTGCTTCTCTGTGTAACTCTGTGAAATATCATAGAACGCAGAAGACCCTGATTTAGCAAATTTGAACTGATTTTTTAATTTCTTTTTAACCTCAAACCTCAAACCTCAAATGTGAAGTCTACATCATCCAACAATCCGTCGCATCCGCAATCATATGAATCACCAATCCAATTCCTAAAATCCGCGTTTTATTAAAAAACAAAAATCCAACATAAACCATCATGGCGTAATAGGTGTGAAGGGGATGGAAGTTGATACTGCAACGTCCTGGATCAAAAAGAGGCACTGCCAAAAGATGATCTAAATCAATAAGCATCGTGGCAATCATAATCAAATAAGCTATTTTCCAGTTTGATCTAAAAAAAAAGTAGGCTACAAATAGTGGCAGACCAAAATGAATCCCGTAATGTATAAATGTTTGTAGCATTATATAGGGAGTTGTTGTCTTTCAAGATAGAGCAGCGCATTAGGGCCTTCATTGAAAATTAAGTCTAGAATACTCAAATTATGAATAAAACCATGTTTCTCATCAAAGACCTGAACATAGGGTTTTAAGGATTGCTCTATTTCTTTTCTATGATCCGCCAAATTACGGTAGTCCGTTTTCTTTGGAGTATTTAGCTCAAATTCAATGGTAAGATCGTAATTCAAATCGTGTTGCAAACATTCCAACACGGCATCCAAGCATCTGAAATTAAAATCCATTAGATGTGTTTTTTGTTCGTTGAAAAGAGGCAGCAAATCATGTTCGTAAAATTCAAAAAACGGAGAGCTCCTGTACGCGGACTGAATCGATTTCCAGTGCGAGTCTTGCCATTTTTCATCGTTTGAGATGATAATATCCTTATAAAGTTGTCTGTTTTTTTGTGAATACACGACAGGCACGGTCAAGGGCATTTTTCCTTGGGCACCATAGATGTTCAAGCGATTTCTATAGGTTTGTTTTTGGTAATTATCGCAGACTTCAAAAGTCACTTTCTTTGCCTGAATCATCGCTACACATTGTGCAATACTCGGAAAATAGGTGGGATGAAGTAGAATGTCCATGATTAAAAAGTACTACTGAAATTCTTCTGAAATTTTGCTATTTCGAAGCTCTCTTTTTACGCCACGCATTGAATCCAAACCAAACGCCTAGTAAAACAAGGAATGGGATCAGATAAGACACTAATTTTCCGTTACCACCAACAGTTGTGAAAAAACGTTCCCAACGTG
Organism: Gelidibacter sp.; assembly: GCA_039935255.1. GTDB lineage: Bacteria > Bacteroidota > Bacteroidia > Flavobacteriales > Flavobacteriaceae > Gelidibacter. The sequence goes on along the minus strand of JBDTKP010000193.1, from coordinate 8,396 downwards.
GATTTTTAATGCCATCCCAACTCATCCAAACAAATACCGGTTTGCCGACCACGTGATCAAAAGGCACAAAGCCCCAAACTCTTGAATCTTGGGAATTGTGGCGGTTGTCTCCCATCATCCAGTAATAATCTTGAGAAAATGTATATTGATTAGTCACCTGGCCATCAATACTGATTTGATTACCATTTATAGAGAGCTCACGCCCTTCATAAACCTTAATGACGCGTTTGTATAGCGGTAAGTTTTCTGGCGTTAAAGTAATGGATGTTCCTTTTTGAGGAATGTATAAGGGGCCGAAATAATCATTGTTCCACTTGTAAGCAGTATTCATAGGAAAGATACCCGCATCACGATTGCCTAAAGAGTCTTTTCTGATTTCGATGGATGCAATATTAGGATGGTTTTTAGCTCTCGCAACGGCTTCTTCAGTAGCTGCTGGAATGATCCATTTTTCTGTTTTTTGGTCATATCCTAAACCATCGGTCATGTCAAAACGCTTCAAAATATCGTAAACTTGGGCATTTGAAGATATCTGACCTTTAAACTCTACATCGTATGAAAATTGAATCCTTGCACGATCGTTCAATACGTTTTGTTTCCCGTTGATATACACATAACCTGATTTTATGGACAGGGTATCTCCAGGTACGCCAACGGCGCGCTTTACATAATTGGTTTTTTTATCGATGGGTTTGTAGTAAAACTTGTCGGTATGACGCATGTCGAGCATCGTGTCCACAGGCCAGTTAAAAACGACAATATCATTGCGTTTGATCTTTTGAAAACCTGGAAGTCTCATATAGGGCAACTCAGGTTTGGAAAGATAGGATTTGACATTCAATATAGGGATGGTATCATGAACCATGGGTGCTGCAATAGTCGTCATTGGAAGTCTCGCGCCATAATGGAATTTACTCACAAATAGAAAGTCGCCCACCAATAATGTTTTCTCCAAAGAAGACGTTGGAATGGTAAACGGCTGAATAAAATAGGTATGGACAATAGTTGCGGCAACAATGGCAAATAAAATCGAACTGACCCAATCGCCCGCGGCCGATTTTGGATGTAAACTTCGGTCCTTAACATGTTCAACGTTGACGAAGTAATTAAGATAATAGTTGTAAAACCCTAAAGAGATCAGTGCTAATACGGTGTCTGTGGTTGTGTTTTTTCCAAAACTTCTGGCAGTTTCTACCCAAATCACAGGAAACATAATGAGGTTAACCACTGGAACGAACAATAATATAGTCCACCACCAAGGTCTGTTAATGATTTTCATCAAAACAACCGCATTGTAAACGGGCACAAAGGCCTCCCATGCTTGTCTGCCTGCTTTTACGTATAATTTCCATGTGCCAAGTCCGTGTACCAATTGTATCACGAAAAAAAATATAAGCCACTGAGTAAATGTCATCTGATGTTGTTTAATTTTTTAGGTTTATCATTCAAGGTTTAATATCCTGAATTTTTAACCTGTTCCACAAATATATTGTATATCGTAAATCGCAATTCTAAAACGGTGAATAAGTTAACCAATGTTTAACACATCTCTCATTGAAAACACACCCTTTTTTCCTGCGATCCATTCTGCCGCAATGACGGCGCCTAAAGCGAACCCTTCGCGGTTGTGGGCCGTATGTTTAATCTCAATCGTATCTACGGAAGAGGTGTAAGCGACTTCATGTGTTCCCGCAACGCTTTCAATGCGTTTGGAATTGATGTGCAGTTCCATTGGTTTTGCGGCATCAAGGGTCCAGGTACCGTATTTTGAGTTTTTAATGATGTCTTCCGCCAGCGTAATTGCCGTGCCACTAGGAGCATCCAATTTTTGTGTATGATGTATTTCCTGTAAGCAGATATTGTATTCTGGTAGATTTGCCATCAATTTTGATAGTGTGCGGTTCAATTCAAAAAAAATATTGACGCCTAAACTAAAGTTGGAAGCATAAAGAAGTGTGCCATTTTTTTCTTTGCACAAGGCCAATACGTCATCATAATCTTCTAACCAACCTGTGGTCCCTGAGATGACGGGGATGTTATGGTTAAAGCAATTTACGATATTAGCTACAGCAGAATCAGGAGTACTAAAGTCAATGGCAACATCAACCTTATCAAGACTATAGCTTTTTGTATCTTTGTCAACTTTGAGTGTTATTTCATGTCCTCGTTTGAGAGCTATTTGTTCAATGGTTTTACCCATCTTGCCATAACCTAAAAGACCTATTTTCATGTGTTTATATTTTTTCTGATGGACACACCTGCCTGCCGGCAGTTAGGTGCTGTTCGCTGTTAATCATGTTATTGGGTGTTAAAATCTTTGGCATGCTTGTTTCATGATTAGAACTTAAAATTCAAAGTCAACCCCAAATTGGTTGAGTTCTCTTGTTCGTTATATTTGAAATGAGGCTTTAAAGCCAGATTTTCATCTAAATTGTATTGCAGTAAATGGGCATCTACGTTCGCATCTATAATGTTGAGAGCATAGAGTCCGAAGGTAATCAGCAAGGACAATTCTTTATTACGTCTTAAGGTGTTTTGTGCACGCACCAATCCTTCGTTTGAAACCTTTGGTGTAGCTTCATCGCCATAGAACTCATCATCTCTATGGCCCGCCAATCTTCTTTTGTAGGCATCGCGATAGCGGTTATAGACTTTGTCATTATCTAAATAGATATAGATACCGGTGCCCAGAGCTGCATAAACGATAGGGATTTTCCAATATTTCCTATTGTAAGCCTGTCCCAATCCTGGTAAAACGGCCGAATAGAAAGCGGCTTTTGACGGTGCAAGAATGTTCAATGGTTTTCTAACCAAACTATCAATAACGACCTCTTTACCAATGCTTGTTGAAATACTGTCTGTTGAGGTTTGTGAAAATCCTAGGAAACAGGTGGAAAATAAAATAAAAAGGCTTGTATAGAGGCTTCTATTTGGCACTTTGTACGAGTTTTTTAATGCGATTAAAATCTTCTTCAGAATGAAAAGGAATGCTGATGCTGCCTTTTCCGTTCTTGCTCACTTTAACGCTAATTTTCTGTCCAAAGTATTCTGAAAACTCTTTCATACCACTTTTAACGAAATTAGGCAATTCGGTTTTCCCAGGGAGCTTAGTTTCGCTTGTATTATGGTAATTCTTAACCAAAGCTTCTGTATCCCTAACCGATAACTTATTGGCAAGAATTTTTTCGTAGATGTCTAATTGGTTGGACTGATCTTCAATATTAATGATGGCACGTCCATGACCCATGGAAATGAATCCGTCGCGCATGCCCGTTTGGATAATAGGATCAAGTTTTAATAGGCGAAGATAATTGGCTATGGTAGACCGTTTTTTGCCCACGCGCTCGCTCATTTGTTCTTGCGTCAACTGAATTTCGTCAATTAAGCGCTGGTATGAAAGTGCAATTTCAATAGGATCTAGATCTTGGCGCTGGATGTTTTCAACCAATGCCATTTCCAAGGATTCCTGGTCATTTGCAATTCTGATATATGAAGGAATGGTTGAAAGACCCAGAAGTTTTGAAGCTCTGTAACGACGCTCTCCAGATACCAATTGGTATTTGTTGAAGTCCAATTTTCTCACGGTTATAGGCTGAATGACGCCTAATTCTTTAATGGAGGAAGCTAACTCTTTAAGTGTTTCTTCATTAAAATTGGTTCGCGGTTGAAAAGGATTGATTTCAATGACTTCCAATTCTAACTCCACAATACTACCGATCACTTTATCGGCATTTTTATCCTGAACCGATTTAATATCGTTTGCTGGATCTTTTAAAAGTGCTGATAATCCTCTTCCTAAAGCTTGCTTCTGTGTTGCCTTCGCCATTAACCGTTCTTTTTAATAATTTCGTTTGCTAAATCTAAATAATTGGTAGCGCCTTTACTGCTCACATCGTAATTAATGATGCTTTCTCCAAAACTTGGTGCTTCTCCTAAACGTACGTTACGTTGAATAATAGAATCAAAAACCATGTCACTAAAATGCTTCTGCACCTCTTCAACAACTTGGTTAGACAGGCGTAGACGCGAATCAAACATAGTCAACAACATGCCTTCTATATCTAAATCTTTGTTATGGATGCGTTGCACACTTTTGATGGTGTTCAACAATTTACCAAGACCTTCCAATGCAAAATACTCGCATTGAATAGGAATAATGACAGAATCGGCAGCGGTGAGTGCATTCAAGGTCAAAAGTCCTAAAGACGGCGCACAATCGATCAAAATATAGTCATAACTGTCTTTGAGATGATTGATTGCTTTTTTTAGCATATACTCGCGTTCATCCTTGTCAACCAGCTCAATCTCGATGGCTACGAGGTCAATATGCGCAGGAATAATATCCACATTAGGTGCGTTGGTAGCGATGATGCACGCTTCTGCTTTTGCAGAATGCTCAATAAGTTGGTAGGAACCAATTTCTACATTATCGACATCAACCCCTAAGCCAGATGATGCATTGGCCTGAGGATCAGCATCTATAATTAAGACTTTTTTCTCTAAGGCACCTAAGGAAGCGGCTAAATTTATTGAAGTTGTTGTTTTACCAACGCCTCCTTTTTGATTGGCTATTGCAATAATTTTACCCATTAAATGTTATAATTTAGAAGCGGTAAAAATACAATTATTTACGAGTTTAAAAAATGTTACTTGTTAACAAAGCCGCGTTGATTTTAAAAGGCCTGTTCTCGAAATGTAAGAAAACTCTCATGGCTTGTTTTCAATGCTTTAATAGCGGTATGAGTTCGTTTTATAACAGATCTTCCTTATTATAATGTGATGATTTTAGTTCTGTAGGCGATTTAATCGCTTTTTTAAAAGCTTGCTTTTTTAGTTTTTACCTTTTTTAGCCCGGATCATTGCTTCCAGTTGGTCCCACATTTCTTCCGGAATCTCTTCCAATAAATTAAACTGTCCCGCACCTTTTAACCATTCGCCACCATCTATAGTAATGACTTCACCATTGATATAAGCGGAGAAATCAGAAACAAGATACGCTGCTAAATTTGCCAATTCTTGATGTTCGCCAACACGCATTAAAGGAACTTTTTTAGCCATGTCAAACTTGTCCTTCAAGTCTCCAGGTAAGAGCCGGTCCCAAGCACCTTTTGTTGGGAAAGGGCCTGGAGCAATGGCATTAAAACGCATGCCATATTTTGCCCATTCTACCGCAAGACTGCGCGTCATTGCCAATACGCCAGCTTTAGCCGTAGCGCTAGGTACGACGTATGCTGAGCCCGTCCAAGCGTATGTTGTGACGATGTTAAGTATAGCAGTATTGGTTTGCTTGGTGTCGATCCAATGTTTTCCAAAGGCTAAGGTGCAGTTTTTCGTGCCTTTTAAGACAATGTCAATGATCGTGTCAAACGCATTAGCAGAAAGCCGCTCCGTAGGCGATATGAAATTTCCAGCCGCATTATTGAGCAGAACATCTGCTTTTCCAAATTTGCCGATAACGCCTTTTAACATAACTTCAACCTCGTCATAATTACGAACATCACACTGCAGTGGAAGACAAGTGCCGTTGGTTTCTTTTTCCAATTCTTCAGCTGTGGCTTTTAATTTCTCTAGATTACGAGATGTGATCGCTACATTAGCGCCTAATTCTAAGAAATATTTGGACATCGCTTTGCCTAGTCCACTGCCGCCACCAGTTACAACTATCGTCTTTCCTTTAAGGGCGTCATCCCTAAGCATTTTTTGTGTATAAGTCATTTTCTTTTTTTTTAAATATTGAATTTAAAATTAAGGATAATATGTTACGATTGTGTTTTTGAGAAGTCAAATTATTCTTAATACACCTACTTTACGGATTGAATGTTCGAAGAGTTTCCAAAATATTTTCGGAAAACTCTAAAAATTGTTAATTCCAGAAAACGAACGAATCTTTTTTTGTTATATCTTTAATATCAATTAATTATCCTTAAAAATGAAAACACATATCCCTCTATTAAGAACTGCATGTTTCTTAATTCTATTTCTGTCCCTTTCCCTTTGTGCGTCAGCTCAAATTAAAGAAAATGCAAGTGTTGAAGGTATTACGGAATACCAGTTGGACAATGGGCTAAAAGTCCTTCTGTTTCCTGACAATTCTGCTCAAACCATCACGGTTAACGTCACTTATATGGTAGGCTCCCGCCATGAAGGTTATGGTGAAAAAGGCATGGCGCATTTATTGGAACACATGGTGTTTAAAGGCACGCCAAACCACCCTAACATTCCAGAGGAATTATCATCACACGGCGCCAGGCCGAACGGGTCAACTTGGTATGATCGCACCAATTATTATGAAACATTTAATGCTACTGATGAAAATTTGGACTGGGCAATAGACTTGGAATCAGACCGAATGGTCAACTCCTATATCGCTCAAGAAGATTTGCAATCTGAATTTTCAGTGGTTCGCAATGAATTTGAAATGGGAGAAAACTCACCTTCTTGGGTATTGCTCGATAACGTTATCAATGCGGCTTATTTATGGCATAACTATGGAAAATCCACCATTGGTAATCGCTCTGATATCGAAAGCGTGCCTATTGAAAATTTACAGGCATTTTATAAAAAATATTACCGGCCAGATAATGCCATTTTAATGGTAACCGGCAAGTTTGATACAGAAAAAACCTTGGCTTTAATTCAAAATAAATTTGGTGCTATCAAAAATCCAGAAGGAAAATTAAAGGACATTCCAACGATCGAACCAGAACAAGATGGCGAAAAACGCGTCACCTTAAATCGGGTTGGCGATTTGCAAATTGTCTCGGCCCTTTATCACGTGCCAGCAGGATCTCATGAAGATGCGGCGGCAATGGGAATTGCCGAAGAAGTGTTGACTAATGAGCCTTCCGGCAGATTGTATAAAGCCTTAGTGGATGGTGAAAAAGCTTCATCAATTTGGTCCTTTACACCGTTCACCAAAGAGCCTGGATTTATTTACATTAATATCGATGTCCCTTCAGACAAGTCATTGGCAGATGCGGAAAAAATGTTATTGAATACCTTAGATGGATTGGCATCAAATCCAGTAACGGAGGCCGAATTAAATCGAGCGAAAGCCAATATTTTAAAGCAAGCGGATGAACTTTTTAGAAACTCATCCCTTTTAGGAACTTATATGAGTGAATTTATTGGCGCAGGCGATTGGCGTTTGGCTTTTATTTTCAGGGATCGTGTTGAAGCTATGACGGTTGATAAAGTGAATGCCGCGATCAAAAAATATTTAATTCCTACCAACAGAACAGTGGGTAATTTTATCCCCACACAAAATCCCGTGCGTATCGGGATTCCCCATACAGAAGATGTGGCAGGTTTAGTTGCCAATTATAAGGGTAAAGAAGCCATGGATGCGGGAGAGGCTTTTGATGTTTCCTATGAAAACATTCAAAACACGTTGCTGGCTGGTATTTTGAAAGATAGCGGTATTGAATATGGATTAATCAAAAAAAATAATCGTGGCAAAACGGTTAATCTCACTTTTAATCTGCGCACAGGAAATGTGGATCAGCTCATGAATAAGGGACTTATTGCAAAATACACGGCGAACATGTTGAATAAAGGCACCAAAACAAAAACCAGACAGGATATTGAGGACAAGTTGAGTGCTTTGAAATCCTCGATAAGTTTTATGGGTTCAAACGGAAAGGTTAAGGCATCAGTTAATAGTACCGAGGAAAATCTTATGGAAACTTTAGTATTAATGACGGATATGTTGAAAAATCCTGCATTTGATGCTGCGGAATTGGAGAAATTAAAAACACAAGACTTAGCAAGTCTTGAAGAAAATAAATCAGAGCCAACAGCTGTTGTTGTAAGGAAAATAGACCTGTTGAATAACCGTTACGAAAAAGGGCATCCTTTATATAAAATGACTTTGGATGAGGAGATTGCAGCTGTAAAAGCGATTAGTGTTGACGCTTTAAAAGCCTATCATAAAGATTTTTACGGTGTCAATAAAAGCACATCTGTAGTGGCTATTGGTAATATGGATGAAGAGGCTGTAAAAACGTATTTTGAAAAAACATATGCCGATTTTAAATCTGATAAACCGTATACTGAAATCAGTAATAAGTTTCAGAATAGTAAAATCGCGAATGAGAAGATCTTAACTCCTGATAAGAAGAACGCGTTCACTTTAGGTAGTATTTCGTTTGAGGGAAGTCAAAACGAAAAGGATTATGCGGCATTACAAGTTGCCGGTGAAATCTTTGGCGGTGGCATTTTAAATTCACGCATTACTAATCGATTGCGTGAAAAAGATGGTATAAGTTATGGTGCAGGCGGAAATATTGATGTGGATAGTAATAAAGATGACAAAGATTCCTCCATGTATATTTATGCAATTTATGCTCCGGAAAATGCTGCTAAAGTGCAAAATGCTTTTAAAGAAGAAATTGTCC
>JBDTKP010000192.1:0-13973 GCA_039935255.1 Gelidibacter sp. | reverse complement strand
CCACGTGAGGTCAATCCAGATTGTAAAGCATTAGTATTTTCCCAAAGCTTTTCTTTCAACTCTGGCATGGTTTTCAACATCTCTAAACGTTTGCGCGCACCAACTACCAATTGCATTTGTAGCGACTTAGCAAACATTTGAGAACGTAAATTATATTTCAAATAATCGATAATTTCTTGATCTGCAGCAATAAAAGCGCCTGTACTTGCTATGGATTTTGCAAATGTCGCAAAATACACGTCAATACCGTCCTGAACGCCTTGCTCCTCTCCTGCTCCAGCCCCTGTTTTACCAAGTGTTCCAAAACCGTGGGCATCATCTACTAAAAATCGGAAATTAAACTTTTTCTTAAGTTCCACAATTTCCTTTAAACGACCTTGTTCGCCTCGCATTCCAAAGACACCTTCAGAAATCACTAAAATTCCACCGCCGGTTTGTTCTGCCATTTTAGTGGCACGTTCTAAGTTCTTCTCTAAGCTTACAACATCGTTGTGTCTATAGGTAAAACGTTTCCCCATGTGTAAACGTACACCATCAATAATACAAGCGTGCGCATCCACATCATAAACAATAATATCGTCTTTGCTCACCAAGGCATCAATAGTTGAAACCATACCTTGATAGCCAAAGTTTAAAAGATAAGCAGCTTCTTTATCTACAAACTCTGCCAATTCCTTTTGTAATATTTCGTGAAGCTCTGTATGACCAGACATCATTCGTGCTACCATTGGGTAAGCTGAACCATAATCAGCGGCAGCTTGAGCATCGACTTTTCTGACTTCAGGATGATTTGCCAATCCCAAATAATCATTGATACTCCAGGTTATGACATCTTTTCCACGAAATTTCATGCGGTTAGAGATTTGACCTTCCAATTTAGGAAATACAAAATAGCCCTCAGCTTGTGAAGCCCATTTACCAAGAGGCCCTTTATCTCTGTAAATTTTATCAAATAAGTCTTTCATGTAATCTTAATGTTTTTTGGACATACGCTGCCATTGCAATCAACCTTAATGCAGGTTTGAGAGCCATGCGCTATCATCATCGGTTAGCTTAATTAGTTTGGACAAAATTAACTAAATATCTTTTCATTGCATAATTTAGTTATAAACCGCTGTTTATAAGATTTTCGTCCACAAAAAATCCCACAACATCGCAGTATGCTATAGGATTATTCAGTTGTAATTCAATTATTTAATATATTGGATAGTTTCCAAAGTAGAGACTTTCTTACTGTCAAAAAAACCTTGCTCTTCCATCCATTTATCACTGTAAACCTTGCTCATGTAGCGTGAACCATGATCTGGAAAGATGACTACAACATTATCTCCAGGTTTGAATTCACCTGCTTCATTCAATTGTTTTATTGCTTGCATTGCTGCGCCACTTGTATAGCCAACAAACAAACCCTCAGAACGAGAAATTTCCCGAGCAGTATGTGCGCTTTCTTCATCAGTAACTTTAATGAACTCATCAATCATATCAAAATCTGTAGCTGTAGGAATCAAATTCTTTCCTAAGCCTTCAATTCTATAGGGATAAATTTCATCTTGATCAAACTCACGGGTTTCGTGGTATTTTTTCAAGACCGAACCATAAGCATCAACACCTATGATCTTTACATTGGGATTCTGTTCCTTCAAATATTTTGCAGTCCCAGAAATTGTTCCTCCTGTGCCGCTACATGCTACTAAATGTGTTATTTTGCCTTCTGTTTGAGTCCAAATTTCAGGACCTGTAGTGTTGTAATGTGCATCAATATTTAACTGATTAAAATATTGATTAATATAGATGGAACCTTTTGTCTCTTCATGCAAACGTTTTGCAACTTCATAATAAGATCTCGGATCATCAGCATTGACATGCGCAGGACAAACGTAAACCTGTGCGCCCATCGCTTTTAACATATCAATTTTATCAGCCGATGTTTTTGAACTGACTGCAAGAATACATTTATATCCTTTGATAATACTCACCATAGCAATGCTAAATCCTGTATTGCCAGAGGTCGTTTCAATAATTGTATCTCCTGTTGTCAATAGGCCTTGTCTTTCTGCTTCTTCTATAATATGCAGTGCAATTCGATCTTTAGAGGAGTGACCTGGGTTGAAAGCTTCTACTTTGGCATAAAACTCACCATCATAGTCTGCCGTCATCTTATTCAATTTTATAAGAGGGGTATGACCTATGAGTTGTAATACGTTATCAAATACTTGAATGTTTTTTTTCATACGTGTTTCTTATTCTTTCCAAATAGGACGTATGGTACCGCGAAAGTCAATCTTAATAATTTTTTAAAACTATGAAATCGCGATTTCATAAATGCTATTTACGATTACAATTTATGAAAATGTAATCTCAAACCTTGCAAAAGTACGGGATTTTTTTTAATTAGGCATTAATATTCTCCAAGTCTAACAAAAACGCATACTCCTCAGCATCCTCTTTCAAAGCTTCAAATCTTCCAGAAGCTCCGCCATGACCAGCCTTCATATTCGTTTTTAAAAGTAGTTTATTGTTATCCGTTTTATAGGCTCGCAATTTGGCTGCCCATTTTGCAGGTTCCCAATATTGTACTTGAGAATCATGCAAACCTGTCGAAATTAAAATATGTGGATAATCTTGCTTTTTTACATTATCATATGGGGAATAGGATTTCATGTATTCGTAATAGGTTATATCATTTGGATTTCCCCATTCGTCATATTCTCCTGTAGTCAATGGAATTGAATCATCTAACATGGTCGTCAGTACATCTACAAAAGGAACCGCAGCAATAACCCCATTATAAAGCTCAGGAGCCTCGTTAATAACAGCACCTATCAATAGTCCACCAGCACTTCCACCAAGCGCATACAGGTGTCCTGGAGAGGTATAACCTTGTGCGATTAGAAACTTGGAGCAAGCTATAAAATCCGTAAAAGTGTTTTTCTTCTGAAGTAATTTTCCACCTTCATACCACAGACGTCCTAAATATTCACCCCCTCTGACATGCGCGATGGCGTAAATAAAACCTCTGTCCAATAAACTTAAACGAATGCTGGAAAAATAAGGATCGATAGTATGTCCATAAGATCCATAAGCATACAACAACACCGGATTTTTACCCTCTTTTTTGATACCCTTTTTATAAATCATTGACATAGGCACTTTGGTGCCATCATCTGCAGTGGCCCAAATACGTTCAGAAGTGTAATTATCTTTGTCAAAATTAGGATCTAAAACCTCTTGTTCCTTTAGAATGGTTTTTTCTTTCGTGACCATGTTAAAGTCGATGCTGGAAGAAGGCGTCGTCATGGAATTGTAACCGTAACGAAGGATCTCAGTATCAAATTCAACATTCGTAGACGTGTAAGCGGTATACGTTTCATTATCAAAAGGAAGATAGTAATCGTCTGTGCCATCCCATCGTTTGATGCGAATTTGATTTAAACCATTGGTACGCTCGCTGATGACCAAAAAGTCTTTAAAAATGTCAATATCTTCAAGTAAAACGGCATCCCTGTGTGGAATGACCTCTGTCCAATGTTTAAACTGAGTTTGATTCTCTGGGGTTTTCATCAGCTTAAAATTGATGGCACCATCAGCATTGGTTACAATATAAAATTGATCACCATAATGCGAAATACTATATTCCAAGCCTCTAATACGCTCTTGAAACACCAAAAACTCACCATCAGGCGTATCAGCATTTAAGGTGAAGTATTCATTAGTTAAAGTACTGTAACAAGCAATGATCAAATATTGTTTTGACTTCGATTTGTAAACAGCTACGCCAAATGTATCGTCTTCTTCGTGGAAAACTAAAGTATCACTACTTGAAGAACTTCCTAATTTGTGTTTAAAGACTTTATCAGAACGCAACGTTTTTTCGTCTTTGATGGTATAGAACAGCGTTTCATTATCATTCGCCCATGTGGCGGAGCCTGTTGTATTTTCAATGGCATCAGAAAAAATTTCATCAGTAATTAAACTCTTGATTTGCAATGTGTAATTGCGCCGTCCAACCGTATCCAGCCCAAAAGCAATCATGGTATTATCAGGACTCACACTCAAACCTACCAATTTAAAATAGTCATGACCTTCAGCCATCGCGTTACAGTCAAATAACAGTTCCTCAGGGTTCTCCAAAGTGTCTTTCTTTCTGAAATAAATTGGATAATCCTTTCCTATCTCGTATTTAACAACGTACCAATACCCATTGTATTTATAAGGAACAGACGCATCATCTTCTTTGATGCGCGCCTTCATTTCCTCAAAAAGCGAGGTCTCAAAAGTCTTATATTTTGAAGTCACAGCATCAAAGTAATCGTTTTCAGCATTGAGGTACTCGATAACATCTTGATTTTCTTTGTCATTTAACCAAAAATAATCGTCGTGACGTTCATCGTCATGTGCATTCAATGTTTTGAGTACTTGTTTTGCCTTTGGAGGCTGAATATTATGTGTCATTTTATTGTTTTTAATAGGGATTGCAAAAGTACTATTTTAAAAGAGTTCGAGACTAAGAGAAAAGAAAATAGAAAAAAGAGAAACTGCCTATTTTGAAAATTAGTGAAATTCGTGTCTAAACCTTAATTTTGCAGGATAGAATTTAAAACCGAAAAATATGTTTGGAGATATGATGGGCATGATGAATAAACTCAAAGAGACCCAAAAAAAAGTTGAAGCAACCAAGGAACGATTGAACCATGTTTTAGTTGATGAGCAAAGTAGTGACGGGAAGTTAAAAGTCACATTGACCGCCAATAGAACTATAAAATCTATCGCTATTGATGATGAATTGTTACAAGATAAAGAAATGCTTGAAGATTATTTAATCATGACCCTGAACAAAGCTATAGAGAAAGCTACTGGTATCAATGATACTGAATTGGCAGCTGTAGCCAAAGATGGAATGCCGAACATCCCAGGATTGGATATGTTTAAATAACTTAAAAGCTGTTCTAATTTTTTATTCAACAAACACTGTGTTGAATTTCTGAAATTGACTTATGAACCAGATAAAAAAAGCAGTTTTTAATTGGAGTGGTGGTAAAGATTCGGCGTTAGCACTCCAAAAAACGCTAAAAAATAAAGCCATTGAAGTTGTAGCACTTTTTACAACATTTAATGAAGAAACGGGAAAATCTTCAATGCATTCTGTCCCCTTGGATTTATTAACACGGCAAGCGGACAGTATTGGAATTCCACTCTATATCATGTCATTTTCTAAAGATTTAAAGAATTATGATGAAAAGATGCTTGAAGCGGTCACGCATTTTAAAGCTTTGGGAGTGACCCATTTTATCTTTGGAGACTTGATGGCCGCTGGACTTAAAAACTACAGAGAATCCAAGCTGAATCCGTTAGGGATTGAAATCATTGAACCACTTTATGACAAATCTTCTGAAGAAATCATGCATGAATTTTTAGAGTCTGGTATCAAAACCAAAATCATAGTCACTCAAGAAGGCAAATTAGATAAAAATTACATAGGAAAAATTTTAGACCAAAACCTAATAAAAACATTCCCAACCGATATTGATATCTGTGGCGAACAAGGAGAATATCATACATTAGCCTATGAAGGTCCACTATTTAAAGATCCTATTGATTTTTCAATTGTAGCGCTTTACGAGACTTCTTATGAGTTTAAGCTTGAAGATGGAAACATACAAACTTGCGTGTATTGGAGTGCAGAATTTAATTTATGACAGGATCTTCATGAATTTGAAAACGCATGAACTCTTATGTTAGTTTAATAATAGCCTCTTATCATTAATCTAGTATAAATTTTTCTAAAATTAATGCCTGAGCTTAAAAACAGGATTAAGAAAGCGAAATAAGAAATAGAATCTACGCTCAGTATTCAAAAGCCTGACTAAGATTTGATATTTAACGCCATGATAGTCTTTTCCTAAAAAAGAATTTAAAGGATACGCATTTATGCCTATCATTTCATTCATTCTTAGTTTTACCTCCTCAAAGCTCATGGTAGATTTCAGCATTCGGATCATTGAAAAAAACACCAGTGACTGCTGCCTTGCTTTAACACGAGCTATACAATCAGGATTAGCTTTTTTATTTTCCAGTGTTTTTATTATCGGATTAAAAGCTAAAGCCGCACATTGAATATCTCTGATGATTTTAAGATAATGGTTGGGCTCTATACTGTTCATGGCACTTCCAGGAGTTACTCTATATCTGTGGGTATCCAATTGTAGATGTGCTATTTTTTTTGCCTCCAAGATAAGCGCTATTGAAAAAGCAACATCTTCCAAATACCGTCCTTCTTCAAATCTAAGTCCTGTAGCTTTCAAAAACTCACGATTTATTAAGAACCACCAAACTTCACTTCTATAATTTACCTTCGCAACATATTTTTCACCATTTACGATTGGGGTAATCATATTATCACCGAATGATCCACTGAAAGCATTTTTCTTAAAAAGTGATTTGCTCTTTAGTGAGGTATCGCAATATGATTGAGACAAAAAAGTTAAAATATCTAAATTATGTTGTTCGGACGTTTCAATCAATTTATTTAAACAGTTCGTTAGAAGGTAATCATCAGGATCGATAAAATAGACATATTTCCCCTTGGCGCTATCCATACCAAGATTTCTCGCACTCCCAGCTCCCCCATTCTCTTTATCAATAATCTTAAAATGATGATTTATATCAGCATAATTTTGTACAATTTTTAAACTGTCATCAGTAGAGCCATCATTAACGATGATCACCTCATAATCCTTCACATCCAAATTCTGATCGAGAACAGTATCTAAACATTTGCCAACGTATTTCTCAACATTATACACCGGAATTATAACACTTAATTTCATAAATTATTTAGATACAAACTTTTTAGTTTTATGGACAGATTCTCCCATTTAGAAAACTTTTTTTAATGACGAATAGAACTAAAAGATGCAATGATAGTCTTGATTTTCAAATAAACTCAAATATTCCAAGAAGTCACTTTGTAAAATTATATGGTTTTGAGCAACACAAGTAGCTTGTTGTGCATTTCATCTGTATAATCCAAATGGGTCACCATACGCAACTTACGATTTCCCATATTACTGATCCGTATGTTTTTTTCATTTAAGCGTTTCAAAAATTCAGAGTCATTAACCTCATCATTTAATTCAAAAATAACAATATTGGTTTCAATGGGTTCCACTTTTTTAACGACAGACAACTTGGAGAGTACCTCGCCTATTTGTTGAGCTTTGTTATGATCTTCAATCAGACGCTCAAAATGATGATCGAGCGCATACAATCCAGCTGCTGCTGCGAAACCCACTTGTCGCATTCCGCCTCCTAAAACTTTACGAATACGAAGTGCCCCTTTCATGATGTCTTTATTTCCTAGAAGCACAGATCCAATGGGACAACCTAAACCTTTGCTTAAACACACGGAAATAGTATCAAACAATTCGCCATATTGTTTTGGACTTTCATTTTTTGCAATGAGGGCATTCCAAATCCGGGCACCATCAAGATGATATCCCAAATTATGACGACTCGCGACAGATCCGATACGTTGCAGCTCCTTAAAATCCCAACAGGCACCTCCGCCTTTATTGGTCGTGTTTTCTACAGCAATCAGTGAGGTCAAAGGACTATGATAAAAATCAGGAGGATTGATGGCTCCCTCAGCTTGTTCTGCCGTAAACATACCACGCTTTCCATCTATTAATTGACAGGAAATTCCACTATTAAAAGATGCTCCTCCTCCTTCATAATTATAAATATGGGCATATTTATCGCAAATTACCTGCTCCCCTGGATTGGTGTGCAATTTTAAAGCCGTCTGGTTAGCCATAGTTCCCGTGGGAAAAAATAAGGCGTCATCCATACCAAACAGTTCAGCCAAACGTGTTTCTAAGACGTTTACAGAAGGATCCTCCTTATAAACATCATCACCAACTTTAGCCCCTATCATCGCTTCCAACATGCCTTTTGTAGGCTTGGTCACGGTATCACTTCTTAAATCTATAATCATCGTTTTTAGTTTGAAATATAACTACAATCATCTGCTCCTATTGGCGAGCCATCAGGAATTCGTGGTGCAGCTTCTAATTTAAATTTTTCGGGATGTGCTCGCATTTCTGAAATCATGCGTTCATATTGAGAGGCATAAGGTATCAAACCTTGTTTTTGTCCAAATAAACTTTTGGAAACTCCCTCAATGGCATCATTTGCTTGGGATCTCACTTGAAAAGAAGCAGCGTCAGAAACGGCAAGATTCATAATATGCTTTAAGACATTGGCGTTTATAGTTTGCTGAACCTCGTATAAATAAGAATCCTTATGAATTTTAGAAAATGAATTTTGAATGAGGTCATCAAGCACCTCTTCTAAGCCCACTTGGTTTTTATCCAAGCTTTTTTGCTGAACCAGTCGGTTGGCACGCTGCGGATTTAACAAGAATTCTAAAGTCATGTCACTTGCTGTAGCTGCTGCACTAAACGCGTCAAAAGACACCCCAGTTTTACCTGAAAAAGATTCCCGAGACCTGCCATAGCCAAACGCTCGGGGTGGAAACAGTTTTAATTTATCCTTTGGAATGGCTAAGGTTTCCGCAGAAATAGAAGCCATCAGCGCTTTTAAAGCATCTTTTTGAAGCTTTACATCTAATACCTCAGTAACCAATTGTCCATCACCCTTAACTGCATAATTATAATCCAATCCACCCACTAATTTTGAGGCCGCTTCGGTTTGATATCTGTGGAAAAAATAAAGCGGAACAAATACATCTTCCAAAACGGAATACGGTTCGTCATTTCTAATATTATCGATCGAAAAATTGGCAATGGCCTGTGCACGTAATTTCAAAACGCGTTCTAACTCTTCCGATGCGCTCTTTCCATTATCCCACAAATGTGCAAAAGCGTGGGCACCACCAGGAGCGCGCGCATCTGAATCAGAAATAAATCGTAGACCTGCGTCTTGCGCTTGCTTTAAAATAGCATTTAAAGCTGATTTTTCATTGGTGTTTTTATCAAATTCAGAATAACTATAGGCTACGGTTATTCTATCCCAAATACCCATGCCATCTGTATAAGCACTTTCTAAACTAATATTCCCATTATCGAGGGTGATTTTGGGATGCGGATAATCCATAACGGATGCATCGTTAGTACTACTTGCAGCAAAATTGTGTGCAAAACCTAACGTGTGCCCTATCTCATGTGCACCCAACTGACGCATTCTGGCCAAAGCCATCTTTAACATGGGCTCATTATTGGTATCAGAATTAGCAAAAGGCTTCTTCAACAAGGCTTGGGCAATCAGAAAATCCTGACGGATGCGCAAACTGCCCAAGCTGACATGGCCTTTAATAATCTCTCCCGTTCTTGGATCCACTACAGATGCCCCGTAACTCCAACCACGTGTAGAGCGGTGTACCCACTGAATCACATTATACCGACAATCCATTGGATCAGCATCTTCTGGTAACATTTTGACTTGAAACGCATTTTTAAAACCAATCGCTTCATAAGCCTCATTCCACCAGCTAGCGCCTTCCAATAAGGCAGAACGAATAGGTTCTGGTGTTCCAGAATCCAAATAATAAATGATTGGCTCTTTAGCTTCGCTGATCGCCAATTCTGGATTCTTTTTTTCCAAGCGATGCCTGATGGCAAAACGTTTAACGATAGCCGCTTCTATTGGAGTCGCATAATCCATATAGGAAATAGAAATAGCACCGCTGCGAGGATCAAACTCGCGAGGTTTGTAATTATCATCCGGCAACTCTATAAAAGAATGGTGCTGAATAACACTCAACAATGACGCTGTTGGCGTGACACTTCTGATATTCCGGCCTTTGGCATCGCCATCAAAAGTCAATAGTGCTTCAAACTCAACATTTTTAGGAAATGCTTTGGTACGGTCTAAAGACAGCGCACTTTTTGAAAAATCAATTTTGTAAGTTCCCTCGTTCTGGTCTTTTAATCTTTTGGCAACTTCATGGGTGTCCTCCATTAAAAAAGGAGTCAAGTCGATGATATATTTACCAGCATTGGTCTCTTCTATCTTAAATCCGAACAACACCGAGGTCGCAAAGGCCTGTTCTATACTTTTCTTTTCAGGCACATTATCGGTTATCGCCCTAAAATTCTGGTTGGGCTGTACCAGTAATAATTTATTACCTGCTTTTATGAATTTAACTAACCGTGTACGTCCTAGTTGACCTCTATCCAAACCGATGTCATTGGAACCAACGCCACTTGCCAAACTATTAACATAAAGGAATTCTTGGTCTAAATTATCGACTTCCAGATAAATTTTATCCTGTTTTTCTTCATAATAAAAATTAAAAAAGCCCTTATAGGTTTCCACTTTCTTATCTTTTAATATTTGTGAAAACGAAGGACTTGAAACCAAAATTAGAATGAGATAGAGCAGTTGTTTTTTCATAATGGATGATTAGCTCATAAAACTACATAAATTTATTTGAAATAATTATCGTAAAATTTCTTTAATACTGCATAGTTTTAATGATACCTTTGTAAAAAATTAACACTTTTATGACTACTTCCGATCAAATTAAAGGCCTTGTCGAGCGCCTTGGTGCGTTGAGGAGATATCTTTGACGTAGATGCCAAAACTATTGAGATAACTAACGAAGAAGAAAAAACCTTCGACCCCAATTTCTGGAATGATTCCAAAGCTGCTGAGCTTGTTATGCAATCATTAACTGAGAAAAAGCATTGGGTTGCTGATTACGAAACCGCGAAATCTTTAATAGAAGATCTCGAAGTGTTCTACGAATTCTATAAAGCCGATGAAATGTCTGGCGAAGAATTGGAAGCGCATTTAGACAAAACGGTTGCACATATTGAAAAACTAGAGTTTAAGAACATGCTTTCTGAAGAAGGCGATAACTTAAGTGCCGTACTTCAAATTACTTCTGGCGCGGGTGGCACCGAATCCTGTGATTGGGCAAGCATGCTGATGCGTATGTATCTCATGTATGCTGAAAATAACGGATTTAAAGTAAAAGAACTCAACTTTCAGGAGGGTGACGTTGCAGGGATTAAAACGGTGACTTTAGAGATTGATGGTGCTTTTGCCTTTGGCTGGCTAAAGGGTGAAAACGGGGTGCATCGATTGGTGCGTATCTCTCCTTTTGACAGTAATGCCAAACGCCACACAAGTTTTGCCTCAGTTTATGTATATCCACTTGTAGATGACACCATCGAAATTGACATTAACCCTGCCGATATTGAGATTACCACCTCCCGCTCTGGTGGCGCCGGTGGACAGAATGTCAATAAGGTAGAAACGAAAGTGCAACTAGTACATAAACCAACAGGCATACAAATTTCATGTTCCGAAACCCGCTCACAACACGATAACCGATCGAGAGCAATGCAGATGCTAAGATCGCAGTTGTATGAAATTGAACTTCAAAAACAATTGGCACAACGCGAAGACATTGAATCAGGCAAAATGAAAATTGAATGGGGAAGCCAGATTCGAAATTACGTAATGCATCCTTACAAACTGGTAAAGGACGTCAGGACTGGACATGAAACTGGGAATGTTGACGATGTTATGGATGGTGATATTGATGCGTTTTTAAAGGCATATCTTATGATGATGGGACAGAAAGATGATGATCCAAATGAGCTTTAATTAGACATTATTTTGATAGCATCATTTTAAAATTCAGAATAGTACTGATTAGTGATAAATAAAAAAGCAGTTGTCATTCAATTGACAGCTGCTTCTAAAAAAATGATCAATATCAGACCATTTATAGACAAGCACCCTAAAAACAGTATTAACCTATTTATTCAATTTATTTATACTCAGGTAATATTGAAAATGGCGCTGACTTAATTAAATCTGCTTGAATTTTCTTCAGTATTTCAGAAGTGACTAAAGTGAGTTCTTTATTTTTAGTGAATATCATATCGACATTTTTAACGTAGTCCTCGTCATAAGTGTTATGCTCTATTTTGAAACTTTCATATTCATCTATTTCAACACTAGAAAAGTAATCTGCAAATTTAATACCATCACCGCCAATAGCACCGTTAGCAAGCCAAAACCATAATGAAGGCACTTTATAGGCATGACCTATTATGATCCCATGTAGAGAACTGGAAATGATCTGCTCGCAGGAATAAACGTCTTCAATAACTTTCTCTATATTATCTAAAAGATTGATAATTAATATTTTTTTGCTATTTAATTTTTCTCGTGTTTCCTCATAATGCAAAAAATGGGGAATAACACCTAAAGAATATTTTTTCTCTGACTTTGGTTTGTATATCAAAGGGGTTAATAATGCTGGATCTCCGATAGTTTCTGGAACCTGATAGCCTAATTCTTTAAGCCTTAATTGACTGTATTTCCCGCGCACCGCATAGAAATTAGCATTGGATATCTGGCTGTTTCTGGACATTATTCCTGAGCCCCAAATGTCACAATCAGGA
Organism: Gelidibacter sp.; assembly: GCA_039935255.1. Lineage (GTDB taxonomy): Bacteria > Bacteroidota > Bacteroidia > Flavobacteriales > Flavobacteriaceae > Gelidibacter. The sequence continues at coordinate 1,533 of JBDTKP010000192.1, read as the reverse complement.
TTTGTGTACCAATTAATCACACTCCCTATGGTGATAAGAAGATTAGGTTTTTTTTTACCGATTAAAAATTGAACATTATAGTACATTTCCTTAACCGATAACTTTCTGTTATAAATAGCTCTTAAATAGGTTAATATGAAGATTTTGTTAAACCCCTTATGAAGCAGTGGTGTATACATGATTTCTTGACCAGACATATGCTCTACTATATAAGGCCCTAACACATCCCCAAAGTTCTTCTTCCCGAAAGGAACCTTATGCCAAAACATATTGATTTTATCCACTTTTACTGATTTCATAATGACTTCAAGGTTTTAGAACAGTATTCTATTTTCTTTAAAACAATATTGGCTGTTGCAGGCAATAATGTTTTGCTGGCTATGCCTAGGATTATAAAATGACCAAATATAAGAAACTTAGTGATTTCATTAAATGTGATAGTTTATGGTTTCAATTCTAAAATACCGATTAGTTATTTAAAAGGAGCTCTTGTGAATTTTATGAGAATTCAATGACATTACGCGTGTAAGATTTTTGGCAAATCAATAAAAAGTACGGAATTTTGAAAAAACAGAAATGAATAACTATTATTTAACTGGCTAGGTTTTGTTCAAAAAAATAAAATAAGAGAATAATAATAATAATAATGCTGAAAATCTTACGATTTTATTTTTTTGGAGCACCAATAATTTTAAGAAGCAACAAATGAAAAAGATAAACACCATAATATTCGACCTTGGAGGTGTCCTAATAGATTGGAATCCAGAATACGTTTATTTAGAAGTATTTAAAGGCGACAGAGAAAAAATGCAATGGTTTTTTGATACTATATGCACCCATGATTGGAATGAAAATCAAGATGCTGGTTATCCATTGGCAAAAGCAACAGAAGAACGTATTGCTCTTTTTCCTGAACATGAAGAACTCATTAGAATGTTTTATGGAAGATGGGAAGAAATGTTGGGAGATGCCATCCCTGGAACTGTGGAAATATTAAAAAAACTTATTGACAGTAAGCTATTTAAAGTGGTTGCACTTACCAATTGGAGCCATGAAACCTTTCCAATAGCACTTGATACCTTCGATTTTTTACATTGGTTTGAGGGAATATTAGTTTCGGGAGAGGAAAAAACCAGAAAACCATTTAAAGATATTTATGAGTTAACCTTAAAGCGCTTTAATATTGAAGCAGACCACGCGCTTTTTATAGATGATAATCTTAGAAATATCGATGCAGCAAAGGAATTTGGCATTACCACTATTCATTTTGAAAGTCCTGAACAATTGAAAGATCAATTAAGAACTTTTGACATTACTATCTAAAATAAGCGCTAAAAACGCAATAATTAAGTGGGTCGATGGGTATAACTCTTGGATCCTTTTTTCAAAATAAACCTAAAATGATAGCAATCTACCACAATCCCAGATGCAGCAAATCCCGAGAAGGTCTGGCAATTCTAGAAACTGAAAAAGCAAACTTCAAAGTCATTAAATACATGGTCGACTTGCTAACTGTTGAAAAACTTGAAGAAA
>JBDTKP010000191.1:0-12734 GCA_039935255.1 Gelidibacter sp. | reverse complement strand
CTGATGCAGTAGCAAATGCAGACGCTATAAGACGCATGAACGTTAAGTTCAATAAACATGGGTATTATTTTGAAACCAATGGTACCGGTGTAGAGGAGAATTTAATGATTAAAGGTATGACTGATGGCGTTGAAAATCGAGAAGGTAGATATTTTGATTGGGAGAAGGCTTATTTCAGAACTGCTGTAAATCAGAACCAAGATATTTCAGTAAGTGGAGGAGACGACAAAACGAGGTATTTTTCTTCTTTTTCTTACAGTAAAGATGAAGGCAGGGTGAAGATTAATGAAAATGAACGTATTTCAGGAAGGGTCAATTTAGAGCATAAAATTGGAAAATACATGGAGTTCACGGCTAAAGTGAACATTGCACAAACTGAATTGTCTGGCTTCAATGATAGTCGAAACACGAGCTCTAACTACTATGAGCAAACCCGGAATTTGAGCTGGGGCTTATACCATCCAACGGATTATAAAACCGGAGAACCTTGGACAGCGCGGTACGGAAGTTATGCGCAGAATAACGTCTATTATGATAATGAGTGGGAAAACTCCTCCAAGACCCTAAGGGTTAGCGCAATAGAAGGCCTAAAAGTTAATATTCTACCTGAGCTAAATGTGCAAACTCTTTTTTCTTATGACAATATTGAAACTAAAGATCACTTGTATTACAGCCGATTACATTATAATGGTCAAGGTCTCGGAACCGTAGATGAAATGTCTACAAATACCAAAACTATAGTTTCTTCAACTACCTTAAATTACTCGAAAGATTTTGATATACATCATTTCAACTTTTTGGCTGGTTATGAAATCGAAAAAAATCAAACCGATTTTATTCGCGCTTCAGGGAAAGATTTACCTGCAAGTAACCTACACACTGTTGCCACTGCAGGGGAAACTGATGCCAGCGCTTATTACTGGGGCAATAATATGATCTCCTATCTTTCAAGATTGGAATATAGTTTTGATAACAAGTATTTTCTTTCTGGATCTTTCCGTCGTGATGGCAGTTCAAAACTTGGCCCAGATGCTCGCTGGGGTAACTTCTGGTCGGTTGGCGCTTCATGGAATATGAGTAAAGAGGCTTTTTTGCAAGATGTGGAAGCAATCAGCAATCTAAGCTTGAGAGCATCTTATGGTGTTAACGGTACGTTGCCACCATCTAATTTTGGTTGGAGATCGCTTACCGGATATACCGCAAAATATATGGAAAATGCTGGTGGGGTTCTGAGTAATGTGGCAGATGCAAATTTATCATGGGAGACCAATTATTCTACAGACGTTGCTTTGGAGTTTGGATTGTTAAAAAATCGAATTTATGGAACTGTTGAATATTTTAGTCGAGATTCCAAGGATTTATTGCAAAGTGTGCCAATTTCACGAGTAACAGGTTTTAGCTCTACCCTAAAAAATATTGGAACTATTAGAAACAAGGGTTTAGAAGTGTCGTTAGGGGGTGATATTATTCGCTCAAACGATGTTACCTGGAGTGCTTCTGTAAATGCATCCTTTATTGACTCAAAAGTCATTGAGTTAAGCGAAGGTGCAGATATTATTTGGAATGATGATTCCGACGCTACATCCCAATACATTTACCGCGAAGGGGAATCGACCTTAGCTTTTTACGGTTATGAATATGCTGGCGTAGATCCCGCTATTGGTAGAGACCGGTTTTATGTAAATGATAAAGATGATCCTCAAGCTGGTGATTTTCTTCTTAACGGAAGAGGAGCAACATATGATTTCAGGCAAGCAAATTACACCATTATAGGTGATGGTATTCCTGACGTCTATGGTGGGTTAAATACTCAAATTAAATATAAAGGACTTTCGTTAGGTCTTGATTTTATCTACAAATTGGGTGGTAAACTTTATGACGGCGCTGAAAAGGATGTCGCAGATGATGGCTATTACTGGGAACGCATCCATTCACAATATGCTGTTGATAATATGTGGACTCCGCAAAATCCAAATGGAAGTTTGCCAAAGGTAAGCGGAAATGACCCAGCGGAGGCGATACAGAAAAGTGGAAGACATATTTATGATGCAAGTTTTCTTAGATTGAAGAATATTCGATTAAACTATGATCTGCCATCAAGTTTGATTAAGCACATTGGGTTTGATAACATAAGATTGTATGTCATCGGAACAAACTTGCTCACGTTCTCCAAGTATAAAAATGCAGACCCTGAAGTCAATCAATTTGCATCAAGAGGTTGGGAAACGCCTTTTATGAAGAATTATACCTTTGGTATAGAATTATCATTATAAATAATTAAAACAACTAAAAAATGAACACTATAAAATCTGTCATAATTATTTTTATATTCATTGGGTTAAGCTCATGTAGTGATGATTTTCTCGATGTTACACCAAGTAATTCGGGAGATGCCTCAACTTCCATTGAAACTTTAGCCGATGCAAAAGTGATGCTTACTGGAATTATGAGCAAGTTGACTTCCTCTAATTATTATGGTCGTAATTTCTTGTTATATGCTGAGGCTAAAGGAGGAGATCTCACAACAATGTCCATGGGAAGAGGGCAAGATGGTCTTTATTCCTTTAATCACTCTCAAACAACCGGATCGTATTCAGGATTCTGGAATAGTATTTACAGCAGTATCCTGCAAGCCAATAATTTAATTGTCAATATTGAAAAGTTAGAAGCAGCCGGAGCAGAAGCCAATTTTGACGATATAAAGGGGCAAGCACTAACAGTACGAGCTTTAATGTATTTTGATTTGGTTCGAATTTATGGAAAGCCATATTCGTATGACAAAGATTCGTACGGTGTTCCTAATGTGCTTGAACCTTTAGAGGCATTAGATCAACCTTTGAGAGCTACAGTAGCAGAAAACTATACACAAATCATTGCCGATTTGAAAGCGGCAGAGTCTCTGCTTTCGAAAAGCAAGACTAACGGTTATTTAAATTATTACACCAATTTATCCATGCAAGCAAGAGTCTATCTTAATATGGAACAATATCCTGCCGCTCTTAGTGCCGCTCAAACAGTCATAGATTCGGGAGTTTATTCGCTGTATTCTAATGCTGAATGGGTCGTCTCCTGGACTGATCAATTTGGATCGGAATCCATATTTGAATTGGCTATTCTTCCAAGTGAAGCGGATTTAGGCAACTCCAGTCTCAGCATTTATTTGAGAAGAGCGGGCCATAAATCTTCACAGGCAGCAGGTCAATTTATTGCCAGTGACTATTATCTGAACCGTTTAGGCCAAGATACTGATGATGTGAGATGGGGCATTCTTGATTACGATGAGGTTAGTGCAACCCATATGGGGGCTAGCTACAAATATAGTGGTGATACTGATGTAGGTGGAGATGGAAAATCTACTCCAACAGCAGTAAACATCAAAGTTATTCGGTTATCTGAAATTTACCTGATTGCAGCCGAAGCAGCATTTCATTCTGACAAAGATTTAGCCGCCACTTACCTTAATGCGATTAGACAAAGAGCACCTAATTTAGCTCCTTCAACAGCAGCTACTGTTAGCATCGACATGATTTTGGACGAAAAAAGTAAAGAACTGTTCACGGAGGGTCAGCGATTCTTTGACATGGTACGATTAGATAAAGATATAACCTTTAATGACGATCTTGGAGGTGTTCCAATTTCAACCCGATCAAAAACAATTGACAGATCTTTTTATAAAACTATTTTACCAATTTCCCAAGAAGAGATCAATGCCAATCCTGAAATTGAGAATCAACAAAATCCAGGATACTAAAATGCAGAAGGATCAATTTTAGTTAATCCGAAATTAATAAGGGTGTAGGTTATAATGCCTACAACCCGACCAGAAAAGCCTAAAAAATATTAAATTTTTTAGGCTTTTTCTTTTTAACAGAATTACAACATTATTGCATCGAAGCAAATAAAAAAATCATTAAAGTAGTTTCCATAATTAGGCTTTTAATAAGTACCCTTTCAATGCAAGATAAATTATGTTCCTTTACCGAGCTCATTAAAGCTAATTATTTGGAAGAGTTTATTTTCAGTCGAATCGGTTCAGATACAGGCAGTATTAAGCCTTTCATCTTTAATAAAAAGCATCTCTTTTCAAGTGTTTTATTTTCACCAATGAGGATTTGATATAAAGAAAATACAGTCAACAGATGTGATATTAGCCCTAAACATGAGCTAATATGGAGCACGTTGTAATCTTTTTGAAAGTGAATCTAAAAATGTTTTAATGGAGAATTTTGCGTCATGGCGAACCATGTGCTGATACTTGTTTTCACAAATATTTCTTGTAAAGATTATTCAGCACCTTTAAGTCGTAATCTGTTAATGTAGAATTCACTTCGGTTTGAATAAAATGCAGTTTAAAAGCTTTGATGGCAGCATCCATATCACTAACATCATACCCGATAATTTTAAGAGCAATCATTGGCGTCACATCTAGTAAAGGTGCCTGTTTTGGAGTTTGTGTTTTTATTACAATAATAGAGTCGTTGACTTCTGTTTTTATTTCTTCAGGAACTTCTATAGCTAACAAATTGTCGTTATCTAAAAACTCAACATCGATTATCGGAATTTCGTCATACCATAATCCGAAGCCTTCTTTTGCCAATTCTTTCCAAGGAAAAGTTTTGTTCGGATCATTTTTTCTGGTTGGAGCAATATCAGAATGACCAATAAAATTGGCAGCCGGGATTTTGTATTTCTCTTTGAGATCTTTTAGCAATTGCATTAAGCTCATGATTTGCATTGGGGAAAATTCGTCACTACCATTATTATCCAACTCTATCCCGATAGAAGATGAGTTTAAATCGGTATTTGAACCCCATTGACTGTTTCCTCCATGCCAACCGCGATAAAGATCATTGAGCATATGGTAAATCTCTCCATTCTTTCCGATAACGTAATGAGCACTGACCTGTGTTCTTATCAAAGTAAAAGTTTTAAGAGTCTGCTCTACTGAGTCTTGCGCGGTATGATGAATAACCACAATATTAGGCCTTCTAAGATTAAAATTAGTAGTTCCTACCCAATTTTCAGCATATTTTATTGTACTTGCAGTACCAGGCTTAGTAGGAGGTATTACTTCCAATTCTTTAGAAAGTTCCTTGGTCTGTTTTTTATAAAATCTATTAGTAGGCGCATATGGATTACTTGCGCATGATATTATCATGGAAGTCACAGCAACTGTGAAGATTGCTAAATATATTCTTTTCATTATTATGATATTTTAAAAGTTACAGCGAACAATAACTTCCACAACTTGGTAGTCATGAACGAAGAAAAATCTATATTAAGTTCAGACCAGCCGTCTTATAATTCTTAAGCATTGCGTCTTCTGGCTCTAAATCCGTGACCGCGGTGTCTATTTTACCAAAACTACAAACATCATAATTGAGTATGGAATCCAACTTGTTATAGGTCGCCAAATATACCACACGTTCGGATGCATTTATCATCGCTTTTTTAATAAGTGAAACCTCGTAACCCTCATCAGTAATACCTTGTTGGATGCTTAAACCGCTAACGCCGATAAAAGCAATGTCAACTCTTAAATTTGAAAGATATTGGATAACATCAATTCCTGTGGTTACCATGGAGCTTCTGTGAATTTTGCCACCAATAAAAATCGTTTCAATCAAAGGATGCTCTGTTAGCTGCATGGCTATAGGCAAGCTATAGGTGTAAATAGTAGCTCTTAATGTATTAGGCAATAACTTGGCAAGCATTAAATTTGTGGTACCTCCACTCATAATGATAACCATGCCATCTTCAATTAATGCGATGGCTTTTAGCGCAATGCGCGCTTTATTTTCTCTATTGTAAATAGCGTCTTCATTATAGTGATAGAGTTTTTGTATGATTGAAATAGCACCTCCATGCACCTTAGTTAATAAAGCCTGGTCATCCAATTCTTGTATATCTCTTCTTATGGTGTCTTCTGAAACATCCCATTTTTCAGATAAAAATCTAGAACTAACTTTTCTGTTGACGCTTACTTCATCAATTATTTTTTGCTGACGCTCTTTTTTCTTCATGATAATTTTCTTGCATGGACTAATACAGCATGTTAATGCAAATATCCATGAAATTAACGCACTAAATTGCGTGTTTTGATCTTTAATATCGCAAAATAATCTAAAAAATTCTATATTTGAGGTTGCTTATTTAAAAGTTGCTAAATTATAAAATTATGGATACTTCTAAAAGACTAATTTCGCTGGATGTTTTAAGAGGCCTTACCATTGCATTGATGATTCTTGTCAACACTCCAGGAAGTTGGAGTTTTATTTATGCTCCTTTAAAACATGCAGCTTGGCACGGCTGTACTCCTACCGATTTAGTATTTCCATTTTTCCTATTTATAGTGGGCATGTCGGTTTATTTTTCTTTTAAAAAATATGACACCAATTTATCAAAAGTAGCGGCTTCCAAAATAATCAAAAGAACCCTGATCATATTTTTAATAGGAATTGTTCTGAACTTATATCCTTACTTTAATTTTAAAGAGGTTCGAATTATGGGTGTTTTACAAAGAATAGCTTTGGCGTATGGCGCTGGTGCTATGCTCTGTTTAACCTTTAAAAAACAACGGTTATTAATCGCACTAGCAGTTATTTTATTAGGCTATTGGGCTTTATTGTATTTTGGAGCAGATTCAGATCCTTATTCTTTAAAAGAAAATATAGTCAGACGGTTCGATTTATTTATTCTGGGAGAGCATCACATCTATAAAGGCTTCGGACTCCCCTTTGATCCCGAAGGGCTGCTGTCTTCCATTCCAGCCATTGGCACCGTGATTATTGGTTATCTCGTTGGTAAGGTTATCGACATTGAAACTTCCATTGAACCAAAAATGAAAAAGTTATTGATTTACGGTGTTTTAATGGTCCTATTAGGCGGAATATGGTCACTAGTATTCCCTATCAACAAACCGCTATGGACCAGTTCTTATGTATTATATACAGCAGGTTTAGGCACGCTCTTTTTGGCTTTTTTAATTTTTATTATTGACTACAAAAAGTATAGCATATGGTCAAAGCCATTTGTTCATTTTGGATCTAATCCATTGTTCATATTTGTGTTTTCGGGACTATACGCGAAGACGATAAGCTACCTGATCAAAATTCCTGTTGATGGAAGCTCAAGTCCAATATCATTATATAATTATCTATTTACTCAAGTGTTCGCGCCCACATTTGGCAATATGAACGGCTCTTTAATGTTTGCTATAAGTCACATCATCGTTTTTTGGTTCATATGTTATATTCTTTATAGAAATAAAATTTTCATTAAAATATAACAGCCCATCAAAATTAAATAAATTTCAAGATTTACTGTTCGAATTACGGGTGACTTTATAAAACAAGCTAACCAAAATTAGTTCAACAATAAGAATGTCGCATCAAAGTATAAAAAACAAAATAACCATTACATCCAAAATAAGGATTTAAAAAAAACTAATCACAACAATGAGCGCTACCTTAATCCTAATCATTATTTCTGTCTATTTTGGGATACTATTGCTAATTTCCCATATCGTTTCAAAAAATTCGAGCGACGAATCCTATTATACGGGAGACCGCAAGTCACCTTGGCAAATTGTAGCTTTTGGGATGATTGGCGCTGTACTGTCAGGCGTCACCTTTGTATCCATCCCCGGCATGGTTGGAAATAATTACTTTTATTATTTACAGTTTGTTTTTGGAAATATCGTAGGGTATATTTTTATAACGTACGTATTGGTTCCCATTTACTACGATCTAAAATTAGTTTCAATCTACACCTATTTAGAAACCCGTTTTGGTATCAAAACTTATAAAACTGGGTCTTTGTTTTTTTTGATTTCGCAATCATTTGGTGCCGCTTTGAGATTGATGCTTGCAGCAAAGATCTTGCAGTTGGCTGTTTTTGACGCGTTTAATATTCCTTTTTTTGTAACAGTAATTCTTATGCTGGCACTCATTTGGCTATACACCCATAAGTCCGGGATAAAAACAATTGTGTGGACCGATACATTACAGACATTTTTTTTATTACTGGCTGTATTGGTGTCCATCTATGTCGTGAAGAATTCATTGAATTTAACTGTTGCAGAAACCTTTACTTCAGTGACGAACCACGAGTATTTTAAGATTTTCGATTGGGATTTCCATTCGGGGAATAATTTTTTTAAACAATTTATTTCCGGGATATTGATTGCGGTGGCCATGGTTGGTCTTGATCAAAATATGATGCAAAAAACCTTGACGTGCAAAAACAAAAAAGAAGCGCAGAAAAACATCTTGACTTTTAGCATCTTTTTGGCGGTTGCACAATTTCTGTTTCTAGGCTTAGGAGTAATGCTCTACTTATATGCAGAAAAATTTGGCATCCAATTAGATTTTGAGAATGGAAAACTCATTAATACTGACAATTTATTCCCGATGCTGTCCTTAAACCATTTTGGAATTATTGCCGGCATCAGTTTTATATTAGGAATCACGGCTGCTTCTTTCTCAAGTGCGGATTCTGCAATAACAGCCTTAACCACATCTTTTACTCATGACTTCTTGAACATCCAAACCAAGACTCCAAAGAAAAAATTACAATTAAAAAATAGAACGTTGTTCGGTTTCTCAGCATTCATTTTTCTAATTATTATGCTATTTTCAGAAAGCAAAGGCGATGTTATTTCCACCATATTTAAGGTGGCAGGCTACACTTATGGCCCATTATTGGGGCTCTATCTGTTGGGTATTTTCACCAAAGTGAGAATCCATGATAATGCCGTTCCCTATATATGTGTTTTGATGCCTTTGGTAACGTATTTTTTAAACTACGCTTTTATCAACTGGTATGATTTTGACTTTGGATTCATGAATATTTTTGTCAACGCCTTCCTTACTGTCATATGCTTGCTATTGGTAAAAAAAAAGGATAAAGCACCACTATAATTAAGTCCGTTGTTGTAACAGTATTTAAAATATAAATAAACACATAAACCATGTCGTATTATGGAAAATAAATTGACAACAGAACAAGCTTCGGCTTATAATGATTTGGAAAAAATGAACACGTTTGAGCTGCTCTCAAATATGAACACAGAAGACAAGACGGTTCCCATGATCATTGAGGAGGCCATTCCGTCGATTCAGAAATTAGTAGATGCCATATATACAAAAATGAAAAATGGCGGACGGTTGTTTTATATTGGCGCTGGAACAAGTGGACGTCTGGGTGTTTTGGACGCTTCAGAATGCCCACCTACCTATGGTGTGCCTAATGATTTGGTAATTGCTCTTATTGCCGGAGGGGATACCGCCCTAAGGAATGCCGTAGAAAATGCTGAGGATAACTCCGAACTAGGATGGAAAGACCTACAAAAATATAACATTGACAAAAATGATGTTCTTATTGGGATTGCTGCTTCTGGCACCACACCCTATGTTATTGGTGGCGTTAAAGAAGCAAAGAAACTCGGAATTATTACGGGCTGTATTACGTGTAACAAAAACTCGCCATTATCCTTAGAGGTGGACTATCCCGTTGAATTAGTGGTGGGGCCTGAATTTGTTACCGGAAGCACCAGAATGAAAGCAGGAACAGCCACCAAACTCGCTTTAAATATGATTTCCACCACCGTTATGATCAAGCTGGGACGAGTTAGAGGCAATAAAATGGTGGATATGCAACTTTCCAATAAAAAATTAGTCAACCGAGCTGTGAAAATGATTATGAACGAACTTCATATAGATGATGTCTTAGCAGAAAAACTATTAACCGAGCACAAAAGTATTCGAAAGGCTATCGACGCCTATAATTCCAATAAAAAATGAAAAATATTTTAATAACAGCCATCATAGCGATTATTGTACTAGCATCTTGCGCAAAAATCCCTACCAAACATGTTGATACTATAGACCCTCGCGCCCAATGGGTTGACAGCATCTATACTAATATGTCGCTTCAGGAAAAAGTTGGAGAATTATTTATGGTAGCGACCTATTCCAACCGAAATAATGCGCATACAGACTCTATTCAAAAACTTATTACCGATTACCACATTGGAGGCCTTATATTTTTTCAAGGTGGGCCAGTACGGCAAGCCAACCAAACCAATCATTACCAATCCCTAGCAAAAGTTCCTTTATTTATTGGGATCGATGGCGAATGGGGACTAAACATGCGTTTGGACAGCACCTCAAGGTATCCTTACAATATGACCTTAGGGGCAATTAAAGACAACGCTATCGTTAAACAGATTGGAAGACAAATTGGAGAAGATTGCAATCGGATGGGCATTCATATCAATTTTGCTCCTGTCGTGGACATCAATACCAATTCAAAAAACCCTGTGATAGGCGTCCGCTCCTTTGGCGAGGACAAATTCAACGTGACTGAAAAAGCTTGGGCATTTACCGAGGGCATGCAAAGCACAGGAGTATTAGCTTCTGCAAAGCATTTCCCTGGACACGGCGATACGGATACGGATTCACACAAAACACTTCCAACGGTCTCTTTTTCTGAACAACGCATTGATTCCGTAGAACTCTATCCATATAAACAACTTTTCAACAAAGGCATTGCGGGTGTGATGGTCGCGCATTTGAACGTGCCTAGTTTAGAAAGTGAAAACGGGTTGCCATCTTCATTATCTTACCCTATAGTCACAGAACTCCTAAAAGAAAAATTAGGGTTTAAAGGACTTATTTTTACTGATGCACTAAACATGAAGGGCGCAGCCGATTACGGCCAACCTGGAGATATCGATTTGGCAGCCTTTAAAGCAGGGAACGATGTACTTCTTTTTACAGAAGATGCCCCCAAGGCCATTTCTAAAATCATGGAAGCTTACCATCAAAATGACATTACGGAAGGACGTTTATCACATTCTGTTAAGAAAATTCTTAAAGCAAAATTTGACGCTGGTCTCAACAACTATAAACCAATTGAAACCGATGGTCTTTTAGAGGACTTGAACCAGGACGTGAATACTGTTTTATATAAGGATGCCATTGAAAATGCCATTACGTTAATTCAAAATGTTGACCATCAATTGCCGTTAAATAAAAATTCAAATGAAAAGATTGCATTTTTAAAATTAGGCGATGGATCTGCTGATGCATTCCTGACCGCTTTAAAGAGAAGTGGTCCTATGACTGATATTTCAAACCTTTCAAATAAAATATTGCTAAAGGATCTTAAAAAATACGACAGAATTATTATCGGCTATCATCGTGAAAACAGTCGGAAAACGAATGCTATTTCAAATGCAGACAAGGCGCTTATTGAAAACATCTCTAAAAATAATAAAACTATTCTAACCGTATTTGCAAGCCAATACAGCCTGAAAGAAACGAATTTAGAAGCTGTAGAAAGTGTGATCATTTCCTATGAAAACTCAGAAGTGGCGAACAGAATTTCTGCTGAGATCATTTTTGGTGAATCAGAGGCAAAAGGTAATCTCCCCGCCTCTATTTCTAAAATTTATCCAGTCCATTCTGGAATCAACATAACAAAGTAAATAGTTAGTCAAAAGAAAAAAAAACCAGTTCGCTAAAGACTCCTGATTTTAGGACTTAGATATTAAAAACCACAGCTATAAAAGACTAATAAATCCCATCCAAATACTCCTTTAGGACCGCTTCATTGATGATACCTACAAAGGTGATCACAATGACCGTTGGAACATTTTAGACGCAGGATAATAGCTTACAGAAAGTGGTTAATAACAAGAATGAATATCCCCTTATTGAATTAAAGAGAAAAAGTAAGCGCACTTACTAATTACTTATCTCAAATAAAATGAATAAAAAAAACTAGCTCCGGGTCTTAAAGGCCCAAAGCTAGTTTTCTATGTAATATATAATGGGTTTTTTCTTAATTTACTACCAATTACCAACCTGGATTTTGTTTCAACTCCACCCCTTCCGCATCATACAAACTGATGTCGTTTGTAGGAATAGCGGTTAGGTAATTTTTGGGAGAAACAAATTCTCTCGTGACCCCAGAAGCATAAGGAATGACGTATCCATCAGCATTTACTTGTGTTGTTGATCCTGATCCTATTAAAGCCGGAATTCTGGCACCTAAAACAATGTCGGGATTGCTAGTGGTATCTAAATAATCTCCTTTTTTCCAACGTAAGATATCTGCTTGACGCATAGATGTCCAGCTCATAAATTCGATCCTACGTTCCCGACGAATTTCCCATATAATCGGACTTACAGCTCCCGATATTTGTTCTAAGGCAGAAACTCTTTGTGGGTCATCTAGTTGAATCCCGTTGGCGAGTGCGTTGGTGCCATCGGTTGTTAAAATAGCAATTCCAGCGCGCGCGCGAACTTTATTTAATGATATATCCAAATCAGCATTATTTACCGATCCTAATTCTGCAGCAGCTTCGGCATAGTTCAAATACACTTCACTAAGCGTAAAAATGGGTGCATCGATATGATTTTGTCCGATAGTCGTGACTTCAGGTCCAGACAGTGCAGGATTATTAAACAATTGAAAGACATAACCTGTGATTGAAGTCAGTCCATTCCAAGGTTTATCGGAATAAGCATAATCCTCGGTGCCGAAAGCTTTAGCAAAACGTGGATCTCTATTTTCAAAGGTATCTTCGATATTATCATCACCTAAATATTGTGCATTTCCACCCACTTGCTTAATCGGCAAACCATTGGTAGTTACATAGCTTTCTGCCCCAAACTTCGTCAATCCGTTTTGAACTTCTGAAGTATTTGTGTAAGCTTGTATTGAGT
>JBDTKP010000190.1:0-5976 GCA_039935255.1 Gelidibacter sp. | reverse complement strand
TCTGCCTCTATTTGCATTTATTGGACGCTTAGTCGGTGAAAAAGGGGCTGATTTATTACCTAAAATTTTCAGTAATTAATTAGTTCATAAAAACCTTTCCATTTTTATGTTGGGCTCGGGAGATACTGCTGTTGAACATGAATTGGACCAACTTAGATATCGTTTTCCAGGCTATTACAGCACTTATATTGGCTACAATGAACGTTTGGCACATATTGTATATGCTGCTGCAGATTTTCTAGTCATGCCATCACGCGTAGAGCCTTGTGGCCTCAATCAGATGTATGCCCTTCGCTACGGCACTGTGCCTATTGTTAATAAAGTTGGCGGTTTAAAAGACACGGTTCAAGATTTTGACGATAATGGGTTCGGCGTTTTGCACGATGGGGCGACCATAGAAGAAGGCAGCTTTGCGATTCACAGAGCTATCGATTTTTACAATGAAACGGATAGGTTCAAAAAAAACCGTAACTTAATCATGAAAATTGACCATTCTTGGGATACCTCAGCGCAAGCTTATATTAATCTGTATAATTCATTAATTCCATAACCATGTACGATGACACTGTAATTTCCATAATTTTGGGAGGCGGGCAAGGCTCTCGACTTTATCCCCTCACTGCCACACGATCAAAACCTGCCGTTCCTATTGCTGGAAAATATAGATTGGTGGATATCCCGATTTCAAATTGTATCAATTCAGAAATTAAACGCATGTTCGTATTGACGCAGTTTAATTCGGCCTCTTTGAATAAACATATTAAAAACACCTATCATTTCAGTTTTTTCAGTCAGGCGTTTGTAGATGTGTTAGCTGCTGAACAGACGATGTCTAGTGTGTCTTGGTACCAAGGAACTGCAGATGCCGTCCGTCAAAATATGCACCATTTTCTAAATTATGAATTTGAGTACGCACTGATCCTATCTGGTGACCAATTGTACCAAATGGATTTTAATAAAATGTTAGATGCTCATAAAGAAAGCAATGCCGAAATCACAATTGCCACTTTACCGGTAATAGAAAAGGAAGCCACGTCTTTCGGTATTTTAAAAACAGATGACAACAATATCATTACCTCCTTTATAGAAAAGCCAGATGCCAGTTTATTACCAGATTGGACCTCAGAAGTCAGTGATAGTATGAAAGCTCAAGGCAGAAATCACCTCGCCTCAATGGGTATTTATATCTTTAATCGAGATCTTCTTATAGAGCTTATGAATAATCCAGATACTAATGATTTTGGTAAGGAAATTATTCCGCAATCCATCGATAAACACAAAACTTTGAGTTATCAATTTGAAGGTTACTGGACCGATATAGGAAATGTGGATTCCTTTTTTGAGGCCAATTTAGGGCTTACTGATGATATCCCGCAATTCGATTTGTTCAACAATAAAAATCGAATTTATACCAGAGCGCGGATGTTACCAACCACCAAAATAAGCGGAACTACTCTCAATAGAGCGGTTATTGCGGAAGGTTGTATCATTAATGCCGGAAAAATAGAGCATTCAGTCATAGGTATTCGTGCAAGAATAGGCCATGAATCTACGATTATTAACACTTATATAATGGGAAGTGATAGTTATCAAACTTTTGAGGAAGTAACCTCTACATCGACAATACCAATGGGGATAGGGGAACGTTGTTTTATAAAAAACGCTATTATCGATAAAAATTGTCGGATTGGAAATGATGTGAGAATTAATGGCGACGTAAATTCAAAAGATATTGAAACGGATACCTATGTCATAAGACAAGGCATCGTCGTCATTAAGAAAGGCGCTATAATCCCTCATGGTACGGTGATTTAAAAAGTGTTTTACACCGTCTTATAATTACTAAAAAAAAGCCTCAACTTTCGTCTGAGGCTTCTTCTTTTTCTTTACTTGACGTTTTCTCCTTCTGAATCTCTTCAACATCAAAAGCTTTTCCTAAATAGACTAACTTCCAGCCTTCGGTAAATGCTTCATCATCCTTATCAATATTGGCGATGATGTGCAACTCATCGGATTCATCTTTAAGAAACAATGGGATAATATCGTCGTCTTTACCACTTAGTGCAATTAAATTTTCATAATGCTCCTTGTCTTGAATGTCTATTTCATTGATGGCCGGATATTTGCGTGTGGTCTTTGTCAGTGATATATAATCATCGGTTCGAATAAATAGATTTTGCTTCGGCTTATAATTTGGATCATTTAATTCTTCTGAAGAAATCAATCTAAAAGCCCCATTGCCACCAAATTCTCCCTCGAAATTATCGATGGCGAACTGATTGATATCTGAGTTTCCAGTCATGGCAATAATATAACCAACATCATTCAATTCTATATTATCACCCAAAGTATCAGAAAAAATATTAGAATTGATCGCCTCTAATCCTAGCTCATGAGCTTGGTTAATGTTATTTTGATTATTATCAAAAAGAACCACACGTCTTCCATTTTTCTGCAAATAATTTCCAATCAATCGGGAGGCTTTGGAGGCTCCAAAAATTAGAATGCCATTGGCCTTTTTTAGAAATACACCCAATTTTTGTGAAACAAATCGTGCTGTGGTCGCGTTGAGTAGAACGGTTCCCAGCACAATCATAAATACTAAAGGCGTAATAAATTCTGCATCTGGAACGCCATTTCTTGCTAATTTTAAACCAAATAAAGAAGCAATTCCTGCAGCAACAATACCTCTTGGACCTACCCAACTAATGAAAATTTTCTCATTAAGTTCTAAGGTCGAATTACGTGTACTTAAGAACACGCCTATCGGTCTTATCACAAAAACAACGATGGCGAAGAGCGCGACCATATTCCAATTAAAAACCAACATTAAATCTTCCATATTAATGTTGGCCGCAAGCAAAATGAATAAAATAGAAACCAATAGGATGCTCAAGGATTCCTTAAAATACAACAGTTCCTTTAAATAAGGTGAATTGGAATTGCCCAAAATCATTCCCATCACCACCACGGCCAATAAACCAGATTCGTGCGCAAAAACATCAGCTAATACAAATACGCCCAATACACTCGCCAGGGCGAAAACGTTAAGTAAATAATGAGGAATCAAACGCTTGTTCAAGACAAAATTGAGTCCATGCGCAAAAGCAAATCCAAATGTACTTCCGAATAACACAATCTTTCCGAACTCAATAAATGCCGTTTTGGTAAAAGCACCGCCAACATCCACGCTTATAAATTCAAACACTAATACGGCCACAAGGGCGCCAATAGGATCTATAAGGATGCCTTCCCAACGTAAAACAGCAGAGACATCCTGTTTTAAGGGAATATTACGTAAAATTGGTGTTATTACGGTAGGCCCGGTAACTATGATTAGCGCCGAAAACAAAAAAGACATTTCCCAACTGAGGTAAAATATAAAATGTGCGGCAACTGCGGCTGCAAAAAAGGTAACTGTAGAACCAATTGTGACCAATTTTGTAATTACAGGACCCACATTTTTAATCTCCTTGACACGCAAAGTCAGGCCACCTTCAAAAAGAATAATACTGATGGCAAGAGACACAAAATAAAAAAGACTCTCTCCAGGAAAAAGTCCATTCTCACCGTTATAAATCGGTTCTATCCATTTGCTACCATCACTTGAAAGATATTCCGCCGCAACTGGCCCTACCAAAAGACCTATTAATATTAAGGGCAGAATGGCTGGAATTTTCAATTTCCAAGCTACCCATTGTGCTAATATTCCTAATATGACTAGTCCTGATAATTCAACCATAAAACTTGCTTTTCTTTATTCTCGAAGTTCGTAAAGTTATTTTTTTTGGGCTAAAAAGCGCTATTAAATAGGATTAATATGAAATTCTTTGGTTAAAAGGTTGATGCTTAAAGAAACTTTTATCCCAAACAAGACCTTACTTAGGCGCTTCGTTTGGCTCAAAATTATAATACAATTTTTTCAGACTCCTTTTTAACAACATAAACCGATAAATCCCTATGACTAAGAAAATAGCGCTAAAAACTAATGCCGCCATAGCCAAATATTTAAAATCAGGAAAGTTCTTTAATTGAAAAAAGGCAATCCCGCCCAAAAGTAAATACAATGAAGATCTTACATAAGAGAGTAAAGTACGCTCATTAGCTAATCGGGTACGTTCAATCGCTAGATAATCTCTTAAAATGACCTCTTGATCTGGTTTGAAATCGCGTCCGAACCTCAAAAGTTTCATGTTTTTTAGCCTCAACGGCGCTGTTACTATTCTTTTCATAAATCTTTTTTATAAAATTAGAATAATTTTGAGTGGGTACAAATTATCCTAATCGTTTATTAGGCCTGTAAAATGTTAAAATACAGCCAATATCATTGCTCGAAACCTACAAATTTTAACTGTTTTAGTAATTTGCAAGATTAACCATATCAAAAGTAACCATTATGCAACTATATCCTATTGAATCTGGAAATTTCAAACTTGATGGTGGCGCTATGTTTGGTGTTGTACCCAAGTCACTTTGGCAACGCACCAATCCCGCCGATGCCAATAATATGATTGATATTGCAGCGCGTTGTTTGCTCATTGAAGATGGCAACCGACTCATTTTGATTGATACCGGCATGGGAAATAAGCAAAATGAGAAGTTTTTTGGCTATTATTATATGTGGGGAAACGATTCCATTGACAGTTCTCTAAAAAAACATGGTTTCCATCGGGATGATATTACCGACGTATTCATGACCCACTTACATTTTGATCATTGCGGCGGCAGTATCCAATGGAACAAAGATAGAACCGGCTATGAACCTGCATTTAAGAATGCACATTTCTGGAGTAATACGGACCATTGGCAATGGGCAACCCAACCTAATAACCGTGAAAAAGCATCGTTTTTGAAGGAAAATATTCTGCCCATGGAAGCAAGTGGACAGCTCAAATTTACGTCGCTTCCTGAAGAGCGACTGCTAAAAAATTCAGAACTAGGTTTCGACCTCTTTTTTGCTGACGGTCATACCGATAAGCAAATGATTCCACTCATACAATATAAAGATATGACCATCGCCTTTATGGCTGATTTATTACCAACCGCTGGTCATTTGCCTTTACCTTTTGTGATGGGCTATGATACGAGACCTTTATTAACTTTGGATGAAAAGGAAACCTTCCTTAATATCGCTGCAGATCAAAATTATTATTTGTTTTTAGAGCACGATGCCCATAATGAAATTATAACAGTAAAACATACGGACAAAGGGGTCCGTTTGGATAAAACCTTTACTTCACAAGAGCTTTTTACAAATTAATAAATTATTTAAAAATGAAATTATTTAAATCATTTGCCATTGTTGCCTTTGCAGCAATGACACTTTTTAATTGTGGTTCGACTCCTGGCGTGGTTTCAACGCCATTGGAAAATATTGATACACTGCCTTTAAAAACTTCTGAATTAACGGATGCCGAAAAGCAACATTGGGGCCATTTAGATTTAAAGAAAGATACCATACCTGGGATGAGCGTTGACAGGGCTTACGATGAAATTATCAAAAACAAGAAAGGAAAGATGGTTATTGTGGCCGTTATTGATTCAGGAATCGATATTGACCATGAGGATTTACAAGGTGCTATTTGGACCAATACCAAAGAAATTCCAGGCAACGGAATCGATGATGACAACAACGGGTATGTGGACGATATCCACGGATGGAATTTTCTTGGCGAAGGCTATGATGAACAGTTGGAATATGTGCGTTTATTAGCCAGTGGCGATAAGTCACACCCTCGTTATGCCGAAGCCAAAGCGGAAAGACAAACAGACTACGACAAATACTTAGGGATCAAAACCAACTATGAGCAGTTTTTACAGCAAATAAAAAATGCTGACGATGCCTTAACTCGAGAAACTAAAAAAGAAGATTATACGAAAGAGGATGTTGATGCGATCAGCACAAACAATAAAATATTAGAACAGTATATTGCCGTGGCAAAATACGTCTACAGCATGGACTTTAAAACGCTAAAG
>JBDTKP010000189.1:0-11219 GCA_039935255.1 Gelidibacter sp. | reverse complement strand
AGTTTGATGATTGAAAAGTATATTAAAGGTGAGGTGACAATGACCTCGATGGAAAATTGGATTTTAACGCACAGTTTGGAAAATGAATATGCTAAACCATATTCAGGAAAACCATTTGGCATTAACCGCGAATCTGCTGGCCAGGTTATTGATAAAATAAAAATGGATACGACAACAAATCTTATTAACGCCCCATCACCATTTAAGCTAAATTAAATGCAAAGAGATCATAGAGGTTTAAATTTTGATTGGATTATCATTGTCCTATTTATATTGATTCTTGGTTTCGGGTGGCTTAACATTATGTCCGCATCCCATTCTGGTAATATTAGCAGCTATTTTGACATGAGCCAACCCTATGGGAGACAGTCGGTATTTATTATTTTAAATTTTGTTCTGATTGTTCTCATTTTAGCATTGGACGTTAAGTTTTATGAACGTTTTGCAAGTGTGATTTATATTATTTCGATCATATCGTTAGTTGGACTATTTGTTTTCGGAAAAACCGTAAGCGGAGCCACCGCTTGGTACGGCATTGGCGGAATGACGATTCAACCCGGCGAATTCGCTAAATTTGCGACGTCTTTAGCAGTGGCAAAATATATGAGTGACCTCCAAACAAATATGAAGACCTTTAAGGATCAGCTAAAAACCATGGGAATTATTGTGCTTCCTGCCTTATTAATCTTAATGCAAAATGACGCGGGGAGCACGGTGGTATATGCTGCATTCTTTTTTGTTTTTTATAGAGAAGGATTACAACAAATTTATCTTGTCATTGCAATTTTCTTGATCCTGCTATCTATATTGGCTTTAAAATTTAATGTGGTAACGGCAGCTGTAGTTTCTGGAATATTAATCTTTGCACATCACTTTTTCGGACATAAGAAACGTCCGCAAATTCTTCAACCTATCGCCATTCTTTTGGCGTGTGTTGCTGTTTCATTTGGTATTAAATACTTTTATAATAATGCGCTCCAAATCCATCAAAAAGATAGAATAAGTCTCTGGTTGCGTTTGGAAAGTGATGCTTCAACGCTTCATGAAATGAAACAGACCATACTTTATAATCTTCATGAGTCAGAAAAAGCAATAAGCTCTGGAGGATTGACAGGAAAAGGATTCATGCAAGGCACACGAACCACCGGGAAATTCGTACCTGAGCAGCATACAGACTATATCTTTAGCACTGTCGGAGAAGAATGGGGTTTTATGGGCAGTGCCTTAGTGGTGCTTCTATTTGTTGCCCTGTTGCTTCGTATATTATATCTGGCAGAATTACAAAAGTCAACATTTAGCAGGGTTTATGGCTATTGTGTCGCCTCCATTTTATTTTTCCATTTTATGATTAATATCGGGATGGTGATGGGGCTGATTCCAACCATCGGAATTCCACTGCCTTTCTTTAGTTATGGCGGATCCGCACTTTGGGCATTTACAATTTTACTGTTTATATTCGTGAAGCTGGATTCGAACAGAATCAATGAATGGTAAGGTTTTTAAAATCCCTGCCCGCTGGTAGGCAGGCAAATTCAAAGCACTGAATTCCAATTAGCAGTTCTTGAAACTCGTGTCTACATTAAGAAAGTACTACGGAAAGTTCAACAAAGCAATAGTTAGCAACTTTTGATAGTTGGTGGATTATTTCAAATAAAAAATCTCAGATTAATAATTTAACCTGAGATTCTAAGCTAATACATTTCATAGAACACTTCGACTATGGAAGATCACCTCTTACTCCAAACAACTTGATACCTGGCAGCAAACCTTATTGCAAGCTTGCTAAACTAGATTTGATCGTCTCAATTTTAGCTAAAGCATCTGATTCTTTATTACGTTCATTTTGTAAGACTTGTTCAGGCGCATTGTTAACAAAACGCTCGTTAGCCAATTTGTTTTGAACGGATTTCAAAAAACCTTCTGTGTACTTTAATTCGTCATTTAATTTCTTGATTTCTTCCTCTACATTGATAGCACCAGAAATAGGGATAAAATATTCATTAGAATGCACTCTGAAACTTAAGGCACCATCCACGGATTCATTAACCGATCCCATTTTTGAAATATTCCCCATCTTTTCAATAACAGAATTATAACGTTCAGACAGATTGTCGTTATTTATGAATGACAATTCAATACTGTCTTTAAAAGAAATATTTTTATCTTTCCTAATGGTTCTAATTCCTGAAACCACCTCTTTTACCATTTCAAAATCTGAAATCAATTGGGCATCAAAAGATTCAATTTTAGGATATTTCGCTACGATCAACGCTTGCTCAGGAGTTCGTTCTGCAATAAAGTGCCAGATTTCTTCCGTTAAAAATGGCATGAACGGATGTAAAATCTTTAAGTTAGATTCAAAGATTTCAATTACACTCTTGAATGTTTTTGAATCGATTGGTTGTTGGTATTCTGGTTTGATCATCTCTAATAACCAAGAACAGAAATCATCCCAAACCAATTTATAAATACCCATTAAAGCATCAGATAATCTGTATTTGCTATAATGATCTTCAATTTCAGCCAACGCATGTTGAAACTTGGACTGGTACCATTCTACCGCAAGTTTTGAAGCTTCGGGTTGCTCTAAATCTACAACTTCCCATCCTGTTACCAATCTGAAAGCATTCCATATCTTATTTGCAAAGCCTTTACCTTGGTTGCACAATTCTTCTTCAAACATCAGATCATTTCCAGCTGCAGCACTTAACAACAATCCTACACGCACACCATCAGCGCCATAATCTTCAATCAATTTTAGAGCATCAGGAGAGTTTCCTAATGACTTACTCATTTTTTGACGTTGTTTATCTCGTACTAGTCCGGTGAGATAGACATTTTCAAAAGGTTTTTCATCTCGGTACTCATAACCTGCGATAATCATACGTGCCACCCAAAAGAACAAAATATCCGGTCCGGTCACTAAATCATTGGTAGGATAGTAATACTCAATTTCAGGATTATCAGGATTACGAATTCCATCAAAAACACTAATTGGCCATAACCAAGAGGAGAACCAAGTGTCTAATGCATCTTTATCTTGAGTTAAATCATTTATGGTCAATTGTGGGTTGTTTGATTTTTGTTGGGCCAACTTAAGAGCTTCATCGCTACTTTCGGCCACTACAAAATCATCTTTTCCATCGCCATAGAAATAAGCGGGAATCTGCTGTCCCCAAAGTAATTGACGCGAAATATTCCAATCGCGAATATTCTCCATCCAATGGCGGTAGGTATTATTGAATCGTTTTGGAAACAATTTCACTTCTTCATCTTCCAAAACCGCTTTAATGGCTGGTTTTACAAGATTTTCCATTTTCAAAAACCATTGATCTGAAAGTCTTGGTTCTATAACGGCTTTGGTGCGTTCACTTGTACCAACTTTATGTATAATATCTTCCGTTTTTTCAAGAATGCCCAAATCTTTCAATTCTTGGGTCACGTCTTTACGGGCCACTACCCTATCTTTTCCTTGATGATGCAGACCAAAACTATTTAAAGTAGCATCATCATTAAGGATGTCAACAACTTCCAAATTATGTCTGTCCCCAATAGCTTTATCGTTGACATCGTGAGCAGGCGTAATTTTTAAACATCCTGTACCAAATTCCATGTCCACATAATCATCGGCTATAATCGGCACAAGTCGGTTACAAATAGGTACAATGACATTTTTTCCAATCAGATGTTGAAAACGCTCATCGTTAGGATTGACGCAAATGGCAGTATCTCCCAAAATAGTTTCAGGACGTGTGGTTGCAATGGTTACGAAATCGCTTTGATTTTCAATTTGATATTTGACATAATATAACTTGTCCGTACGTTCCACATGAATCACCTCTTCATCAGACAAGGTTGTTTTGGCTTCTGGATCCCAGTTGACCATTCGGTAACCACGATAAATTAAACCTTTGTTATAGAGATCGACAAAAACCTTAATGACAGACTCGCTCATGGCATCGTCCATGGTAAACTTCGTCCTGTCCCAATCACATGAACAACCTAATTTCTTTAATTGTTCCAGGATAACTCCACCGTATTCATGGGTCCAATCCCAGGCGTGTTTTAAGAACTCCTCACGCGACAATGTGTTTTTATCAATGCCTTGTTCTTTTAACTTGGCCACTACTTTTGCTTCCGTTGCTATTGAGGCATGATCCGTTCCTGGAACCCAGCATGCGTTTTTACCTTGTAAACGGGCACGACGAATCAGCACATCTTGAATGGTGTTGTTCAGCATATGGCCCATGTGCAAAACTCCGGTAACGTTAGGTGGCGGAATGACAATAGTATAAGGCTCGCGTTCGTCTGGAACCGAGTTAAAATATTTGTGTTCCATCCAATAGGAATACCACTTATCTTCTACACTAGAAGGGGAATATTTTGTTGGGATTTGCATACTTTGGTACTGTTTTTGTATAATAAGAAGCAAAGTTACTTATATTTCTGTTTTTGCGAAATTATAAAAACAATTATTAAACCTAAGTCAAGTAGCAATTGAACAGAATGATGCAGTTCATCTAAAACATTTTGTGAAATGGTTAAAAGTAACTAATTTTGACAGTATCAATTTTAAAATTAAAATGATGAAAAACTTAATTGCAATATTATTTGTAGGAATGTTAAGCGTTTCTGCTTTTGCACAAGAAAAAGTAGCGAAGATTGAATTTAAAACCGATGTCATTGATTACGGTACCATTGCAAAGGGTGCAGATGGCCTCCGTGTCTTTGAATTCACAAACACAGGTAATGCTCCATTAATTATTTCTAAAGTAACGTCAACCTGTGGGTGTACAGTACCAAAAAAACCTGAAAGACCTATTCTTCCAGGAGAAAAAGGTGAAATAGAAGTAAAATATGATACGCAACGTGTCAATCCTATAAGAAAAACTATTACAGTTTTGTCGAATGCGGACACGCCAACAGTTGCTTTAAAAATTAAAGGTGAGGTGGTAGACTCAACTAAAACTACTTCAATAGATCAATAAACACAGAAGAGTTATAGAACACTAATTCTTTTTTATTACAAAATAAAAGCTCTCATTTCTGAGAGCTTTTATTTTTAAAACGAACTTTCTAATTTAAATTTAAAGCTCATCATTACATTATCTCTATCAATCTCGAGTTTAATGAGCTTTCCTTCTTCCTCCCTGAAAAAGGAATTGACCTCTTGCATTTTAAGATTATGTACCTCTTTATTATTAACGGACAGAATAACATCTCCCAATTTTAAACCTGCTCTTTCTGCGGACGAACCAGCTCTTAATTCTACAATCTTGAAGGCAGGTTTGAGTGCAAATTCATAAACTGCGCCAGGCTTAACCCTAAACGAATATTCATCATAAGGGGTGTTTTTATTGTGGGTCTTAAAATCCATTTTCTTAATAACGCGCACACCATCCTGTTCTAATATGATTCCACTTTTATTATATTCAAAAGGATCCTTAAAATGTTTGTTTTTTTTAAAGGTTACTTTTTGGTTTTTATAATCAAAAATGATATTGAATCGCTTTAATAATTCTCCTGCTATACTACCATTGCGTTCCTTAAAATTTTTAGCAAAACTTACTGCAGCGGAATCTGGATAGGCAACATTGACATTGTTAAGATGAAAATCGTTGATAGAGAATCGCGACAGTTTTGATCGTTTGCCATGCACACTGCCACTCAATCCCTTTCCTAAGAAATCAATAAAGTAGGCATTATTTTCAGGCGCCAATCCTAATGAATCATTTTCAAAAAGCCATAGGGCATCGCTCCCACCTGAATCCATCAGTAATTTCACAGGAATAGTCTTTGTATTCACCATAACGGTGGCATCAATAAACGGCTTGTTTTCAAACAACAGCAAGTTTAATGTCTCACATTTTTTGCAGTTTAAATATTTGAAGGTTTTTGGATTATTTAGTCTAATAAACTTTGAACTATAATTGATTTCAACAATAAAATCCTTAAACAAATCATAACCAATGATGCCATGTACAGCGATACCTAATCTTGGAGTAAAATTAATGCTCTCATCAGAAATTATGAAAACATCCTGATTAATGTTTGAAGCTTGGCCAATTTTAAGAATATTTTTCTTGGATTTTAAAGCGACAATGGAACCCTCATCTCCTAGCCCTCTTAGGTAAATACTCTCCACATTTTTAAAATTTAATGCATTGGAGGCGTTAACGATATTGAACAATATAGGCTTACTTACGCCCGTATCTAAAAGGAAAGATAACGGTACCCCATTAATCTCAACGGGAATAACAATGAGGTTGTCAATGAGTTGGAATTTAATCTTAGTACTTTCGGTTTGAGCCAACTGAAAAACACCTTGAGCATAGGAATAACCATAGAAGAATATCATACAAAAAAAAGATACCGTTATTTTAATCATCTTCAAAAAAGTTAGAGTTGAATCAATTTACAAATCTTTAACACCACATTCTTTTTTTACATGCTCATTTTCAAAAATCTTCGAGATAATTTTCAGAACTTTACCTTTTTAAATATTAAAGATCATGCCAAAAATTTCAAAAAAAGGGCAATTAATGCCTTCATCCCCTATAAGGAAATTAGTACCATACGCTGAACAGGCTTATAAAGATGGTAAAACTGTATATCATTTAAACATTGGCCAACCAGATATCAAAACTCCAGAAATAGCTTTAGACGCTGTAAGAGTACATTCTCTGGATATTTTAGCCTATACACGTTCTGAGGGCTCTGAGGGCTATAGAAAAAAAATAGCCCAGTATTATGCAAAAAGCAATATTGATGTAACCCACAATGATATCATTGTAACTACAGGAGGTAGTGAAGCTTTACTTTTCGCTTTCGGAAGTATTATGGATCCTGATGATGAAATCATTATTCCCGAGCCTTTTTACGCCAATTACAATGGTTTTTCGACCGCATCTGATATTAAAGTCGTTCCAGTCATTTCTAAAATAGAAGACAATTTCGCATTACCTGCCATTTCAGAATTTGAAAAACTGATTACGGACAAAACAAAAGCTATTTTAATTTGTAACCCTGGCAATCCTACCGGATATCTTTACTCCAGGGAAGAAATCAAGCAACTGGCTGCTCTTGTGAAAAAGCATGATCTGTTTCTGATTGCTGACGAAGTTTATAGAGAATTTGTATATGATGGCAATGAATTTTATTCCATTATGCAGGAAGAAGGACTCGAAGATCATGCCATTATGATTGATTCTGTGTCAAAAAGATACAGCATGTGTGGTGCAAGAATTGGCTATTTTGTTTCCAGAAACAAAGAAGTTATTCAAACCGCTCTTAAGTTTGCTCAAGCACGACTAAGCCCACCTACTCTAGCACAAATCGCCAGTGAAGCTGCCTTAGACACTCCTCAAAGCTATTTTGATGATGTTATTGAAGAGTATGTAAAAAGAAGAAACACACTTATCAGAGAATTAAAAAAGATTGACGGTTTAAAAGTTGCAGAACCTAAAGGCGCTTTCTATTGTATTGTCGAATTGCCAGTTAAAAACGCTGATCACTTTGCACAATGGCTGTTGGAAAGCTATGATTACAATAAAGAAACTGTTATGGTTGCTCCAGCAGCAGGGTTCTATTCGACACCAAATGTGGGATTAAACCAAATTAGGATTGCTTATGTTCTCAATGAAGAAAGCTTGATTAAAGCCGTTCATATTTTAAAAGAAGCCTTAAAAGTTTACCCGAACTAGTGTATATTCAAGAAAACATATCATTAAAGCCTTATAATACTTTCGGGCTGAGCGCTTGTGCAAAATATTTTGTAAAAGTTGAGCGCACTCAGGATTTGAAAGAAGCCTTAGGTTTGAAGGCGTTTCCGAACAAATTCATTCTTGGTGGTGGAAGCAATATGTTACTTACTAAGGATTTGGATTGTTTAGTGATTCATGTGGCACTAAAAGGTATTGAAGTAGTAGACTTTCAAGAAAACGAAGTCCTTGTCAAAGCAGGTGCAGGCGAAAATTGGCATCAATTTGTCTTATTCTGCTTGGAGCACAATTTTGGAGGTATCGAAAACCTATCCCTCATACCAGGTAATGTTGGCGCAGCGGCTATTCAAAATATTGGGGCCTATGGTGTTGAGATAAAAGATGTTTTTGAATCGTGCGAAGCCCTTAACATCCACACCAAGGAACTTAAAATATTCACTAAAGAAATGTGTGAATTTGGATATCGCGAGTCGGTATTTAAAAAAGACAAAAAGAACAGTTATGTCATCATAAGCACAACTTTAAGATTAACCAAAGCCATCCATCAATTGCATATGGAATATGGTGCCATTACTACAGAACTGGAAACTTTAGGAGTTTTAAACCCGACTATACAAGACATTTCCAAAGCCGTAATTTCGATTAGGGAAAGTAAACTTCCAAATCCGAAAGAGATTGGAAACAGTGGAAGTTTCTTTAAAAATCCGGTGATTTCCAAAGCTCATTTTGAAAAACTTCAATCCAACTTTCCTGACATACCAAGTTATGTTGTATCTCCAAACGAAATAAAAGTTCCCGCGGGTTGGTTGATTGAGAAATCAGGTTTTAAGGGAAAAACCTTCAACGACTACGGTGTACATAAAAAACAAGCGTTAGTCTTGGTCAATTACGGGAATGCTAAAGGGGCTGACATTCTTAATTTGGCCAACCTCATTCAAAAAACGATAAAGCAAATTTTTGGAATTGACATTGAAACCGAAGTGAATATTATATAAAAAGGCTTTAACGAATACGTTAAAGCCTTAAAATAATTACTAAAGTGCCAAGTGAAAAAGCTATTAATCAATTTTCTTTAGAGAAAGAAAATTTGACACAAATAGATATAAGAGCATATTGTGAACAATAAGATTGTTTATTTGTAGTTTTGCAACCTTATAATTGATATACGTACATAACACGCATTTAGATTTTTGCAACCCTACATTAAAATAAATTTTTAATTTTTGAGCTATTCATTAGAAGAACATATTGTACAACTCCTTGAAAAAGGAGACGAAGCCGCGATTAATTTACTTTATGAAAATTATTCTGACAGCCTCTATGGTGTAATTTTAAAAATAACCAATAACGAAGAACTCGCGCAAGACGCATTACAGGAAAGTTTTGTTAAAATTTGGAGAAATGCGAAAAAATATGATTCCAAAAAGGCACGACTTTTCACATGGCTTTACAGAATTGCACGGAATACCGCCATTGATAAGTTGAGAAGTTTCAATCTTCGCTTTAACAAAGAAGTCCAAATTGATAAATCAGACGTATATATTCTACCAACTGCAAGTTTAAATCAGGATGTTATCGATTTAAAGGAGCACGTTACCAAACTAGAAGAAAAGTACCAAATAGTTCTAAATGCATTGTTTTTTGAAGGCATGACCCAACAAGAAGCTAGTGATGAATTAGATATTCCATTAGGTACTATAAAATCTAGATTGAAAATCGGTTTGAGAGATTTACGAAAAATCTTTAACGACTAAAGATTATAAACAATGGAAAAAAAATTACAAATTTTTATGGAATCGGGCCTACTGGATAGCTATGTCTTAGGCACCACAACTCCTAATGAAAATTTAGAAGTTGAAAGCTATATTGCAGAATTTCCAGAAGTAGATGCTGAATATGAAAGACTTCAAAATAATTTAGAAATCTTAGCAAAGGCACATACGGTAGAGGCTCCAAAATATATTTTGGATGCCATCATTGAGGAAATTAAAGATGACATTCCTGTCATACAGATGTCATCATCTCCCACTCACAAACGCACGCCGTGGTTTAGCATGGCCGCGAGCATTGCTGCTTTGATTTTCGCAGGAACTGCATTCTTACTTCATGAACAAAACATATCGTTAGTCCTCGAAAACCAAGTGGTTGTAGATGAGATTTTTGATCTAAGAAGTGATATAGAAGACAATAACAGCAAACTTGAGAACGTGATGCTTGAATTTATGAAATTGAACAATCCTGAAACAGAGAAATACGTTCTGAGAGGAAATTCAAGGGCTAAGAATCTTAAAACAGTAGCATACATTAATGCTGTAGATAAAACATCTATGATTGATGTCGTTTCTTTACCTAAACTTCCAGAAAATCAAACCTATCAAATTTGGGCAGAGCTACAAGACAGGATGGTAAACCTGGGGATTTTGGATGAATCTGAGCGTAATAAATTAAAAACTATTCCTTACATGGAGAATGCTCTCGGCCTAAGTATTACCATTGAACCAAAAACAGGCTCACACTTGAATAATGCACATACAGAAAACGCTGTGGCTGAAATTATTCTGAAAAACAAATGATTAAATTAAGCTGTTAAAAGATAAATAATTTTATATTTTGGCATCATTATACTTAATAAAAGTCTGCTCAATCGAGCAGACTTTTTGTTTTAAATTGTTTGACTATTTCTTATAAAATCCTTTGTGTAAAAAATCACCAAGCAACTTAAAATTGTGCAAAAATATGTACCTTTGTATAAATGCTTTACAGATGAAACTTTTACTCATTACATTAATTCTTTTAGGACTAGCCGTTGCTGGTATTGCTATAAAAATATGGGCAAAGAAAGACGGTAAATTCGCGGGCACTTGCGCAAGTGAAAATCCGATGCTCAATAAAGAAGGCGCCTCTTGTGGATTCTGTGGAAAAAGTCCTGAGCAATTCGAAAACTGTAACGAACCACAACATTCTTAAGAGTTAATGATTATATTACATGTGCTTTTCTACATTTTCATTGTAGTCGTTTCTATTCAACTATTTTTTTTCGCTTATGTTTTTTCTAAAGTAAAACAGAAAAAAAACAGCGCTATGGTTGCCACTAAACCTCCTGTATCTGTGGTGATTTGCGCAAAAAATGAAGTTGAAAATTTGAACAAATTTCTACCATTCATTTTAGAGCAAGACTATCCCAATTTTGAAGTGGTATTGATCAATGATGGTTCTACAGACACGACTTTAAAAGTCATGGAACGTTTTAAGGCAAATCATAGTAATATAAAGATTGTCAATGTAAAAAGCATTGAGACCTTCTGGGGAAATAAAAAATACGCGCTTACTTTAGGTATTAAATCAGCAACTCATAACCATTTATTATTTACTGACGCCGATTGCAAACCGGCTTCCAACGAATGGATCAGTGAGATGATTGGCTGTTTTTCTGAAGACCACCAAATCATTTTAGGGTATGGCGCTTATGCTAAAGTCAAGAATTCTTTTTTAAATAAA
>JBDTKP010000188.1:0-9830 GCA_039935255.1 Gelidibacter sp. | reverse complement strand
CGATTGGGAACTGAAGAGCGAAGACTTCCATTACTCGGAGTCACAATGCAACATCTCTTTTTCTGTTTTCTTAATAGGCTGTGTTTTTAAACCTTTATTCTTGGCTTGTAACATATCATTGATCAATTGACTTTTTTCTTTTTTAATTTGAGCTCTGTGCATTTCGTCACGTTTTAAATCAAAATAAGTAACCCCTTCAATAATTGTTTTTTCAGCTTTCGCATAAATTGAAAGTGGATGATCTGTCCACAAAACCACATCGGCATCCTTACCGACTTTGATGCTACCCACACGGTCGTCGATGTGTAACAATTTTGCAGGATTCAAAGTGACAAATTTCCAAGCTTCTTCTTCGCTAACACCACCATATTTCACTGTTTTAGCAGCTTCTTGGTTAAGTCGACGGCTCATTTCGCCATCATCACTATTAATAGCAACGGTAATACCTACATCGTGCATGATAGCAGCATTATAAGGGATCGCATCATTCACTTCATATTTGTAGCCCCACCAATCCGCAAATGTTGAACCTCCAACACCATGCTCCAGCATTTTATCGGCTACTTTATAACCTTCCAAAATATGGGTGAACGTATTGATTCTAAAGTTGAATTGATCAGCAACCTTCATAAACATATTGATTTCACTCTGTACATAAGAGTGGCAGCTGATAAAGCGTTCGCCATTCATAATCTCTACAAGCGTTTCCATTTCAACATCATTTCGGAAAGGTTTTCCACTTTTCTTAAGAGCTTCGTACGCCTTTGCTCTTGTAAAATAATCGACATAAACTTGCTCAACACCCATTCTGGTTTGTGGAAATCTGCCACCACTCCAGTTGGACTGTTTGACGTTTTCACCTAAAGCAAATTTTATAAATTTCGGACTCTTATCAATAATCAAATCTTTAGCGGCATGTCCCCATTTTGGTTTGATAATTGCAGAACGCCCACCAATTGGGTTTGCCGAGCCATGTAAAATTTGAATCGAAGTAACTCCACCGGCCAAATTTCTATATAGATTGATGTCGGTATCATCAAGCACGTCTTCAATAGTGACTTCCGCAGAAGAGTTTTGTCCACCTTCATTGATCGAAGCTGCTGCAATATGCGAATGCTCATCAATAATGCCAGAGGTTAAATGTTTTCCTGTCGCGTCAATAACTTGGGCACCGCTTTCAGATAAATTTTTTCCGATTTTCGTGATTTTACCATTTTTGATAAGTACATCTGTACTTTCTAAGATCCCATCTTTTTCATTGGTCCAGACGGTAGCGTTTTTAAATAATAAGGTTTCCGCTTTTGGCAATGCTGTGAATCCGTAGCCATTGTTAGGAAAGGTAATTGGAGATACTGTAGCAGGGGTTTCTTTTTTGTCTTTATCAGCATCGTCTTTTTTAACAATAGCATTGGCATCCTTTTTGGCTTCCGATTGCTTTGCGAAAAAACCCATCTCAACACCTGTTGGCATGATTACTTTCCCTGTCAGGTTTTTGTTGGCATCAACATTTGCAACGACTCTAACAAAGTCTTGTTTGGTGCTGTCTTGAGTTGTAAATGCGATATTTATCCAATCGTCAGCATACGAAACTTTTGAGCCTCGTTTTTTGTTGTTTGAAGTAATGTCAGATTTTAGCTTGTTTAATTCCCCAGAAAGGCTCATTTCGTAAGTTTCACCAGCAAGGGTGAACTCGTAGTTACCAGTGACATCAACAATGTTTCTGTTTTCAATAATGTTTTTTTGACCTTGTACCCAGTTTTCATAAAGGGTAGTTTTATTTTCAAAAATATCTCCAGAAGTGATTAAAAAGTTAGCGTAAGTGCCGTTTTTCAAAGTTCCGATTTTATCTTGTTTTCCTAACAGTTGTGCCGGAACAATGGTCAAGGCTTCTAAAGCTTTTTCCTTGGAAAGTCCAGCCTCAATAGCTTTCATTAAGTTAGCTTTAAAATCCTTAGCTGACTTTAAACTGTGTGTCGTCAAGGCAAACGTGACATTATTATCTGCCAATAGTTTTGGGTTGGTCGGTTTTTGGTTCCATGCTCTCATGTCGCGAATAGATAACGTGGACGCTAAAAACGCGTTTTCAACATCATAAGCCTCTGGAAAATTGATCGGGATGATCATAGGTGCATTCATTGCTTTAATTTCGTCCATACGCTCATATTCATCACCACCCCCCAAAATAACATATTGGATGTTGAAAAGATCGCCTACTTTATCAGCACGCAAATCGTTGGCTCTACTGCCAGCATCGAAAATTTGAACCATGGATTTGTTGTTGTTCAAGGCTTCAATGGACAGATCTTTGGTTGTTGAATTGCCCTTGGCATACCAATCGGAATCATAATAAAATTGGCGCAATAAGGCCATGCTTCCCATCACTGAAGAAGGATAGGACTGATTGGAAGTGACACTTTTAGTGAATGACAGATATTGTGCAGATTTGGCATCCAAAATTCGCGTTGCATTATCGTCAACCGAATTTAGTGCTACCAAAGTTCCTGTTCCACGTACAATACCATCTTGGATATGTGTGTTCACGACACCAAAACCGGCTTTGATCAAATCTTCCGCTTTTTTGGAATCATATTTGAATTGGTCAATGGCGTTGTTTTCTGGCATGACATGGTCATTCCAGTAAAACCCAGAACGTGAAGCATCATATTGAGAAGTTCTAAAACCACCTCCAGCTTGACGTTTTGGTTTTTCAACTCCAAAATCAGAATACATATCAATAAAGGAAGGATAGATGCTTTTTCCTGAAGCGTCTATTTGGGTCGCATTTTTCGGAATGGCTACCGAAGTTCCTGTGGCAACTACTTTACCGTCTTTAATAAGTAAGGTTCCTTTCTCAATAATTTGAGTGGGAGTTACATAAATTTTGGCGTTCGTAATGGCAGTGTAATTCGTGTTTTTGGTGCTAACACCATCGTTTTTAGGGAAATAGTCCTGTGCGAGCATCGAAAAACTGCACATAAACGTCATGAGTGTAAAAAATGATTTAATCATACGGTTAAGATTAGTTAGAAAAATGAATTCTAAAGATAAAGATTATGGAGATTTTGGAAGATTATTATGATAGTTTTAACGTTTTACAACGCATGCGTTTCAAAATAGTTAACGAGAAGAGCCACAATATAACTGTAACTTTCAATACCTCCTTTCTGGTTGTTGGCTTTTAAAAAACCACTATAAGTGTTTTTGAAAAATATTTCTGAAACATTTTCATAGGATTTCCAGAACAAACGGGATTCTTCATAGTTTTTAAGGATCCCAATATTTACTTTCATTAAAAGTTGTTCATATTTCAAAGGGTCTCTGAGATAGATGTCGTTTAAACAATGTCTCAAAGCAAAAGAATATCCAGAATAATTAAAATAGATATTCTCATGTTTCATTGCTGCCAGTGCACCAATAAAATTCGCCTCATTTTCGGCAGCGTACCCTAATTGATGTGCAATTTCATGACTGGTGGTGGTTGGGTATTTGTAGGCAGGAATAAGTCCGTCAATTTGTGCCTCATTGGTAAAAGGGTTTAGATAACCACTAAATCCCATATAAGTTAAGGGTAGACTATAAATGGATCTTTTTAAGCTACTTGGCCAATAGGAAAGATGCGGGTATTCTTTAGCAAGTTGCTCGTAGCCTTTTGGTGTTAGCTTAATAAGTTTGCGCTTGCTATAGGGCATCACAACTTTATTCGCTTCATTTTTTTCTATAATCCCATGGATAACATTCGTTTTCAGAATAAGATCTTCAGTGAACTTTACCAATTGTTCTGTGGAATATTCATTCTCGATGTTGAGCGAGGCGTGCAATGGCAATCTGTAATAATTATAAGCCCATAGGATATGAAAAGCAAAATAAGCTATAGAAACTGCAGATAGAATATCTAAAATATAATCTTTGGTATCTTTTCTCAGGCGCTTTCTGTTCTTAAAAAACCATCTGATAATATAAATACCTGCTATAGTATAAAGAATGTCACCAACTGAGAAGGGAATCCATCCAAATACAAAGTGCATTCCTTTGGAAGTCCATTGGTAAATACCGTTGCTGTAATATTTCTCAACAAATTCAGGGAAGTTCCCCAATACTTTTATGAGCAAAATCTGTAAGATTAAAGAAAGGGCAATAATAAGTTTGGTGTGTTTGCGCATGCCTCAAAAATAGAAAATAGTTTTATAAAACATCCATGAATCCCTACCTTTGTATCACAACATAAATCAAACTCATGAAATGAGCACGACCAAAATTCGAGCGCAAATATTAATGAAAGTTTGTGAATTACATAGGACCATCAAAAAACAATAAATATCTACATATGAATACAGAAATAAGACAATTAGAGCCTCAAGTACTTTGGAATAAATTTGCAGATTTAAATGCCGTGCCACGACCTTCAAAAAAAGAAGAACGTGTTATTGCATTTATGAAAGATTTTGGAAAGAAATTAGGATTGGAAACTTTTGAGGATAAAGTAGGCAACGTAATTATCAAGAAGGCAGCGACTTCAGGAATGGAAGACCGTCAAACTGTGGTGATGCAATCGCATTTAGATATGGTCCACCAAAAGAATAATGATACGGAATTTGATTTTGATACCCAAGGGATCGAGATGTTTGTAGATGGTGATTGGGTCAGAGCAAAGGGTACGACACTTGGCGCAGATAACGGATTGGGTGTGGCCACTATTATGGCTATTTTAGAAAGTACCGACATTCCGCATCCTGCTATTGAAGCCTTGTTCACTATTGATGAAGAAACAGGAATGACTGGTGCCAAAGGATTGGAAGGCGGATTGTTGGAAGGCGATATTCTTTTGAATCTGGATACGGAAGAAGATGACGAGATCGGTGTTGGATGCGCTGGAGGTGTTGATGTCACCGCAACGAGAGCCTACGCTCAAGAAGAAATTCCTGAGTTTAAAACTGGTTATAAAATTACCGTAAAAGGATTGCAAGGTGGTCACTCTGGGATGGATATCCATAAAGGATTTGGAAATGCCAACAAGCTGATGAACCGATTGCTTTTTGATGGTTTTGAAAATTTCGGATTGCGCATTTCTGAAATTGATGGTGGAAGTTTGCGTAATGCCATTCCACGGGAAAGCAATGCGATTGTCGCGATTGACACGATGAATGAAGATGCATTTCATACCGAAATGGAAGAGATCATCGCCGATATCAAAACTGAATATAAAACTTTGGAGCCTAATTTGGTTATAGAGATCACCAAGACAGAAACTCCAAAAAACATGATGGACTTAGGAGTTCAAGAAGGTTTGACCAGAGCAATATATGCAGCTTGTAATGGTGTTTACAGAATGAGTCCGGATATTCCTGATTTGGTGGAAACTTCAAATAATGTTGCCAGAGTAATTGTTAAGGATGGCGAGATTAAAATTGCTTGTCTGACTCGTTCTTCTGTGGAAACTTCAAAATGGGATTTGGCCAATATGTTACGTGCTACGTTTGAATTGACTGGTTGTGAAGTGGAATTTGAAGGTGATTATCCAGGTTGGAAACCTAATATGGATTCAAATATATTAAAGGTGCTGTCGGGATTATATACCAAAATGCATGGTAAAGATGCGCATGTGGCGGCTTGTCATGCAGGATTGGAGTGTGGTATTTTAGGACAGAACTATCCTGATATGGACATGATCAGTTTTGGACCTAATATTAAAGGTGCCCATTCTCCTGATGAACGCGCCCAAATTTCATCAACTCAAAAATACTGGAAGTTTGTTCTGGAGATTTTGAAGAATATTCCAAAAAAGTAAGGACTTTTTTAAATTCCAATTTCTAATTCCCGAATTCCCTGTTCCTCTTACAGGTTTGCAAAAACAAGAGTTTAGGATGAGACAATTTTAGATCGATGGTTTAGATGAAAATTATTATTTTCTAATTATTTTTAAGAATAGTTATTATAAAAAAAAGTCGCTCTAAGATATCTTAGAGCGACTTTTTAATTTGATTATTCCGTTATAATTATTGGAATTTGGTATTTATATTTTTTTGAAATTTAAGATAGCTTATTTCTGGATTTCCACCATATCTATAATAAAAATCAAATCAGTATTTGCAGGAATCACACGATTACCACGTTCTCCATACGCCAAATGCGATGGTAAATAGAAGAAAGATTTGTCTCCAACACTCATCTGGCTGACTGCTTCCTTAAATCCTGGAATCATTTGCGCATCCGGACTGATAGGCATTGGCATTGGGTTATACATTTGCGCCTGATCTTTGTCTGGATTATACATGCCATAATTTTCTTCAACACTTTTCACATTACTATCAAAAAGACCGCCATCAGTAAAATAGCCTTCGTAATTAAGCATCACTGTTTGACCTGTTTTTGGTTTTGTTCCGGTTCCTTTAGTAATGTTATACATTTTTAAACCAGAAGCCAATGTTTTCGATTTACCTTCATAAGTTTCCAATGCTGGTTTCATATCGGCAGCTGCAGCATTACTTTTTTCTGCTTTGTTTTTTTCTGCTTCCTCTTGCTTAGCAATACGCTCCTTCTCTGCTTTCTCTGCATCCGCGAAATGATCTTTGAATATCACTGGTGCATCAAAATTTTTGGCGTCTTTACCTTTTCTGATGATGTTGACTTCTTCCATAATCACATCATTAACTGGTTTGTCGCCAGGTTTTGTGGTCTCAACGCCAGCCAAAGTGTGTAGTACATCTTCACCTAAAACTAGGTATCCGAATACATTATAACCACCATCTAGATTAGGAGTTGCACCTTCTGTAATAAAGAATTGGCTACCGTTGGTGTTAGGACCAGAGTTGGCCATGGATAACGTTCCAACTCTATCGTGCTTGAGGTCGTCAGAAATCTCATTATTAAATTTGTACCCAGGGCTACCACTTCCAGTGCCTGTGGGGTCACCCCCTTGAATCATAAATTCATCAATAATTCTGTGAAAAATTAGTCCGTTGTAATATTTTTTACCGATGTGCATACTGTCGACAAGCGTATTTGTACCCTCGGCTAATGATATGAAGTTGGCAACAGTGATAGGTGCTTTTTGGTATTCCAATTGGAGTACCATGGTGCCGTGGTTAGTAATAATTTCAGCATATAATCCATCTTCTAAATCTGGATATTTGTCCTTGCAAGCCGTTGCTGTTACAAGAAACATTAATAATACGAGGCCAAGAGCCTTTTTTAACATTCGCATAGTTTTAATCGTTTTTGGTTTGAATTATTGAAATTACGGTCACTTCACAAATTACTGGAGTGTTGGTGCCAATTCTGTTTTTGTCACCATAGTAACCATAAGCTTTTTGGGAAGGAAATAAAAAAGTAACGGTTTCGCCCGGTTTCATCAGTTTTAAACCTTCTCTGAGTCCTGTAAAGATTTCTTGTTGATCCATGGCATAATCGCGTGGACGGATCTCTTCTTCTGAATAAATTTCATTGCCACTAAAGTCTTTGACATCATAATCGAAGTTAACAATATCACCAAAGGCAGGCGTAATGGTATCTTTTTCAACTTTAGTATTATAATAATACCAAAAGCCACTTTCCGAAGCAATATAGTTTTTTGTGGTGTCTTCTTTAATGATACTCTGAATCTGCGTAGACTCTTTTGCATTCAACTTTTTGTTGCGTTCTGCTGATACTTTTATAAAAGAACCCGATTTTTGAGAAATAGGTCTTCTAGCTTCAGGCGACTTGCAGCTGCTGAGGCCGACGGCTAGGATTATAATGATAAGAAAGGCTCTTGTCATGAATTTAGGGTATTTTTATAACGTGACAATATACTAATAAATTTTTCAACTGTATCATTTAAACTGAGGTCACTTTTGCCCCCTGCAGCGTTAGTATGGCCTCCCCCTTCGAAATTTTCTCGAGAGAATTCGTTTACGGAAAAATCACCTTCACTTCGCAAGGATATTTTAATAATGCCTTCTTGTTTGTGCTCAATAAAAATGGCTGCAAAAATAATGTTTTTAATAGAAAGCCCATAGTTGACAAAGCCTTCAGTATCTCCTTTCCTAAAGTTAGCAGCGTTTAATTCTTCTTGTGATAAAGTGATATATGCTGTTTTATATTCCGGAAGTATTTTTAAGTTTTTAAGAGCTACTCCTAAAAGTTGGAGACGCTCATAACTATTGGTGTCATAAATGGCATTATAAATTTCCGAATGATCTGCACCTTTATCAATCAAATCAGCGGCCACCAAATGGGTTGCGCTTGTTGAAGATGGAAATCTAAAAGATCCTGTATCGGTTAATATCCCGGCGTAAAAACAGGTCGCCATTGAAGAATCAATAGCTTCCTTATTGCCGAGCATATTTATAAAATTATAGACCATTTCGCAAGTAGAACTCATGGCCACGTCACTATAGGTGTACTTAGCATAAGTATCTGGCTGTTGATGGTGGTCAATCATGATTTTAATTGCTTCTGAATCGGCCATTGGCGTTTCCATGGCTCCAGCGCGATGGAGTGCGTTAAAATCAAGGGTAAAGATAATGTCAGCTTCCATTATAAGGCGCTCTGCATTCGTTCTGTCAGATTCATAAATGATTACGTCGCCCTCTCCTGGTAGCCATTTAAGAAAATCAGGATAATCATTTGGTGCAATTACCTTTGCGTTATGATTGTTCTTTATAAGGTAGTGACAAAGGCCCAATGTAGAACCCATGGCGTCTCCATCAGGGTTTTTATGTGGGACAATGACGATGTTTTTGGGCGTAGTTAATAAGGCCGCAATTTCTTTAATATCTTGTTCTGTCATAGCGTGCGAAGATACAATTTTTTAATATCCATAATATGGTTTTTAGCGATAAATGCCTTACTTTTGCACGAAATTTAGAGCGCTTTAAAAAAGGGAATCGTTGCAAAGTGATAAGTTTGGAAAGACGAAAAACTCAAAATAATAGAACTCAAAATAATAGAAATCAGAATTAAATAAATAACAATTATGGCAACTAATAGAACGTTTACAATGCTTAAGCCAGATGCAGTCGAGAAAGGACATATTGGCGCAATCTTAGAAAAAATCAATGCTTCAGGTTTTAAAATTGTGGCATTAAAATTAACACACATGACTACTGCAGATGCAAAGGAGTTTTACGCGATCCATAGCGAAAGACCTTTTTACGGTGAGTTGGTAGAATATATGACCCGTGGACCAATTGTTGCCGCGGTTTTAGAAAAAGAAAATGCAGTTGAAGATTTCAGAACTTTGATTGGTGCAACAAACCCTGCCGATGCAGCTGAAGGAACTATTCGTAAACTGTATGCAGAT
This sequence comes from Gelidibacter sp., assembly GCA_039935255.1. Taxonomy (GTDB): domain Bacteria; phylum Bacteroidota; class Bacteroidia; order Flavobacteriales; family Flavobacteriaceae; genus Gelidibacter. The sequence goes on along the minus strand of JBDTKP010000188.1, from coordinate 550 downwards.
TCTATTAGCGAAAACGCAGCTCACGGAAGTGATAGCGATGAAAATGCTGCTATTGAAAGCGCTTTTCATTTTGCTGGAAGAGATATGTTCTAATTAAAGATTAGACCGCTGCGCTTGTAGATGTGAGAGACTAGACTAAAAGATAATAGAATACAGGTTCTTATATTTTATTTTTAGGATTTTAAATGTCTAACATAATAAAGCAATGAAACACCTATAAAAAAACCTGGAATTATTTAATTCTAGGCTTTTTTTGTTGGAGACTATTTAGAAACAAAAAGCCCCGCAACTGGTGTTGCAGGGCTTTATCATTTAAAAAAGCTTATATATTAGATAACTTTTACGTTAACTGCGTTTAATCCTTTTTTTCCTTCTGTAAGATCGAATTCAACTTCATCGCCTTCACGAATCTCGTCAATTAAACCTGAAATGTGAACAAAATGTTCTTTGTTGTTTCCTTCTTCTACGATAAAACCGAAGCCTTTAGCATCGTTGAAAAATTTTACTGTTCCTTTACTCATTGTAATAAAATATTAAATTAATTGTATAT
>JBDTKP010000187.1:0-13077 GCA_039935255.1 Gelidibacter sp. | reverse complement strand
TGCTACTATCGCTATAAATCTTTGCGACGACGTCATTGGCTATGATGCCTGTATCCTTAAACAAGCTTTCAAATTCGTCAGTGATCTCTTGTGTTGTGAGGTAGTGACCTGGCGTATTGATATGGAGAAGTGTTATTTGTGCACCCACGGTATTGGAGAGGCTATTGGCTTCAATTAGAGCTTCTGTGTTATTGTCTTCCCAGTTTATTGCAAAGACAAAATTTTCCACACTGAAATTTTCATTTTTACTTTTTATGACCAATACAGGGATATCTGAAGTTCTTACCACTTTTTCGGTATTGTAACCCACAAACATCTATTTAAAAGTAATTGTCCCATGAGAGCCCATCACAATTGAACTGGCATTGTATTTATGTGCAGAATCAATGATTCCGTTAAAATCTATGATTCTGTATGGCTTCTTCATAATCCATTTCTTTAAAAAAGGAAGTTTTGCAATTAATAAAATAAGGCTTTTATGTCATGCTTTTTAAGTGATTATTTGCGGTATTAAAGCATCATATTTTAAGTGTTTTATGAGGGTGGAATAATGCAATATTTTTTTCTGCTTTTTTAAGATTGCTTTTTTATCGGATTTCCTTTCATTCCTATTTCAGAATTAAATTGTAATTTGTCCTGGCTATTGTCATCTCATAGCCACTGAGTGTTAGTTATCTAAATATTAATAAAGCTATGTCTGTTTATTGAAATATAGCTTTGAATTTCAATAATACTTCGATTATGCGTAATTTTTTTATAACCTCGACGGCTTCGCTGCTACTAGCGATTGGCTTAGCTATTTTTTTAAGTCCTAATTGGTATGTGCTTGTTGGAATTGTTGTAATTCTGACGCTTTTGGGCTATTATGATCTTTTTCAAACGCGACATACCATTATGAGGAATTATCCCGTATTAGGGAGATTGCGTTATGTTTTGGAGGAGTTACGCCCAAAAATGTATCAGTATTTTATTGAATCTGACATTGATGGTCGGCCCTTCAATCGCGTGGATCGGTCCACGGTTTATCAAAGAGCAAAAGGTATGCGTGACACCATACCTTTTGGAACCCAATTGGACCTTTATGCCGAAGGGTACGAATGGCTCTGCCATACAATGGCACCCAAGGCTTTTGACACTATAGATCATGATCCTCGAATCTTGATTGGCAATAAGGATTGTAAGCAGCCATATTCTGCCAGTATATTGAATATTTCCGCTATGAGTTTTGGCTCCATTAGTGCTAACGCTGTTAGAGCTTTGAATGCTGGCGCTAAAATTGGAAATTTCGCCCATAATACAGGAGAAGGAGGTCTCAGTCATCATCATTTAGAAGAAGGTGGCGATTTGATTTGGCAAATTGGTACGGCCTACTTTGGATGCCGTGATAGCGAAGGGAAATTTGATCAGGAACTCTTTGCCGAAAAGTCAAAACATCCCCATGTGAAAATGATTGAACTTAAAATATCCCAAGGTGCCAAACCCGGACATGGTGGGATTCTTCCTGCAGAGAAAAATACTGAGGAAATCGCTAAAATCCGACATATAACACCATTTGTGAAAGTGTCATCACCACCTTATCACAGTGCTTTTGATACCCCCTTGGGAATGGTGAAGTTTATTCAGGAACTGAGGAATTTATCTGGAGGGAAACCGGTTGGATTCAAATTATGTGTTGGTTATAAAAGTGAATTTATTTCTGTTTGTCAAGCGATGATAGCACTAGACATTTATCCTGATTATATTGCTGTAGATGGCGGTGAAGGAGGAACAGGAGCTGCGCCACCAGAATTTAGTAATTATGTAGGGGCGCCATTGATTGACGGCCTCGATTTTGTCCACAATATCCTCAATGGTTTGGATATTCGGAAACATGTTAAACTCCTTGCCTCCGGTAAAATCACTTCTGCTTTTCATATTGCACGTGCTATTGCTTTGGGAGCAGACGGATGTTATCAAGCCCGCGGGATGAAAATGGCCTTAGGTTGCATTCAAGCTTTGCTGTGTAACACAAATAGATGTCCAACAGGTATTACAACGCAAGATCCTAAATTGACCAGGGGATTAGTCGTTGAAGATAAAAAGATTCGGGTGGCTAATTACCACCAAACAACCCTAAAAAACTTTGCTGAACTATTAGGGGCAACCGGTGTCACTGAATCAAGAAATTTAAAGCGTTCTCATATTTACCGTCGTGTATCATTGAATAGTATGATTACCTACGAGGAATTGTTCCCATCTATAACAACGGGGTCAATGCTTAATGACGAAATCCCAGAAAAATATAAGTTGGATTTTGCTTATGCGGATAAAACGCGCTGGGGACTCCATCCGTAAGCAGCAGCTTATATGATTTTTATGGTAGTCTATCCTATGTAATATTTGTATTAGAGTCTACAAGCGCTTTTAAGATGTTAGGACCATTTTGCAAAAGAACGCCAAACAAATTACTAATTAAAATGTTCTATGAGCTGTGCTAATTTTTTAATAATCTAATCTTTCATTTATAAAGTCATGTTATGATCATTGCAAAAATAAATTGAAATTACTTTGGTATTATAGAAGTAATTCAATTTCTTACAAGAATAATATTTCTCGAGTATATGGATAACTTAATTACATTTTCAATTACCGTATTTACAGGGTTTTTCGCTATCACCAATCCGATATCAAACATGACTGTTTTTTTATCCTTAACCCAAGGTGCAGACGAAAAAACAAAAAGAGATATCAATAAAAGAGCAAATATTATTGCATTTATAATTGTACTCGTTTTTGTGCTTTTAGGTAAATATATTTTTGAATTGTTCAATATCAGTATTCCTGCGTTTAAGATTACAGGAGGAATTCTAATATTTTACATTGGATTTGATATGCTTCAATCAAAACAATCTAATATAAAAAGTATTAAACATGTACATATAGATGAAAACATTGCGGTCTCCCCATTGGCCATTCCAATTCTGGCGGGACCTGGAACTATCGTTACTGCAATGAACTTCGTGTCTGATGTTACACCGGTGCAAGTCTTTTTAGTCATCATTATTTTTGGGTCTATGAGTTTGATAACTTATTTTACTTTTAGATTAAGTAAGTATATCGTGAAAATCGTTGGTTATAACGTTATTTCTGTCATTGGAAAGATAATGGGACTAATTATTGCGATTATTGGAACAGGAATGATCATAGAGGGAATTAAGATCTCTTTTGACTTAATATCTTAAAAGATACTACAGGGAAAAATTGTCAGACTGGGAAAGTTAAACCTAGGACGTAAAATCATTTTTGGAATGATGTTTAAAGTGCTATCTTTTAAATTCTGATTATGAAATGAGAAACATGAAATTTTGAAATACTTCAAAGATATAAGCTCAAACTAGGAATGGATCTATGCAATTAATAACATTATCAATCTTTTCAACTTCGAGATTGCCAACAATTAAACACGAGCATCATTGTGTGATACCATTAATAAATACTTAGCTTTTAGACATTAGAGAGCTTAATAATTAGATATGATAGTTAAAATTAGGACTAAGTTAAATCTCTTATATTTTGAGTCCCCCCAACAGTACTTTTAATCCTGCTGTAGTCAATTTTAAGAACCTATATTTTTGATTTCTAATTTACTATAATCATAGTAAATACTGTCTTTTTATACTTTTTTGTGAGTAGATTCGACAAGCCATTTATATGGTTTGCCTTTGATAGGTAATTCCTTGCAGTTCAAAGATTTATTTCACTCTTTCCAAAGATATTAATTAATTTTACAGCGTCTCCTAAATAGATATCGCTTAAAAATTTAAAAAGATGGAAATGAATAAACTTTTACTTATTGTTGTTTTTATGTTAGTTGGAAGAATTAGCGCTCAAGATTTGCATAACCAGGCGAACGCTGCATCCATTAATAATGAAACAAACAGTACGGCAGGTTGGTCAGGATCGGCCGCGATAACCTCTGATGGCAGCGACCCACAGCTGGGTAGTTTTGCTATTAGAGCTGTTTCTACGTCCAATAATCAAGGGCGTACAATAAACTATCGTTTTTCAGCAGTTATAGGACAAGCTTATACCGTTCGAATCTGGGCGAAATATGGTCCAAGAGTTAATAATAATTCTACAGGTGCTTTTGCTGTATGGACAGGTCTTTCTGGATGGAGTGTCACTCCTATTACAGGAACTGATTGGAGAGAATATGTTTTCAATGTAACAGCTACTGCCGCCAATCCTACTATCGTAGCCTATACGAGTGGATTTACTGGTCAGGCTATTCCAGGAAATACCATATTAATAGACAACGTTTCTATTCTTCCTGCAGGAATGGTAGATACTGAGGCTCCCAATCCACCAAGTAATTTATCTGCCAATGGTACTACGGCCACAGCTACCAATCTTTCTTGGACGGGATCAACAGATAATGTTGGTGTAACTGGATATACTATATTGCAGAACGGCACAAGCATAGGTACTACAAATGGTGCCACCACATTTAATGTAACTGGACTAACACAAAATACGTCCTATGCTTTCACGGTAACTGCTAGAGATGCCGCAGGTAATGTTTCTTCAGTGAGCAATGTTACCAATGTAACCACACAAGCCTCAGCTGATAGTCAAGCTCCAACCGCACCAAGTAATTTGGTGTCCAGTAGTACAACCACCACGACAACTAATCTTTCGTGGACGGCATCGACAGATAATGTTGGGGTTACTGGATATACCATATTACAGAACGGTACAAGCATAGGTACCACTAGTGGTGTCACCACATTTAATGTAACTGGACTTACACAGAATACTCCTTACGCTTTTACTGTTACAGCTAATGACGCCGCCGGGAATGTTTCGCCAGTGAGCAACACCGCGAACGTAACGACACAGGCAGCAGTAGATAATCAAGCCCCAACGGCACCAAGTAATTTAGGGTTTAGTGGCACTACAAACACATCAACAAACCTTTCGTGGACGGGATCAACAGACAATGTTGCAGTTACGGGATATACAATTTTTCAAAACGGCGCGAGTGTAGGTAGTACGAGCGGTACCACTTCGTTTACTGTGACTGGTCTTTCACAGACTACATCCTATGCCTTTACTGTAGCGGCGAGTGATGCAGCGGGGAATGTTTCACCAATGAGCAATACAGTCAATATCACAACGACCGGAACCGGATTAGTTGATTATACCTCGGAAAATTCAAACTTACTATCGGTAGACTGGACGGGGCGGGATTTGTTTGCACATCGCAATGTTGGTATCGGAACTACGAACACGCATGGATATAGGCTTGCAGTGGCTGGTAACATGGTTGCTGAAGAAGTAAATGTAAAATTAAAGGTGAACTGGCCTGACTATGTTTTTGAGAAAGATTATAAATTACCTTCTTTGAAAGAGGTAGAGGAACATATTCGAGAGAAAGGGTATTTGCTAAATATGCCAAGTGCCAAGGTGGTAGAAAATGAGGGGATAGATTTAGGGAAGATGAACGCCAAGCTGTTGGAGAAAATCGAGGAATTAACTTTGTATGCCATCGACCAAGAAAAGAAAATTCGAAATCTTGAACAAGATAATAAGCGTATTGATTCAATTGCTGAAAAATTAATGAAGTTAGAGCAGGACTTTAAAGAAAACAATAAATAAGCTTATCAGTTAAATCAAAGATGAAACACATTTACAAGATATTAATTCTTTTATGTTTTGCTCATAATCTAAGTGCGCAAAGTATTCGAAAGAATTATCAAGAAATGACAGATTACGAGAAGACCGAACTGGTAAATGCTTTTTATGAGCTAAGGAACGGGCCTGATTTGTTTAACGATATGGCTGTTTTTCATAGTCAGTATTTTAATTTTGACAACACCATTGATCCAACCCGGCTGGATCTACATTTTAATCTTCCTGATGAATCTGAGCGCGAAATATTTTTGGCATGGCATAGGCGCCAGATGTTTGAAATGGAACAGGCTGTACAAAATATAAATCCAAAAATAAGCTTGGCCTTTTGGAACACTACCAATGATCAAGCATTGAATTCTTCTTTATGGGATGAAAATTTCATGGGCAGTTTTAACACCAATTGGAACCTCCGAAGAAGGTTGGGTAACGATGGGCCAATGCCCACACCAGCGGAGGTGACTCCTTTGTATAGTATGTCCAGCTTCTTCCAATTTTCCAATGAGTTGGAAAGAAGGAACGTTCACAGAGGCGCACATGTTTGGACAGGAGGGGCTATGCCCACTCCATTATCACCAAGAGACCCTATATTTTATTTTCATCATGTCTATGTAGATCTTCTTTGGTACAATTGGGAAGAAATACACCAAAATTCAGCATATCTCACTACCTCTATGTTGAGGTATGATGGGACTTATGTTTTTGACGGACAAACCCTACCCTTGGTAAATCCCAATGACATTACCGATACAAGATCCTTGGGAGTTTTTTACGGTACTGACGGATTAGCAAAACTCAACAATTATATTGTAAGTAATACTCATAGGCCGGAAGAGATATTTTACTATCAATATCTGATAGAAGCAGGCCATAACTTTATTGTCCCCGAGGGTACAAATTGCAGAATCGAATCAGTTAATGAAATCAAGTTACTACCTGGTTTCGAAGCAGATTCTGGCTCTAATTTTGTTGCTACTATTGACGATGCCAGTAGTCAGCAAAGACCAGTAAAGAAAGTTAGAGAGAAAAGACCCTATAACTATGATGAAAATATCAACGCGGCTATTGTATGGGAAGAAGATAACAAGGATGATACACCGATAATTATAGATACTTATCCAAATCCATTTTCAGATAAGATTACTATCAAACTCAATAAAAACACCAATTGTACTGTAGCAGTATACAATATGATGGGTGGATTGATTAGAGAGGAAGCCTTTCATAATACCAATACCATAATTATTAATAAGCTATATGGACTTTCCCCGGGTTTCTACGTTATAAATGTTGTCGACGCAAATGGAACTATTATTTTAGCAAAACGCGTTATCAAGATGTAATACAAATCACTTGTCAAATAAATATAAAAAGGGAACCTATAAAAGGTTCCCTTTTTATATGATGTACTTCTCAATCCACTTTTTAGCGTTTGCTTTTAAGATGATGTCTTATAGGTCTAGTTTATCTCATACGACGCTAATGCTTAGTGTTGTGGTCTAAATGCAGGCTATTAGGGTCTCTAAATTTACAGCAGGGTGGGAGGTTGTTATAAACCTCATCACCTGCTTTTTCTGTGTCGGTATCATGTCCTACAAGAGCTATTGCTTTTTTAACATCAAGAGGGGTACATTTATTTTCATCTAATATCAAGGTCAGTTGTTTTGAGGGAATATCCCATTTGGCATATTTTATTCCTTTTACCTGTGATGCAGCCTTTTCAATTCGCGACTTGCACATCCCACAATTGCCCTTTACCTCGATATTTATTTTTTTATTTTTGTCCTTGCCTTTATCCTGTGCATTTGATTGAATGCTCAAGAATAAAATGCTGACAATTAACAATATATTTTGAAAGTTGATCGATCTTCTCATGGTTTTAGTTTTTAATGGTTTTTAAAAATAAGTTGAACAATGAATGGGTGTTATGATTACTAAGGTTCGGTTTTATTGAAATCCAGTATAAAGAGTAATTTTATGTCATCTAGATAAAGCAGTTTGTGCTTATTTTATCTCAATTTATATCTAAATCCAAGATAGTAGGTTTCTCCTAATACCGGGGCATATAATAAAGTGCTATCAAAATAAGGACCAAAAGGGTCCTGGGCATTAATAATAGATTTTCTTTGAACGCTGTTTCCCATATTCTCCCCTCCTAAATAAATATCTAATTTCTCATTGACGACTCGTGTCAGTTGTGAGTTCATAATACTGTAGGCTTTAGAATATGGAACAAGCTGATGTTCTATCGGATTTGTTGAGGTGTTTGGTAATCTTTGTTCGCCTGTCCAATGTAGAGTGAAATCCATTTTCCACTGGCTTCCCCTAAATTTTTTAAGGCTTTCATAACCTAGATTTGTGAAAAAACGATGTTGTGGCTGCAATGGTTTTTGTAAGGTACCAGATAAATAGTCAATTTTTACATCATAATATTTATAGGTAAGTCTTATGTTAAGATTTTGGATTATTTCATAATTTAAATCCAACTGTAAACTTTTTGATACGCTCTTTCCATTCAGATTATAAAAGGACACTTCTTGTGGGTTTTCCCAATCTACCAAGACCTGGTCCTTAAAATCAGTAATATAATAATCTACTGAAAAGTCCATTGCTCTGTTCCATAGGTATAACTTTTGCACAAAGCCAATTCCGGTGTTCCATGCAATTTCTGGATTTAGTGAATAAAGGTTGCCATTATTGGGAACAATATTAACAGCCCGAGAGGAAGCAAAAAGTTGCTGGTTTTCAGCAAAAATATTTGCAGCCCTTTTGCCTCTTCCAACAGAGAACCTTATACTGGCCTTGTCCCAAAGAGAATGTCTTACATGCAAACGAGGCGTAATGAATGTGCCCAATCTATTGTGGTTATCCGCTCTAATTCCAGCAACAAAACTCAATTTTTCCAAGTTATCATAGGTGTATTCAAAGAAAGCACCTAAAGAATTATCCTGTCTGTCAAAGTTTTGGTTGTTTACTTTTTCGTTAAAATGATCATAGGTAAAGCTAAGACCCGTTTTGAATTTATGTTGAGAACCTCCGATGATACTATTAAAAACTGCATTTGAGTAATAGGACGTATGTTGAATATCGTACATGTTATATCCGTAATAGGAGTTTTGATCGTGAAAGCTAAAAGCTGTTTGATATCCAAAGCTTTGATAGGGCAACTCGGGGAAGACATAGCCCAATTTGGCGGAGAGATCCAGTCTGTTTGATTTCACCTCACTTCCCCAAGCGTTGTTAGTAAATTTATCCGTTTTGGGATCAAAGGATTTCTCGCCAGTCTGTTTTTCGTCTACGAGGAATTGGGCTGTAAAGAAACTGACCCATCCCTTTTCAAGATCCAAATACTGCCATCTATTCATGAAATTGATTTGTTTAGCTAGGGGGGCATCTAAAAAGTTATCGGAGTTTCGATCTATCTCTCCATTTCTAAGATTGGAATGCACATATAATCCCGTCGCTAGTTTGTTGGAGAATTTTTTATTGTAGCGCGCATTTACTTCATAGCGTCCATAATTATTAGCATACATATTTAGAAAAACATTCCGATCCGTTAAGGGTTTTACCAATTCACTATTTATTTGTCCTGAAATACTTTCAAAACCATTCTGAACACTTCCCGCACCTTTGGTTATCTGAATGCTTTCAATCCAAGAGCCTGGAATAAAAGACAGTCCATATATTTGAGAAGCTCCTCTGATGGAGGGTATGTTTTCTTGGGTAAATAATAAGTAAGGGCTGTTTAATCCCAGCATCTGTATTTGCTTGGCACCAGTGACAGCATCTGAAATATTTACGTCTACCGCCGGATTTGTTTCAAAGCTTTCCGATAGATTACAGCATGCAGCCTTCAGCATTTCTCTGCTGTCCACGGTGACTACGTTTTGAACGTTGAACAACGATTTTCTTATAGAGTTTAGTTTTTTACTTATGACTACTTCATCCAGTTCCATATCGGGATGCAGCCATATTTTTCCTAGATTAGGCCTGTTTACGGTTAATGTGTCAGTTCTATAACCTACATAACTAACAATAATTTTTTTGGAATCTTTGTTAAATGGAAGACTAAACTCTCCCACGCTATTGGTAGTTGTTCCAATTGAGCTGTTTAACCATACTATGTTTACTTCGGGCAGTACTTTGTCTTTGCTTGTACTGTTAAATTCTAGAACGGTGCCGGTTATTTTTACCTGACTGTAAATAAAGGAACTGTATAATATGAATACAACAAAAAAAGAAATTTTCATATCAAATATTTTAATCTCGGTGTTTTAATAGATAAGGACGCTGGTTCTGAACTAGATGTAGACAATATTATTGCAAGTGTAATAATTCTTAACTCGTTTTATTAAGAAAATTAACTGCTGGTAAATGATATAACAAACCATGCATACTCAATGCTCTTCATTAGATAAATATATCCTTAATTTTTTAAAGTATGGGTTATTTAAAGATTATTTCATCTATTAACCACAATGTAATGCCCATGGGATTTAAAATATATATATTTAATCATAATTCTGTAAGAGACTCTTATTTAAAGGCTATATGGTAGTACTTAATTGTTTGATATGATGAAGGTTGTGTTTGGTGTAGTGTTCTTTAGTCTGTTTGTTTTTTGTGCGAGCAAAGATAGGGCTAACCATGGGCAGATAACTAAAATCAGAGTGATAAATCGGAGTGAACAACATTTTACCAATGTGATGTTATTTTCTATGAAGTTTCAAAATCTTAGCGCTAGAGATACGTCCGCATTCAAAGTGCTAAATTTTGATCCTTTAAAGGATGATTCATTAATTTATTGTTCGATTGGTGACACTAATTATGCGAGATATTTGGAAATACCCGTTGACGGTATGAAAAATGTTTCTTATCTCATCGATAGTATCCAAAACGGTATTTTGTATATGAGTACTTATTACCACGAATGATTATTAAAAAAACAACCTACACGTCATCACTTTATTTAGATCCTAAGAGTTAATAATAACATCTAAAAAGTTACTTGTGGCAATAAATAAAATTATATTTTATATCCAATAAAAAGTCTGTTGTTTGTCGGAATAATTCAAATTGAGTTAATTACACATCACTGGGGATTTGTAGCGGACATCATGTGTTTCGATTTTTTATCTCACTTAAAATGACCTCGATTTATAATTAATTTCTTCTTTATGATGTTCTCCTAGGCATCAAACTGCTTAAAAACTATAAACCTTCGTTATTTTCATAAGTTTTAGTTGTGGCTTCAATTGAAGATAAATCATTCAAATTTTCTTGAATGGACTTCTTCCATTGTTCCAACAAAATTAAACTCGTAGCATTACAGGCTTGAAGTCCATAGGAGTAAGGACGGCAACCTGCGGTATGGATAAATGAAATGTCATGAATTCTCTCATCAGGACTGCCATTCTTTTTAATAACTCGATATCCGGCGTCGACATCAATCCCTCCGGTAAACCAAAAAGCATCATTTTCAGTGAACAGAATATTTTTAATTTCATCAGGTCTTTTTGTTTTTTTATCTGGAAGCTCCCTGAATTTGGCGCTTGCCTTTCGTACGATTCCCTGCTCAACTAAAGAGGCAAAGGGGTAATCATCAAATTCTAATTTACCTTGCCCTGAACAATTCACAAACATGTTGTATTCTATTTTTTCAATTTTGGAATCTTTATCCGTAACTTCAATGATGGTCTTGCCAGAGATGTTCTGATGTTCTAAGATTTCAACGCTTCCTTCTTTTAAGGTAATACAGTCGGCATCATAAAGCGCTAATAATATAGCTGCAGAAGATAACGGCAGGGCGGCAATGACATTCATCAAAAATGGCATCATCTTTTTTCTGAAAAATTTATGGTCTTCTGCAGATAGAAGTTCTGAATGAAAATTGAGGCAGTACATTAAATCGTCAAGCGTTTCCATCCAATGGACGGGTTCATTGTGCTTTGCTGCAGATTTTGCTTTTGCCAATTCATTTCGCATCCCTTCAAATGAGTTAATATAGTCGTGTTTGCTTTCCATCTCTTCTATAAAATCAAGAACACTGTAGTCAGCCTGGTTCAAAAAACGTACAAGTTTTTTGTCATCATCTCTTTCAAAAGCCCTTATAATTGCTGGACGGCACACAACGTCAAAAAATTTATTAAACGGTAAGAATCCATTTTCATCTATTAAGGATAGAAGTTCATGACGCGTGGTATGTCTATAGATTTCTCGTATGGGCTTCTCTTGTTCGTATTGTAAGTGAGGCAACCAGCCCTCAGCAGAATGCATCACAATTTTGAATTTATTAGCTTCTTCATTTAGAATAAATTCCAGACCTTTTGAAGATTCAACAAATTGGCCATGGCGGTGTGCAAGAGACGTTACAACATCAAAGGCGCTCAAAGATGCACCTAAAGTACCAATGGTATAATTATAGTTCTCATTTTTTTTGGGTAGTAGTTTTTGAATAGGCCAAGGAGAACCATAATAACCATGTTCTGGTTGATCTTTTTCGGGCCAAATATGTCCTGTTGCTATAATTACCTTAGAAAAGGAATAAGTTTTTGAATTTTGTACCACGAGGATCATTTGATTTGTTGAATCATCCGGAACTATATCAATTACTTTAGTTCCTAAGTGCTCATTAACGTCAAAGCCACTTTTTTTCAGGTCCGCAATGATGAGATTGTATTGGTGGCTAAAATAATATCCCAAAGAAATACGAGAATAAACTTTTGTTTTTTTAATGGGATATTCTGTAATATTTAAAGTTTTTAAGGTTTTTTTAGGTTGTGCAGATAACCAATCCGCATAACTGGTTTTAAGCATAGGGATTTCTTCGGAAGAGATATTCGCTAAATTATAGATGTCGGTCATTTCTGGATTATACGGCATTCCCATACCTCCTGTTTCTGACTTTTCAAAAATTGAAATAGATTGAATATGTCCTGTAAATTCAGCTGCGTTGTCAGAGATGTGTTTCAGAAGATAAATGCCGGTAGGTCCTGATCCTACTAATGCAACATGATGCTTGTCCATAAAATTGTATCGCTGATTTGATGAAATTACTTTATTCTAATTAAACGAAATTGGAAAATTTTTTAATAGTTTTTATCGATTATTAACGTCTTATTAAAATTAGGGTAATATTTTTTAAAATTATTCCAAGAATTCATGATGGGTGTGCGTTTCAGAAAATAAAACTAACGCATATCATCTGTGAAGTGATCTCTTGTTGATTTTCATTAATTAAAACGCCTATTGATTGGGAGTAAGCGTATTGAACTTTCAAATAAAACAGAATTTTATTTGAAAATATGAAATGTGCTTCCTATCTGACTTTATATCTTTTAAATCACAAAATCATGAAATATTTGAGCACTATTTATATTAGAGCAGGTTGTCAATATTGAAAACTTA
>JBDTKP010000186.1:0-11188 GCA_039935255.1 Gelidibacter sp. | reverse complement strand
GAGCTACTTTTAACGCTCAAGTAGATGAGAAGCAGCGTAGAAGAACGGAAGCGAACCATACGGCAACACACTTGCTGCATCAAGCATTGCGAGAAGTGTTGGGAACGCATGTAGAGCAAAAGGGAAGTGCGGTACATTCCAAGTATTTGCGTTTTGATTTCTCTCATTTTTCTAAAATGACTCCTGAAGAATTAAGCGATGTAGAAAATTTCGTTAACGCGCGTATTGAGGGCAAACTGCCGCTACAAGAAAAGCGCAACATTCCTATGGAAATGGCGATTGATGAAGGTGCGATTGCACTATTTGGGGAGAAATATGGCGATACGGTGCGTACTATTCGGTATGGAAAGTCGTTTGAGCTATGTGGTGGTACTCATGTGAAGAATACGGGAGATATCTGGTACTTTAAAATAGTTTCAGAAGGTGCGGTCGCTTCTGGGATACGACGTATTGAAGCGATTACCAATGATGCCGTAAAATATTATTACCAAGATCATGATCGTGCATTTTTTGAAATCAAAGGGCTTTTAAATAATGCTCAGGAACCTTTTAAAGCCATTCAAAATTTACAAACCGAGAATGCTGACTTAAAAAAGCAAATCGAAAACTTGTTAAAAGAGAAGGCTAAAAATTTAAAAGGCGATCTCCAAAATGAATTGTCAGAAATTAATGGCGTTCAGTTCCTAGCTAAAAAAATAGATTTAGATCCATCAGGTACTAAAGACCTCTGTTTTGAAATGGGACAGCAATATGACAATCTATTCCTATTGTTTGCTTCTGAAAATGACGGAAAGGCTTTATTGTCTTGTTATATTTCTAAAGAATTAGTTGAAAGCAAAGGCTTGAATGCTGGAACCATTGTTCGCGAATTAGGTAAGTTCATCCAAGGCGGCGGCGGCGGACAACCATTTTTTGCAACCGCTGGCGGTAAGAATCCGGAAGGGATTGAAAAGGCCTTGGAGGCTGCTCAAGGGTATTTGAAGGTTTAGGTTTTTGCTCTAATTGATGTTAAAAATATGTTTCGCAAAATCGCAGAGAGGTAAAGTGAGTCTTGTCATTCCGAGGGAATAGGAATCACATAAAATGTCATCGTATATGATGTGATGGCTCTTACTTCAACATGACAAAGAGTTGTTTTTTTTGTCATTCCGAAGCATGAAGTACAAGGAATTACAGAAGATGTGATGCTTATGATAAGATGTCTCTTGTGGCCGACATGACAAATTATATCTAACTATGAAGTTGCAAACTAATATCCCACTACAAAAAAGGACGAAAAATCTCATCGATTATCAGTCCAAGGTGTTTTTACTCGGATCTTGTTTTGTAGAAAATATAGGCCAGAAGTTGACCTATTTTAAATTTCAGAGCCATCAAAATCCTTTTGGAGTGTTGTTTCATCCCAAAGCCATTGAAACCATTGTTGTAAAAGCTGTTGAGCAAAACGAATACAACGAAAAGGATGTGTTTTTTCACAATGAACAATGGCACTGTTATGAGGCACATTCAAAAATGAGCAACATTTCCAAAGATATTTTGATTGCCAATTTAAACGAGCAGCTTCAAGTTACAAGACAACATTTAAAAGAAGCTTCCCATATTGTGATTACTTTAGGAACTGCTTGGGTTTATAAACATACTTTATCTGATTTGCCCGTTGCCAACTGCCACAAAGTATCTCAGCAGAACTTCACAAAGGCGTTGCTCTCTATTAAGGAAATTACCGATGCGCTCCAGAATTTGCACCATAAACTCAAGGCTATTAATGCAAAAGCAGTCCTGATTTTCACTGTATCTCCAATCCGTCATATCAAGGATGGATTTATCGAAAATACACGGAGCAAAGCACATCTCATTACGGCAATACATGATTTTATAGCACAGCAACATATCAAGGATAAGTTTTACTTTCCTTCCTATGAAATCATGATGGATGAGCTTCGGGATTATCGCTTTTATACTGAAGACATGTTACATCCCAATGCCACGGCGATTAATTATATATGGGAAAAGTTTCAAACAGTTTGGATGTCTGATGATAGTTTGGAAATTATGGCAGAAGTGGATAGCATTCAAAAAGGAATGGCACATTTACCATTCAATCCGACTTCTGAGGCACATACTAATTTTTTAAAGCAATTGGAGTTCAGAAAAGAAACACTTCAAAAGAAATTCCACCATATTACTTTTTAATAACATCTTTCTTATTGTAGAAATTACAACATAAAGTTTTTTAAACCAAAAGTAAATTAGTGATATAAGGCATCAAAAACCTTGCATCCCTTGCACTTTACTCTGCGTCTTTTTGATTAAGAAAAATACACTGCTTTATAAAACCCTAACACTATCTGGCACTAAAACCGTATAGTCCCCATTATTTCGAATCACATCCCTGACGATGGATGAAGAAATATAAGAGGTGCTCGCAGCTGTGAGCAAAAAGACAGTTTCAATTTTCGAAAGTTTCCTGTTAGTATGCGCTATGGCTTTCTCAAATTCAAAATCCGCGGGATTGCGCAAACCTCTTAAGATAAACTGTGCATCAATCTCCTTACAAAAATCGATAGTGAGACCTTTATAAGTCATCACTTTTACTTTAGATTCATTTTTAAAGGTCTCTTCAATAAATTTAAGACGTTGTTCTAAAGTGAACATATATTTTTTTTCGGCATTAATGCCAATGGCAACAATGACTTCATCAAACAGTTTTATGCCGCGATTGATAATATCGAAGTGACCTAAAGTAAGGGGGTCAAAGGACCCTGGGAATAGTGCGCGTTTCATTGACAATCTTTTGTCATTCCCTCACAGGAGGGAATCTCATTTATAAATTTGAATCAAATATAATCAATAATTATTTTAAAGCTTCCTCAATCGCATTGCCAAACAAATCTGCCAGACTAATACCAGCCTCTGCGGCTTGCTGTGGCAAAATACTTGCTGCGGTCATCCCAGGAACGGTGTTGACTTCCAATAAATGGGGATCCCCATCTTTAAAGATAAATTCACTGCGGCTAAAGCCTTTCATTTTTAAAACTTCATAGACTTTTTTGGCAACCGTTCTTACTTTTTCTTCCTGTTCTTTTGATAATCGTGCAGGAGTAATTTCTTGGGACTGTCCTAAGTATTTGGCCTGATAATCGAAAAAATCATTATCGCTCACAATTTCTGTAATAGGAAGAACAGTCACTTCACCTTTATAGGTGATAACTCCCACAGACACTTCAATACCATCCAGAAAAGACTCAATAATGACTTCGTCATCTTCATTGAACGCCACTTCCAATGCTTTATTAAATTCTTCTTTTTTATAAACCTTGCTAATTCCAAAACTACTTCCTGCTTTATTGGCTTTAACAAAACAAGGCAAGCCTACTTTGGCAATAATAGCCTCTTCATCAATAGCATCGCCTAAATTCACGTAATAGGATTCCGCTGTTTTAATGCCATAAGGTTTTAAAGCGCTTAAGCAATCACGTTTGTTAAAAGTCAATGCAGCTTGGTACATATCACAACTGGTCTGCGGAATATCGAGCAATTCTAAATAGCCTTGCATAAACCCATCTTCACCCGGAGTGCCATGAATAGCATTGAAGACGCAGTCAAAATTGGTTTTAACGCCCTCTATAGTGAAAGAAAAATCATTTCTGTCAATAGGATGTTCGTTGTTGTTAAGGTCTACATATACCCATTTGTCTTTAAAAATATGAATCCGAAATGCGTTGTACTTAGTAGGCTCGAGGGTTTCATAAACCACTTGACCACTTTTGAGGGAAATTTCGAACTCGCTCGAAAACCCTCCCATGATGATTGCAATATTTTTTTTCATGTGTACTTCCCACGAAGGTGGGAATCTCATTAATTAATGTTCATGTTTATTTGAGAAACCTACTTTCGCAATAAATAGGTTTACTTATTTTGATGAAGATAGTATCTAGCGATTTAAGATGAAATATTCTAGAAGCTATTCCGTTTAATACTCGTAAATTCGTCGCTTATCTTCACAAACAAAAATATCACATTAAAAGCAAAAGAAAAAGCGGTTGTATTTATATATATTTGTCACTTATAACAAACCTTCATGAGTCTTATTAAATTTTTATCGAGTAAAGCGTTCTTGAAACAAATTATTCTTGCGGCTGTAGCCTTATTGGTAGTGAGTTTCTTAATCTTGAAATGGTTGGATTATCGGACCCACCATGGCAGTTTTGTCACGGTGCCAGATTTGGCAGGAAAGACCATAGCAACGGCTCAAATCGAATTAAATGATAATCATCTGACCATGGAAATCCAGGATTCCGCCAATTACAATCCCAAATATCCAAAATTTTCTGTTATTGAGCAGTATCCCTTAGCAGGAAATCAGGTAAAGGTAGATCGGAAAATATATTTAATTTTAAATCCATCAGGATATCGCAAAGTGGAAGTACCAATCGTGGTTGGCCGCACCTTCCGTCAAGCCAAACCAACATTAGAAGCCATTGGTTTTGAAGTTGGAAAGATATCTTATATTGATGATATTGGTAAAGATGAAGTGCAATCCATTTCATTTGAAGGAAAATCGGTCAAAGCGGGCGATTTACTACCCATGACCTCCAAAATTGATTTGGTTTTAGGAAATGGTAATAGAGGTTCATACGAATAATGACAGACATTAATACCCCAAATTTAGAAGAGCATAACGATGATGAGTTGTATGAGCATTATGCTTTTACAGCCGTAAAAGGCCAAACGCCGCTGCGTATCGATAAATACCTCATGAATTTTATTGAAAATGCCACACGCAATAAAATTCAAGCCGCTGCCAAGAATGGAAGCATTTATGTCAATGACATTCCCGTAAAATCCAATTATAAAGTAAAGCCTTTTGATGTCATTCGCGTGCTTTTTGAGCATCCGCCTTATGAGTATTTACTGACCCCAGAAGACATTCCGCTCGACATTGTTTATGAAGATGACGATTTGCTCGTGGTCAACAAAGAAGCGGGCATGGTCGTACATCCCGGTCATGGTAATTATTCGGGCACGCTTATCAATGCCTTAATCTATCATTTTGAGAATCTGCCTAACAATTCTAGCAATAGACCTGGTTTAGTACATCGTATTGATAAGGATACCAGCGGCTTATTGGTCGTTGCCAAAACTGAAGCTGCGATGACACATCTGTCCAAACAATTCTTTAATAGAACTAGTGAACGTGAATATGTCGCGATTGTTTGGGGAAATATGCAAGAAGACGAAGGTACCATTGAAGGCAATATTGGCAGACATCCAAAAAACAGATTGCAAAATACCGTGTTTTTGGACGATGATGAAGAGAAAGGAAAACCTGCAGTCACCCATTATAACGTGATTGAACGCTTAGGATACGTCACTTTGGTTTCCTGCAAATTAGAAACTGGGCGTACACACCAAATCCGTGTGCATATGAAACATATTGGCCATACCCTTTTTAATGATACGCGCTATGGCGGCGAAAAGATTTTAAAAGGCACCACATTTTCCAAGTACAAACAGTTTGTGGATAACTGCTTCAAAATCTTGCCTCGCCAAGCCTTGCATGCCAAAACCTTAGGCTTTGAGCATCCTACCACAGGAGAATTCATGAGTTTTGATTCTGAAGTGCCACAAGATATGGTCGCCTGTATCGAGAAATGGCGCCATTATGCCAAGCATCAGGATATGGATTTTGATCAAGATTAATGGCCTCCCATCGGTCATTGAGTTTGTCGAAATGAAGGGTTTAGATGATTGATAATTGATATACTTTAAATCTCTTATACTTATTTTAAGTTTAGAGATTTTTTTACTTGGGCGTCACCCTCTTCCAATAAATTTCCAGAGGGTCAGGCTGTCACTACTCGCTCTCTTCGAGGAGCTCAAACATGCCGTTCCATCCTTAACGCTGGAGGCGGCATAAGTGACATTTGTTTTGTAACTTTGAGTTTCAGCTTTTTTACTATTTGATACTCACTCCCGCATTACTATGAAACTCGTATTATCTCCAGCAAAATCCTTGGATTTTGACACGCAATTACCAACAGACAAAACCACGCAACCTGAATTTTTAAAACAATCCAAGCGTCTTAATAGCGAACTCAAAAAGAAATCCGTTAACGCCTTATCCGAGCTGATGAAGATTTCTAAAGATTTGAGCCAACTCAATTATAACCGCAATCAGGAGTGGGAGATACCGTTTACAAAAGACAATGCGCGACCGGCCATATATGCCTTCAATGGCGATGTGTACAGAGGGTTAGACGCTTACACCATTCCCCAAAATAAAATTGACCATCTTCAAGATACTGTAAGAATACTTTCAGGCTTGTACGGTGTTTTAAAGCCTTTGGATTTGATACAGCCTTACCGGTTGGAAATGGGTACCAAAATGAGCATCGGAAAAAATAAAAACTTGTATGAGTTTTGGAAAACGGATATTACAAAAGCTTTGAATGATGAGTTAATGGACGATGAGCTTTTTCTTAACCTGGCAAGTGTTGAATATTTTAAAGCTGTAGATACGAAAGCTCTAAAAGTTCCAATAGTCAATGTAGATTTTAAGGAATTGAAAAACGGCGCGTATAAAACGATCGGAATTTATGCAAAATTAGCACGAGGCCTCATGGCACGTTATATTATAAACAACAACGCAAAAACCATGGATGACATAAAAGGGTTTGACCTTGAAAACTATAGGTTTCATGAAAAGTTATCTAAAGAAAACCATTTGGTATTTACACGATAAAAAAAATGTCATGTTTTCAAAATCTGAAAACATGACATTTTTTATTAATACCTTGGACTGAAAATCAGACCAGAATTTATGGTTTTGATTTTTTGTCCACACTAATTTTCTCAAGTGTATTTGCCTTTTTCTTAATCCGAAGTCGTCTTACGCCATATGAACCTCTTGAAATTTTTCCTCTTCTCGTCTTTTTATCGCCTTTACCCATTTTTTTAGTTTATTTTTAGTTAATATATAGCTAATTTATAAGGTACTCAATTTATACTATATCAAACCATTATCTTTGTACTTTAATTTAATTTGACAGCATGTATTTATATTTCATTATCGCTTTTCAAGGGTATTGCATTTATCACCTATTAAAAAATAGGAATTCATACTATTGGATTTTTGCAATTCTTTTCTTGCCTTTTATCGGTTGCGTAACTTATTTGGTAACTCAGGTTTTTAGTAAACGCGATACAGATAAAGTTCCGGCAAATTTAACGACCATCATTGACCCTTCAAAAAAGAATGCGTCTTCAAACAAAGTAAAAAGTTTAGAACTTAAACTTGAGTTTGCAGACACGTATCTCAATAGGATCAATCTTGCTGATGGTTATCTCGAGTCAAATAACTATACCAATGCCATAAAGCATTATCACATAGCATTGGAAGATAAGACCCAGAATGATTTTGATGTGAAAGCCAGTTTGATTAAATCCTATTATTCGATCAAAGATTATGACCAGGTGATTGCACTTAGTGATGGTTTGGAAAATCATAAAGAATACGAAAAATCGGAAATCCCATTTCTTTATGGGATGGCGCTGGCAGAAAAAGATAGAACACATGAAGCAGAAGCGCAATTGAAAATTATGGATTGGCCGTATTCAAACTATAATGAACGTTTGGCATTCGCGAAATTTTTATTGCGTATTGATAAAACAGGAGATGCCAAAAAACTTGTGGAAGAGCTTTATGTAGAAATGCAAAACATGATTGCAACAAACAAACGTATTTATAAAACGACCATCCTTGAAGTTGAGAAATTGAAAAACACCTTGTAAATGTTTTTTCATCAGCACCCATATGCGCCTTTTATAAACGCAGATACCACCAAGCTGATTGTAGGTACTTTGCCGCCGCCAAGATTTTCGGTAGGGCAGTTGTTGGAAAAGGATGTGGATTTTTGTTATGGTAGTTATTTCAATTCGCTTTGGCTCTTTATTGATGAAATTTATAAACTCCATCTAAGGTTTGATAATTCTGAAGAAGCCGTTGCGCAACGAAAGGATTTTTTAATAGCGCATAAAATTGGCGTTTGCGATATTGTCGACAGCTGTGAACGTGAAAAAATTAATGCTTCCGATTTGGGGATGGAAAACGTCCAATTGCGGAATCTTATCGGCTATCTTCAAAAATATCCCAATATAGATACCTTGCTTTTTACTGGAGGCAACAGTAAAAACGGGCCAGAATATTTCTTCAGAAAACATTTGAAAACGTATGGATTGAAATTAGAAGTGGTATCCAATGAGGTACCACGAATCCATGAATTTAATCTTCCTCCCAATCTAGGGGAGGAAATTATTCAGAACGCAAATGAAGAAGTATATCTGTCACCTCAAAACGCCTTGAAAAGTTTTAAGAGTAGAACCATCAAAACGGTGTCTTTAACATCGGGTTCTGGAGCTGCCAATATTTCCATCAGTAGGATGCCTTTATACCAGCATCTGAAAGCTATAAATCCAGATTTCAATACTTTCGATTTTAGGGTGCTACAGTATCGTGAGTTTATTTGAGCTCATTCTTCCTTCAAAAAAGTTAATTTTTTTTGTGATATGTCGTAAATTCAAGCTTTCCGAATCAGCTTGACCAATCAAAACTCAGATTTCCAATAACGCACTATTCCTATGAAAAAAGTTTTACAAATCAGTAATGGGATGGCACTCGTCGCCACCATTATCATTAATTATCTCTCCAATACTGGAGCTATTAATAATACGACGATTGGAAAGGTGTCTAGTCACTTGAATTCTCTTTTTACCCCTGCAGGTTATGCATTTGCCATTTGGGGATTTATTTATCTTTTACTAATCGGCTTTATTGTTTATCAAGGGAGAGGTCTCTTTGTGAAGGTTAGAGATGATGAATTTGTCATGCGCATTGGTTGGTGGTTTGTAATATCATGTGTCGCCAATTCAGCATGGGTGTTTTTATGGATCTATGGTTATACTGGTCTTTCCTGTGTCTTTATCTTTTTATTATTAGTGTCCTTACTTAAAATTGTCGTGAATAATGCCATGGAATTGTGGGATGCGCCCATTTCGGTGATTTTCTTTTTATGGTGGCCATTTGTTTTTTATAGTGGTTGGGTTGCTGTGGCTAGTATCGCTAACGTGTCATCCTATTTGATCAAAATAGGTTGGGAAGGTTTTGGAATATCTGAAGTGGTTTGGACTTTTTTAATGATTATTGTCGCCATGATCATTAGTTTGATAGTCACTTGGACGCGCAATATGCGTGAGTTTGCCTTAGTAGGTGCATGGGCACTTATTGCCATTGCCTATGCCAATTATGAGGTAGAAATCACAATTGCCTATGTCGCGGGTTTTGCTGCACTTATTTTAATAGTAAGCAGTTTTGCACATGGATTTAAAAACCGGGCTACTAGTCCCATGGTCAAGTGGAAGGAATATTCTTCTAAATAATAAATGCTCCAACTAATCTTCAGTGGCGCATTTTAAAATGTTTCCCGAAAAAAATTTGAAAATCTTCAGCTTCAAACTCTGTAAGAATTAGTCTTTTAGAAGTATTTAGGTTAAAGATTTAAGGCTAATCTCTCTTATTAGACATTCTATATATTCTTCATTAGCATAATGAAATTACCTATTTACTTTATTTAGATTAGTCTAAATATTTTTTTACATGAATCTAATTTTGTAGTTTTGTTTTAATTAAATCTGAAACTAATGGATTTTGTTATCGATTTACTCCAAAGCCATCAAAAGGAAATAGACAGAAGTGTCAAAACTAATAATTTGATGCAGAAAGATATGCGGATGGCAACACTTGAGTTGGCCAAAGTGAGTCAGCTTAAAAGAGCAATCAAAATCCTGAAAATTAAACAAAGGAAATAAATTATGAAAATTGACTTGAATTTACCCGAACTACCTTATGACAAGAATGCTCTGGTACCGCTCATTACTGAAGAAACTTTTGATTATCATTATGGAAAGCACCATGCGGCTTACGTAAACAATCTTAATGGTTTGATCAAAGATTCAGAACTTGTAGAGAAATCTGTGGAGGAACTTATAATTCTTGGTAATAAGAAACAGGATGCTGCTTTGTTCAACAACGCTGCACAACATTGGAACCACAGTTTTTTCTGGCATTGTCTTTCGCCTAACGGTGGTGGTAGTCCAAAAGGAAATATTAAGGAGATGATCATCCGCGATTTTGATAGTTTTGATAATTTTAAAGATCAATTCTCGGCAACGGCTACTAAATTATTTGGAGCAGGATGGGCATGGTTGGCACAAAATGAGGCTGGCACATTGGAGATTATTCCCATGAAAGATGCTCACACACCATTGACGGAATCAAAAACTCCAATCCTGACTTTAGATGTTTGGGAACATGCTTACTATATTGATTACCGCAACGCACGACCAAAATTTATAGAGAGCTTTTGGGATCTCATTAATTGGGATTTTGCAAACGTTAATCTTAAAAAATAGGTATGTGCACAAAGAGATTAAAACATGTAGAAGAGGCTTGGAAATCAAAAACCAATGCCTCTAACACATTGTTCAATGCCGGTAAATTTGAGGAATCGTTAGTTGGTTATGAGCAAGCGCTTTCTCGGGCTGAGGTGCTGAATAATTATATGGAAGCGGCCATAAGAATTGGCATTCCATCGATTCAAACCTTTGTGATTTCATGCAATAATATTGCTTTTACTTATGAAAAATTAGAACTGTTTGACAAAGGGGCGACGATGCTTAAAAGAGCAATTTATTTTCTCTTGGTCAAATCCAAAAACACCTATTTAAACATTGAGGAAATCAGAAGTGAGTTAAAACGGGCATTATTAAACTATTTGGATTATGCCAATCGGAATGCCATGGCGCTAAATGATGTTGACAAGGTGTTTTTAGATATTCAAGAGCAGTTAGAAATCAATAAAACGACTTGAGGTCTTTAGGAGCTTTTTAATGCATTTTTATTCCGTTTAAGGTGTCAAGTGCCGTTATTATAAGGCATTATGCCACTTCAGTATTTGCCATTTTAGTCTGTTTACGGCATTCATTTAACCATAAGGAGCGTTATGATTGGAATTTAACGATCATCATCTAACCTTGGATTGTTCTTCCCCATTCCTTTTATTTACACGATTATATCATGCTTTGGAAAACGCCAAGCCCTACTAATGATTTACTTTTTTTGCCTTAAAGG
>JBDTKP010000185.1:0-10098 GCA_039935255.1 Gelidibacter sp. | reverse complement strand
GAGGTACGACGAAGCAAACTCATGAACAAAAGGACGAAACGAGAAGCAAGTGTGTTAACAAACGATAACATAGCAATTCCACTAAGAGATTGCCGCGCTGCGCTCGCAATGACGACCGGGGAGGCTCGCAATGACAGCCGGGGAGGTTCGCAATGATGAACAAATGACCGCTCGCAATGATGAGCGGTCTTTTTAAAACTAAATAAAAAGTACACTCCTAAATGGAACTCATTTTCAAAGAAATTATTAAAAAGTGGCATCAAATAGACCACAAACAAAATGCTTATAATGAAAAGCAACTCACCAATTTGTTGTTTCGTCAAAATATAGATATTGAATCTGTAGAGTTAGCGCTTGAATATTACACTTCTTATTTTGATAGAGTCAAACGGTATTTGTATTTGCCCAAATGGGATAAGTTCACCCGCGATTTTCCGTCATGGTTTGATGTGACTGTAGCTGAAGATCACGAGGTCATGAAAGCTTTTACCGATGAGGAATACGCCATAGAAGATGACCACGCCAAGTTGTGGATTCTTGCTAAAGTATTTAGAGAAATCCCCAATCCGGGGTATGGATATTTATATGAAGCTTTAATATCACTTCCCGATGGTGTTGCTACGCCTGGGCAAGAAGGGATTCCCATAAATTTATGGTGGAAAGAAGCTTCTGAAAATAATAATATCCAAGGCGTATTTCTGGCCTATTATCGTAAAACCTCGGTCTTTATTTTTAGAGTGTCGCAACAACTCTCCGATGAACATGTCCATACAACTTTTCGATTTAAACCCAAACCCTTAAGTTTTTTAAAACACATTAAGGAACGTTTTAATTGCGTCAAAACTGATCCGTCAAATCTAACACATCAGCTATTTTATAAAGACGGGTTTTTAAGAACGCAGTCTCACAATAAGAATCTGAATTATGCTGGGTTTAATGCGTCGCAAAAGGCAGCCTTAGAACGTGTGTTTTCTCAAAATGTCACTTTTATTTGGGGACCACCTGGCACAGGGAAAACTTACACTTTATCAAAAATTATAACGCAAGCTTGCGCTTTGGGCTTACGGGTGCTTGCGGTGGGAATTTCGAATGTTTCAGTTGATATTCTGGGTCAGGAAATTATTAAAGAATTTGAAAACTATAATGATGCCTCACGGTTGTTATTAAATGACAGAAAGCTGTTGCGGTTTGGGTATCCTGTATTGCCCGAAATTGTGAATGATGATCGTTTATATCCCGATAAAGACATCGTTGATCAGCTTCGAAAGGAATATGGTGAGGTATTAAAACGCTTAAGAAGTAGCAACCCTTTAAGTATTGAAGAAAAAGCGGTGATTAGAAATCAGCAAGTGTTACTTCAACAAGAAATTAAGCAAAGCAATCAAAAGCGGATTAGCGCATCGCGTTTGGTTTTCACAACCGCTGCCCAATGTTTTATTGGCGGGAATTTTGATAAGGAAAAATTTGATTTGGTGGTGGTTGATGAGGTAGGGATGATGCCCTTGATTCAAACCTTAACGATGGCCAGTTTTACGTCAGACAAGTTTTTAGTAGCGGGCGATTTTAAACAATTGGGCCCCATAAGTATTGGAAAAACGGAAGCTGTAAATAATTGGTTTAATAGTGATGTTTTTCAGTATTTCAAGAATGTGGCGGGGTTTGAAGAAGAGGACATTGTGATGCTAACCGAACAAAGGCGCATGCATCCCCAAATTTGTGAGCTAATTAACGACCGATTTTACAACGGCAAATTGACTTCATTTTATTCCGAAAAGTATCAGGAACTCAAAACCGAAAACAGAACTATAGAAAGTCCGTATTGTTTTATCCCAATTGACCCAAAGGACGGGTCGGTTGTCAAATCCACCGCAGGTCGCTCTCGCGTTAATAACAAAACGGCTCAAGTCGTTATCGATTTGGTCGAAAGTATTCTTAAAAACAATGAAACGCTGGACATTGGAATAATTACGCCATATAATGGCCAAGTGATCAGTCTGCGGCGGAAATTAAATACAAGAACACTCTCTAATGAGCAGCGGGATCGTGTGAAAATCGGAACCATTCATTCATTTCAAGGCTCTGGATTTGATGTGATTATCTACGATATCGTGGATAATTCTGAAAAAGCTATTGGAAATCTGTATAAAGGTATCCAAGGAGAACGGTTGGTTAATGTGGCGCTTTCACGAGCGAAACATAAGTTGATCATTATTGGAGACCCTAAAGTTTTTTCAATTGCCGATGAACATGAGCAAGTGTCTAAGAAGTTGAGGTCTTTAATGGTAGCATTGAGAATGTCAGGGTTTCAGGTGAATCTTGACAGTTTTATTGGATAGGCCGTTATTGAACAATACTAGACCAATTTAACATACAGATTGCCACGCTACGCTCGCAATGACCAGCCAAGCGTCATTGCGAGGAGGAACGACGAAGCAAACTCATGAACAAAGAGACGAACTGGGTAAAATAGGCCAGGTTGGCATAGTGTCTTCAAATTAAATTACAGATTAACGCGTCGAGTTTGCTTCGTTCCTCGAAACAGGCTCTCGCAATGACAAGCAACCAGTTTCTTGCAATGACGCGGCAATCTGTATGTTTTTTTTTAATCCAATCGGTAGTTGATACCGCTTTAAAATATAGCGTTTGGCAAACAATTGCAACTAAGTCCTTCAAAATAATATAAGTCTATTAGCTATATTTTAACGTGTTTAAATATAAAAACACGTGCAATTCAATTAACTTTATAGGATGTTAATTTTTAATTAATGGTTTTATGGGAGTAAAAGTGCAACGAAACAGTTTGAAGTTCATGCCGGATATTAAACGTGTAGTCACACGTTTTTTTGATATGGGAGATGAGCGTACAAAACTGTTGATTTCAAGAATTTTGGATTTTTCGGATGAGAAAGTGGCTAATCAATTAGCGAAAACACTTGTCGAATTTAAGGGAAGGCATCGTAATCTTACCAAAATATTTCTAATTCACTGCAACAATTATAAAGATCTGATCAATGGCATGGGGATTGACTTTGATGGTTTGACAGAAGACCAAAAGATGTTAATCGGGGCGTACAGCACCATGGAATATTCGCTTGAATCTGCGGCACTTTTTAATCCATCCATGGTTGAGGATTTTGACCAATCGTTTCTTAAAGAAGGTGAAAAGCGGGTGATTATCTCTTTTAGGGCCACAGGAGAAGGGCATTTGTCCTCCATTGTTTTCCGAAGAGGAATTTTGGATAAAGATAACAATTTAAACATTCTGAAGGTTAAAAACCACATTGACCTGCCTAAGGTCGGGGCCAAGATGTCTTATGATAAAGGTCGGTTTGTGGAAAAAATGCATGAGATCAAAATTCCTGAAAATTATATTTCTGAAATTATGGATCCTTTGCCAGATCACTTTGAATATTATGCACTCAAACACGCGCTTCACGACCTATTGTTGGATGAAAACATAGACGAAACAAAAAGAATAGCATTAACTGAAATGACTTGGTTGGTGGATTCTTATTATGATTTACAGTTCGATGAGGAAAGCGATATTTCGGAACGGGTTATTTTTCCCAATTCTCCTGCAGAAAGTAGAGGTATTGAAGATGCGCGGTTTGTAAGATTCCAGGAAGATGATGGTAAGGAGACTATTTATGCCACATATACCGCATTTAATGGCCATACCATTATTCCGAAATTACTGAGTACTTGCGATTTTTTAAACTTTAGAATTATGCCAATGCATGGCAATGCGGTACAAAATAAAAATTTCGCCTTGTTTCCAAGAAAAATCAAAGGCAAATATGCGATGCTCGCCAGAGTGGATGGTTATAACAATTACATCATGTTTTCAGACCGGATAACGTTGTGGAATAACCCTATATTATTACAAGAACCAAAATTTGCTTGGGACCTTACCCAAATAGGAAATTGCGGATCCCCAATTTATACTGAAGAGGGCTGGCTTATTTTGACGCATGGTGTTGGTCCGATGCGACGTTATTGCATTGGCGCATCTTTACTCGATTTAGAAGATCCTACAAAAGTAATTGGCCGTTTAAAAAGGCCGTTATTGTCACCCCGCAAAGAGGAACGCGAGGGTTATGTACCTAACGTGGTGTATTCTTGTGGAGGTATTATCCATAATGATTATCTTATTATACCTTATGCAGTGTCAGATTATTCTTCCGCTTATGCGACCGTAGAGCTCTCGGTGCTTTTAAAAGAGCTTAAAGAGTCTATGGCCGAAGAAGTTGAAACCGAAGTTTAAACGGATGCTTCAAATGCCAAACGCGCCAATAAATAGCTGACTGTGGATTCTGCACCCTGATTCAAATTGACATTTTCGATCTCAAGTCCGTCATGGCATCCTGTTGTACAGGGGTTATAAATGATTTGACCTAAATGGTTATTCCCCATGAACCAACTAAAAGCCAATTCCATTTTTTCTTGATAACCTTCGTTTGGAAAGCTATCTTGAAACTTTTTAAGTGCCAAAATGGTGTAGGCAACATCTATAGGTTGTTGACCTCCCAGAGAGCAATCTTCAATAACATCGCCTCTAGAAAACCACGTTTGATTCGAAATAACCTTGAATTCATCATTCACAAATAAATGTTTAAGCAAAAAGTTGAACGATTCATAAGCCGCGACTTTGTAGGCAGCAATCTTTGTCAATCTAAAAACATCGAGCATCGCTTCTGGCAACACACTGTTTCCATAAGTTAAATAAGATTCGAACCATTTCCATTCTTTTTGAGATTCATGTTTGTACATGTGGAGCAGTTTAGAACCCAATTTTTCAACAATGGAATAATAAGACGATTCATGTTTCACCAATCCTGATATTGTCAGGCCTTTGATAATAAAAGCCATGGCTCTGGGCGAATTAAAATGGACAACATTGGGAAGGAATTCATCTATACATTCTTTAGCTCTGAGAAAAATTGAGGCATAGGCTGCAGGAAGGAGATTTTCAATTTCCAGCAAATGGCCAATTGCCCAGATACCACGTCCATTAGAATCTTCAAGATTTACATTTTCATTTTGTTCGGTAAATTCCTTGTGTTCATTGACATAGTTTAAAAAATTGCCATCATAACGCAGACAATTTAAGACAAAGCGGAAATAAGTAATTATTTTTGGAATGAGATTTTTATCCCTCGTGAGCTTATAGTATTCACAAATAACAATTAAGGCTCTTGCATTATCATCCAAAGTGTAACCTGATGTGATATCAGGCTGATTTAGTTTTGAAAATTGAATTATTCCTACAGCAGTGGTCATGTTAAGTAAGTGGTCCAGTTTTATCTCTGGTTTCTGATACTTAAGCTCAATGTTTGAAGCAAGTTTTTGAAACATTTGTCCATGTGCCAGTGCCGAGTTTTCCCATGAGGTGGCGACAGAAGAATGCAGTGCGTTAAGCCCTAGTATTTTTCTGTAATGTGGATCATTCAAAAGAATCCTTAACTGTTTTGTCAGCATTTTGCTATTTCCAAAATCGAAAAGCAACCCCTTATTTTCTGTTAAAAATTCCTTAGCATGCGGGATTGGTGTTGAGATGATAGGACAGCCACAGCTCATCGCGTAAGCGAATGTGCCACTAACTGCTTGATTAGGATCTATGGAAGTAAACAAATAAACATCGGTGAGTTGAAGGTATTCTAATAAGGTTTTTAACGGTAAAAATTCGTTGATAAATACTACGTGCTGCTCTATTCCTAAGTCCTTTATTTTTTGGGTTAATAAATTACGATACGTTTCTCCCTCATTTTTTACGAGCGTAGGGTGTGTTTTTCCCAATATCAAAAACATCACATCGGGAAAATCATTAATTATTTCAGGAAGGGCATCTAAAGTGGTTTCAATGCTTTTGCCAGGTCCTAAAAGTCCAAAGGTGGATAATACTGTTTTTCCTTCCAATCCATATTTCGATTTCAGTTTTTTTTGGCTTCGGTGTTTTATCAAATGGGTGCCATGGGTAATCACTTTAATTTTTGATGGCATTACGCCATAAGCATCGATGAGTATGGATTTTGATGATTTTGTCATGACGGTAACACATTCTACGAAAGACACAATTTCGGCGACATGTTTTAGCATGGTTTGGTCAGGATTAGGAATGACCGTATGAAAGGCGACAATGACTGGCTTTTCTAAAGACTCTAAGAATGTAATGAAAGAATCAGCACAGCCATTGAACAGTCCAAACTCATGTTGGATCATCACAAGCTCAATGGATTCTTCACTGTTTATTCTTGAAGATAGATCTTGATAACTCTCGTCGGTATCGGTATTTAAGCTGTAGGCATAATTTTCAGAAGGCTCTAGCGGCTGATTATGGTTGTGTAAGGCACATATTTCAATGGCGCAGGAGTTTCCATAAGTTTTATGGATACTATCTACTAAGTCTTTTGAATACGTCGCAATACCACATTCTCGAGGAGGGAAAGTAGTGAGCATTAAAATGGAACCCGTAAACTTTGAAGATTCTTTAGGTTTTTTAGTTTGTAGATTTTTTAAACGAAATTTCGTTTTTTTGGACGCTGTCGATTTTTTAAGGGATATATGTGCCATGATCTCAGTTTTTTATAAGTTTTAAATGGAAGCATTTCTGCGGAAACGCGTATAATACTAAGCGGAGATACTATTAAAGATACTCTTATTAGGAGCATTAGGAGTGCTTATAAACGTTAAAAGATAGCTTAAAAGATTTCAGTTTTATTTTTTGGGTATATGCGTTTAACTATTGAGCACTAAAGTGAAATTTCGGTTGTAGAGAATAACCGATCAGTCAATTGTTCTTTTTTAAAGTTATAAAAAAGCATGAAACTAGAGCGCTCTCAAAAACCAATAATTATGTTTAAGAAGTATTTTTATAAACTTGTTTACTTCTAAATAAATAATGAAAGAAATGAAGAGCTAATATCAGTCACCTCATTTTAGGTTTCGGACATTTGCAGAATCCTATTTACCTTCAGATTCTAAGATTTTATAGCGCATCAGAGCCTCCACATTATTGTGCGGAATACTGCCCACATTGTGCTTTAAAATAAAATTGTGATTGGTTGCCGATTTCTGGGGTGTAGGCACCCGAAGCCAATGAATTCAATATTTTATCAATAATATTTTTTTAATCCTGTTTCGAATAGACTTCTAATTCTAGTAACGCAGCCTCGATAATAGCTGCCGCAGAAGCGTCTCTTGGTTCATTAGGGATATTGGCGGCGTTATAGTCCCTTAAGGGATGCCATCTTCTGGGAGGTCTTTGTAGGTAGTGATGAAATTGGCGGTATGGTCTGCCAATTCCAGGTATTTCGCATCTTTGGTATAGCGATAGTAAATGGTATAGCCATATAAAGCCCATGCTTGTCCGCGTGCCCAAGAATTGTCATCTGCAAAACCATGGCCGTTTGTTTGCTTCTAACTACGCCCGTAATCGAATCATAATCGACGACGTGAACACTGCTATAATCAGCTCTAAAATGATTTTTCATGGTGGTATTGGCGTGTGCAATGGCGATGTCCTTATATGGAGGATCGCCAGTGAATTTTGAGACTTCAAAAAGCAATTCGAGATTCATCATATTGTCAATGATGACCTGGAATTGCCAATGGCCTTCGGATTGCCACCCATAGTTCACATCCCAGCTTTGGATGCAGCCCACGGCTCGTGATTATCGGTTCTGTTTTTATGATCTTCAAATTTATGTTGAAATTTTTCTGCGGCATTTTTCCAGTGCTCATCATTGGTGTCTTGGAACAAATACCATAAGGTGCCCGGGAAAAATCCTTCGGTCCAGTCGAATGACTTTGTGAGTCCAGTGCGTGTTGTCTTCGGCCGTTAACGTCTCGGAATGCGGTCTGCTTTTTCAGATGCTTTCAATAATAAAGCGGTTTGTTTTTCTGCCTTGAGCAAAATTTAATCGACATCGATGATGCTCTTTTTAATATTCGGATTACAAGACCATAAAATGAGAGAGGAGAAAGTGAAGAGACTTATTTTCGGGAAATCCATAGGTTTGAACTTTAAAAGCTAATTGTAACTATATGTATTGAACAATTGAGGGTTTTTACAAGTGCTTTTATTGGACTGAAAATAATGCAGAAACAGCTGCTTTTATAGATCTCGTTTTAAGGGTCTAAAATTTTTTTTGACACGGATTATAAGGATTTTGTATGGCGAGGACACTTCTGATGTTGGCTGTCCCAAAATCTGAGAGGTTCTCTTTGGAGATTATTTAGACATTTCACGAACCCAAATTTTAATCTCACAAAAAAACCTATGAACATCCAGTCCATAGGTTTTTTTAAATCTAATTTTGTTTAGCGTGTGAAAGAAGCTATTAATTAAAAATAACTACTGAATCCCATATACCAAGTGGCCGCTCTTTCGGCAGGATTGTTAAGGATGTCTGTTTTCCACTCATAGCGGTAGTTGATTCTAAATACCGTTTTTGGAGTAGGTCTAAAGCTAATTCCCGGAGTTACTGCAATAATATGATCGCCAATTTTTGTATCCGTTTCATTGAATCTGCCCACGTTCCAGTCAACATAATCAAATCGCGCTGCAACATTGAAAGTGGCATCTTCCCATTCAAAAATTTTGTTTTTATAAACCGGTTGTACGACATCCATAAAAACCCCACGCTGTTTATTTCCATATTGTTGGGTATAGGTTTCTGGTGTTTCCGCAAAAATCCAAGCGGCTTCTCCTACGATATATGTTCCAGTTGACTTGATAGTTGTGTTCCAATCGATTGCAAAAACATCTAATTTTGCTTGGTCTTCCACTTCTTCGCCATCATCTTCAAACTTGTTGTAAGTGCCTCCCATATAAGAAATACCGATTTCTCCGATCTTTCTGTTTTTTATGGCGAGCTTTCCAGAAAACATCGCTTTTCCACTAAAGTTTTCCTCAAATAAATCGTCTCCATTTTTATGTGCTGGCAAATAGGTTTTATCCTCTTCATTCGAAATAATTCGGCTGCTAAAACCATTGGTCAAATAGGCTTCATAACCAAAGATCCAACTCCCAGAATAAGTTTTTCCGTACATTCCAAATCCTGCATTGGATAGGGTAGCGGCCAACATATTTACGGCCACATCTGGACGCTCAACAAATTCCCATTTTGGACCGTCATGGTTTTCATTAAAAGCACCGATGGGGTTCATTACAATTCCACCGCGAAAGTTGAACAATGGATGAAATGCCACATCTAAAGCCGCAAATTCAATAGCAACTTCCTTACCACCATCTTCGAATTCAATCTCGGTTAAAAACTTAATGCGCTCCGAGATGGAGGCTGCCATAAATATTGTTAATCGTCTCGCTTGAAAAGACAAACCATCAGTAATGCCTTCCTCGATTCGGTGCATGGTATTGGCTTCCAAATAACCGCCGACAGTTACTGGAACCTTATCAAATTTTAATGTTGGTCTATTAAAAACCGCATCCATATTTAATTCCAGTTCGTCTTCATTTTTATTATTTTTAGTATCATCTTCTTGCGCAAGGACTGAACCAAAACAGAGTATGCCGATGAATAATAGGGTGTTTTTAAGAGAGTTCAATGTAAATTTTTTCATTTTGAATGGTTGTTTTGTATGTTTTTAAATTTTGATCGGCTGGTCCTTCTAAAACACCACCTTTGGTATCGAACTCACTGCCATGACAAGGACAGCTGTAAATACCTCCACCCACATTAAGCTCGCACCCGCGATGGGTGCATTTCATGAGTGCGGCTGTATATTCATTTTCGCCGGTTTTATAGAGGCAAATAGGAAAATCCTCATTGGAGGTTTTGATTAAAACAAAACTCCTGTAGGTCATCTCCTTTTTTTTAGGAATTTCAAACTCTGAAAGTGACACAATGAGCGTATTGTTTTTAATGCTGCTTGTGGCATAGTATATACTTTCACAAGACGTCAATAGCGCCGAAGCAAAGGGGAGTCCTACCAAGCCCATTCCACAGGTTTTTAAGAATTTTTTACGATCCATAACGTTGTTTTATAAGGATTCAATAAATTTCAAAACTTGGTCTTTTTCAGTTTGAGTTAAGGCTATATACTTGTTTTTGGAGTTTTCAGCTTCTCCACCGTGAT
>JBDTKP010000184.1:0-9851 GCA_039935255.1 Gelidibacter sp. | reverse complement strand
ATCAAGATTGCCATATTAGCGCTTCAAATTAATGATAAGTATCATTATTCGGGACTTATAAATTTTAAGACCATTTACGATTGTCTGACCTTAGGTCTCAATACGAACCCTGTATTGCAAAGAGAATTGTATAATGAAAAACATTCACAATCCTTTCTCCATTTGTCAAGTGTACTTTTTGATGAAATAACACTCCATAAAGTTTCCCTTTATAGTAAATGTTTACAGCGCTATTTTATTTTTTGTTTACAATACCCCAAAGTAGGACACTCTGTTCATTCATTTTTACGTGCAAAATTAAATACCCACGCACGATTGCAATTACTCCTGAGTAATAAAAGCTATAGAACGCACATCTTGAGGAACAAACTCCTGAAGATGAAAACATAATCTTTAAAACTTTATATTAGCCTTTGTATTTTAGAAGTAATAGATTACTTTTGGTCAAAGTTTTTTTTATGAAAAAGTTAGTCATTTGTTTCTTGCTCTTCGCTTTAGGATACACAGCTCATGCCCAAAGATTCAATTCCAGATATGCCAACGATTGGAAAGTAAGTGCAGGTTTCAATGCGGTGGGAAACTTAGGAACACGAAATCCAGTGGAAAGACTTGATGAATATGGTATTCAATTTCCAATTGCCATTGCTGTTGAATATCAGTTTAGAGAAAATTTCGCTTTAGAACAAGATATAAGTCTTAATGGATTTAAAGCTGGAAGATTCCTAGATAACGGCATCCCAAGTGAAAACCTTACCTATTTTTCTACAAATAGTAACCTTAAATGGTATTTTTCAGATTATCTTTTTGATATTGAATGGCTTGAATTATATGCCAAGGGTGGTGTAGGTATATTTTATATGGGTGAATTGAACTCTTCAGCAAACCTTTCAGGAGGAACCATATTCTGGATTGGTGACAATATTGGAATAAGCCTTCAAGCCACTGCTAAATTTGCAATTAACGCCAATAATCGCCAATACGCTAATAATCACTGGCAGCACATGTTACAGGTTATTTTCCGTTTATAAGAATTGCTTAAATTACTTTTACAACTTTCCTAACGAAGTATCGGCGCTAACACCTTTTCGTATAGACCTCAAATGTTGATTAAATTATAGTGTCGTAACACGCTTAATAAAACGCACATCTATTAATCTTCGCGCAATACATTTGAGAGACCAATGAATGTATAAAATGCTTTAAACCTCCCCATGGATTACATAGCCTATGTTTGTAAACCCTATGGTATAGTTAGCATTGCATCATGAACATTATTGGCTTAGTCAACTCGGATAATGCCCGCTTTTTCGCTTGCTGAACACGCCAAACTATAGGTTAGATTTATATTTTGACTCTTGTGTTTTATTCTCTTTCCTTATGCACCCCATTTAATTTTTGTTCCGCTTATGAGTTGTAGTTAAAAATTGCCGATGTGATTCTTTAAAGATTAATATTCAGGACGCTATTTATAGGTTCTGAAATCTCAGAACCCCACCCCTCATAACTTCTGATTATAAGACCTTTACAGTAATTGAACTTAATAGTCAATAAAGTATGGCAATTTCCTCAGATCTCGAAGTAAGAAATATATGACAACATATTTGCTTAACTCTTTAGCTTATAGTATCTTACCCGCTAACTTTTAATCATATTTATCAATAACAAAAAACCTGCAGTATTATGACTTTAAAAACATTTAAAAAAGAAAGCTTTCAATTTTTGAAATTAATTCTAATCACACTGACGTTGTCGTTTGCCTTTGCTTGCTCTCCGTCTGACGGGAAGGATGGAATCGACGGGAAGGATGGAATCAATGGGATCGATGGAAGTGATGGAAGTGATGGAATAGACGCCAATAATAACATATTCGTTTCTAAATGGCTTCAAATTGAATTCGACGAGATTAACACCGATAATGACGAAGGCACGATGCTCATAGACATCGAAAATCTTGATACTTTTATTGATAAGGGAGGTGTAATCTTAATGTATATTAAGGAAGCCTTCGATAATCAGTATTACATACTGCCATTGCCTTATCAAGGGTTTGAATATGCTATAATGAATATTCAGGGAAATAAAGGCCTGATGTTCAGTGCAGCAACATCGTCAGTATCTGACCTTGAAAAAAACCCTAGTATTACAATTAAATATGTAATGATCCCTGGCGATATGCCTGCGCCAAATGCTGGCGATTACAATAAGATGTCTTATGAAGCACTTATTGAGCATCTAGGACTATAAATTACAGTACATTTCGGCGTAATTAAAATTTAAGAATCAAAAAAGATGACACTATGTTGTCTTTTTTGTTTTAGGAAAATAGTGTTTCAAACTCTAAAACCTCTTAAAAAGCAAACTTTACCCAGTGTGTACATTTATATTGATTTCAATACCGAGATTAGTTATGGCGATACTATTTATGTCACTATCACTCAAGAAAAACAAGTTGGAATCATAGAGGTTCAATAAAACTACCGCACAGTTAAAATAGGCGCTCAATTACTCAATATAATTGGATACAATTTACTGGGATTCCTAATTAACTATTGGAAGTTTAATCACAACTGATCCGTACTGATATTTTAAGTACGGATTTTTCTGCTTTTTGGGAGGGTATTCAAATAGATCTATTAGCAGTTTTGGTTGGCACCACTATATCAACTTAAACTCCTGATAGGTATACATTGGTCTTAAAATCGAATAGGCTTGCTTTGAAGAGGAGGAATTGCATTCCCTCAAACCTACTAGTCAGGTAATCGTGATGAGGAATAGTTCAAACGAAAAAACCCTCAAGCAAGCTTGGCGCAAAGAGATTAAATTTCCCTCAAAGCTCCGCTTTGAAAATAGTTCAAACGAAAAAACACTCAAGCAAGCTTGGCGTAATGGGATTCAATTGCCCTCAAGCTCAGCTTTGAAAATAGTTCAAACGAAAAAACGCTCAAGCAAGCTTGGCACAAAGGGATTAAATTGCCCTCAAAGCTCCGCTTCGAAAATAGTTCAAACGAAAAAACGCTCAAGCAAGCTTGGCACAAAGGGATTAAATTGCCCTCAAAGCTCCGCTTTGAAAATAGTTCAAACGAAAAAACGCTCAAGCAAGCTTGGCGTTTTTTCTTATTGAACTATTTATTCGTGACCACGAAGGGATTCAAACCCCCGACCGCTGGAGCCGAAATCCAGTGCTCTATTCAGCTGAGCTACGTGGCCATTATTAACTCCTGCTAACGCAGGAATCTCTTATGCTAAATTAAAATTAAGCTAATTTAGCCTTTACTATTGTTGATATCGTTTTTCCATCGGCTTTTCCTGCCAATTGTTGATTGACAATCCCCATCACCTTACCCATATCTTTCATTCCGTCTGCGCCAGTGTTGGCAATCGTTTCAACTACAACTTTTTCAATCTCTTCCTCGCTTAACTGTGCTGGTAAAAACTGACTGATGACTTCTGCTTGGATCAATTCTGGTTCTGCCAAATCATTCCGGTTTTGCTCCGTATAAATAGCGGCACTATCCTTACGTTGTTTCACCAATTTTGATAAGATTTTTATTTCCTGCTCTTCAGTAATCTCTTCTTTAGAACCTGTTTCTGTTTGAACTAATAGTATTTCAGATTTAATCGCGCGCAAAGCAGCCAAAGCTTCTTGATCTTTACTCTTCATTGCTGCTTTTAAAGCAGTCATTAAATCTTCTAGTAAACTCATCGTTCAATTTTTTTGATGCTGCGAAGGTAATAAAAAGTAAGGAGTGTTGGGGTAATCAATGGCAAGATATATTTAAATAAAAAAAATACTGGACGCCAGCAAAAGTATCAAAACCAATACACTTCAACAATTAAGAACAACTCACCTCATCAGACAGTAAGAGACTTAAATCTTAGGCCTATCTAAATATGGATGTTGAACCTTAAGATTAGAAGTTAAAAACATATAATCGAAGTGTTTTTAAGTAGTAAAATAACGCTGACAATTTTCAAAGAAATTTACATCCATTTCGAATTTAAAAATTCTAATAAACTAAAAGATAGTCGAAGTTTTTATCTGACAAGAAATAAACTCCTTTATAATGATCCCTTATAAAATGGAATTTCCTATGACAGCATACGATGCGACTAAGCTATACTAACACTAAAAGATTCCTGCCTTCGTGTATGCTGATACGCAGACGAAGGAATTAAAAAACCCGAAAAGCGGTGAGGCTTTTCGGGTTCTAAAAATGTAAAATAAAAACGTAATCCGCTACTAATCTACGTTATCGTGTAAAAATGAATTATTGCTTCGCAATTGAATATCGTTGTTATCATCAGTACCAACAGACATTCTAGAGGCTTTCAAGTCAGAAGAGTATCTGCTGTCTTCTAAATTCACGCCTTGTCTTTTATATGCTGGTTCCTTTTCAATTTCATCGACTTTTGCTGAACTGAACTTATAATTAAAGTCTTTCATTTTACGTCGTCTTATATCTGCACGCTCCTTTATCATATCAGAGATTGGACTGTTCATAGGATCAATTTCTTCTACAAAAGTCGGCTCTTCTTTAGTGGAGATCACTTTTCTCTCAAAAACAACCTCTTCTTCAATCGGCGCTTGTGGTTTGGCCTTTGTTTTGTTAATTGAAGAATCATAGGTCATAAAATCATCAAGTGCATATCGTTTTTCACCGTTTTCATCAGCTTCAGTTACTGATATAATTTCAATAGGATCATGAACCTTCAAATCCTTTGTATGGTCATCCAATTCGAAAAGAATTTTGGTCTCGTCTTTTTGAGTTTCTTCAGTCTTTCGATTGAATAAAGGCAAATCAAAAGTGAGCGTTATTTGTTCATCTTCTTCAAAAATCTCTTTTGGTGTTTCCGCCTTAAATGGTTCCATACGCGTAATGATAAAATCATCTTCCTCTACGCTATCCAAAACTTCATCGTAAACCACATTAAGATTTTTGATAAACTCTGTAGTCGGAATCAAACTCATTCTAACATCCTTTTTTTCTTCGTCGTCCACTAAGGTATGGATCGTAACTTTTTCCACTTCTTTTTCAAGAACAATATCTGGTGTAATAATCGCTGGCACACGCTCTTTAACTTTAACATCATGACTTTCATCCTCTAATGCATGAATGACCTTTTTAGTCTCTGTATTTGAAATTTCGTCTTGTTGTTCCACATCAAAACCTGTGGCGATGATTGTAACTGCAATAGACTCTTCCAAAGATTCATCTTCACCTACACCCATGATGATGTTTGCACCATGTCCTGCTTCATTTTGAATATGATCATTGATTTCTCCAATTTCATCTATAGTAATTTCATTGACTCCAGAAACGATGAGCAACAATACGTTTTTGGCTCCTGTGATTTTATTATCATTTAATAAGGGCGAATCTAAAGCTCTCATAATCGCTTCTTGGGCACGCGTTTTACCAGATGCAGTTGCAGATCCCATGATGGCTGTTCCGCTATTGCTTAAAACGGTTTTAGCATCTCGTAAATCAATATTTTGAGTATAGTGATGCGTGATCACTTCAGCAATACCTTTTGAAGCGGTTGCCAAGACTTCGTCAGCTTTGGAGAACCCTGCCTTAAAGCCAAGATTTCCATAAACTTCACGTAGTTTATTATTGTTGATGACCACTAAGGAATCACAATGACTTCTTAAGGTTTCTATTCCTTTTTGAGCTTGCTCATTTCTGGTTTTACCTTCAAAAAGGAAGGGCATCGTAACAATACCAACCGTCAGTATATCCAATTCTTTGGCAACTTTAGCAATGACAGGTGCAGCCCCAGTACCTGTACCTCCACCCATTCCCGCAGTAATAAACACCATTTTTGTATTGGTATCCAACATTCTGCGAATATCTTCTAAACTCTCAAGAGCCGCTTGCTCTCCCACTTCGGGGTTAGCTCCGGCACCAAGACCTTCGGTTAAATTAACGCCTAACTGAATTTTGTTGGGGACACCGCTATTGTGAAGGGCTTGGGAGTCAGTATTACAAATAACAAAGTCAACGCCTTTAATTCCTTGTTGAAACATGTGGTTGATTGCATTGCTTCCGCCGCCGCCAACTCCTATCACTTTAATGACGTTAGATTGGTTTTTCGGCAAATCGAATGCGATGTTTCCAAATTCATTTTTATTGCTCATAATGTTTTGGGTTTTTTCTGGATTCTTAATTAATATTTGTCGAGACAGATTATTTATCTGGCTCTATTTTGTTTGGTTGAGACAGATTATCGTCTGTCTCTTTTTGTTCTGTTGAGACAGATCATCATCTGTCTCCACGTTCCTTGTTGGGCGACAGATAATAATCTGTCGCTACTCGGCATTATCTAAAAAATCTTTAACGCGTTCTGTCAATTTATCTAAAAATGAACGGCGTTCTTTTTTTGGCAATATAATCGGCTCCTCTTCTACTGCTTCGGCTGATGGGGCCGCGGCAATCTCTTCAGCTGCTGCCTCTGCCGCTGCTTTTTCAATACGTTTTCGTTCTTGACGTTTTAAACCGTCCATAACCAAACCAACTGCTGTGGCATACAATGGGCTCGCTATTTCTTCATCGCTATCGCCAGCTAAATGCTCATTAGGAAACCCTATTCTCGTGTCCATTCCGGTAATATATTCTACCAATTGTTTCAAATGCTTAAGCTGGGCGCCGCCACCGGTCAACACAATACCTGCAATCAGTTTCTTTTTCTGCTCTTCGTGCCCGTAATTTTTTATCTCGACATACACTTGCTCTACAATCTCAACAACGCGTGCATGTATTATTTTTGAAAGGTTTTTAAGGGTAATTTCTTTGGGTTCTCTTCCTCTTAATCCAGGAATGGAAACAATTTCATTGTCCTTATTTTCTCCTGGCCACGCCGAGCCGAACTTTATTTTTAAGAGTTCTGCTTGCTTTTCTATAATGGAACAGCCTTCCTTAATATCTTCAGTAATCACGTTACCACCAAATGGAATCACTGCAGTATGCCGAATGATGCCGTCTTTAAAAACTGCCAAATCTGTGGTACCACCCCCTATGTCAATTAACGCTACGCCTGCTTCCTTTTCTTCCTGACTCAATACGGCGTTTGCTGAAGCCAACGGTTCCAGAGTAATCCCTTCCAACTCCAAACCTGAACTTTTTACACAGCGACCAATATTTCTGATGGATGATACCTGACCAACCACCACGTGAAAATTAGCTTCTAATCGACCACCATACATGCCAATAGGCTCTTTGATTTCACCCTGACCATCAATTTTATATTCTTGTGGCAATACATGGATAATCTCTTCGCCAGGAAGCATCACCAACTTGTGTACTTGGTTAATCAATCGGTCAATATCTTCATCATCGATCACCACTTCAGAATTTGCACGTGTGATATAATCACTGTGCTGCAAACTTCTGATATGCTGACCTGCAATGCCTACCGTTACTTCTTCAATCTTTACACCACTCTCAGCCTCAGCTTCCTGAACTGCCTGTTGTATCGATTGAATAGTTTGTGTGATATTATTGACCACACCTCTATGCACTCCCAAACTTTTAGCTCTTCCTATTCCTAAAATTTCGGCTTTGCCATATTCATTTTTACGACCGATCATGGCCACAATCTTCGTGGTACCTACATCTAATCCTACTGAAATTTTATTATTCTCCATCCTTTACTTTTTGGTACATATGACCTGTTTATCAAACCTTAAATTAACGACACTGTAACTATTCAAGGTACTATCTTTCATTGCCTTTTGATAGAAAGCTTTCAGATTATTTATTTTTTTATCCAATTTGTCCAGCGAACCTAATTGTATTTTAAAATCATTTAATCTAAATTTTAAATCAATGCTCCCATTTTCATTTTGATAAATTTCTGTAACGTGTGTTTTCAAAAACGCATCACTTTGAACTTTTTCAGCAACAGTAAACACATTATACAATTCATTTTTAACTACAAATCCAGTGACCAAAGGTACTCTAGACGTGTAATTTGTTGATAACGGCATGTAGGAACCGCGATCATCTATATAGTAAGATGCGTTTGTACTCACTCGAGCAATAGGCTTTTTTTGCTCAATCTCAGCGACCAATGTGCCATCAACAGTGATGTACACTTGGGCTCGCTTAATCATAACGTTGGCGTTCAGGGCAGATTCCAAGTCGTTCAAAGCTATCATTTCTTTAGGTTTGTTTGAA
Organism: Gelidibacter sp.; assembly: GCA_039935255.1. Taxonomy (GTDB): domain Bacteria; phylum Bacteroidota; class Bacteroidia; order Flavobacteriales; family Flavobacteriaceae; genus Gelidibacter. Next base: position 1,674 of record JBDTKP010000184.1, on the reverse strand, counting down.
ACACTCTGGCCATTTTGTATTAACAACTTACTAACAGCCTCATGCGTGATAAACAGATTCTCATCACCCAAAAATTTGATGCTCGGTTCGCTCACTTTTCTGACCGAATTCCTAGCCGAGGAGAACGCAAAAAGAAAGACTACCAACACTAGTAACCCAATTATTTTTATATAGTTATAATTTATTTTCAAGATTTAAAGCTTGTTTTATATATTTTACTTGTTCTCCAATATCACCAGCACCTATCGTCAAAATAACCGGTGCTTGTGATGATTTTATTTCTGAAATCAAATCCGACTTCAGAATTAATTTTTTATTTTTATTTTCAATTTTTCTCAACAACCATTCTGAAGTAATCCCTTCTATCGGTAATTCTCGCGCAGGATAAATATCAAGCACTAAAACCGCATCAAACTGCGAAAGGCTTTTTGCGAAATCGTCTGCAAAATCACGCGTTCTACTATACAAATGAGGTTGAAAAATGGCCAAAATCTTTTTGCTGGGATACATTTCCCTAACCGCTTGATGCACTGCATTTATTTCTTCTGGATGATGTGCATAATCATCGATATATACCAAGTCATCCCTTTTAATCTGATAGGTAAAACGTCGTTTGACTCCCGCGTAAGAGACCAATGCTTTGGCCAGCTGTGGATGAGAGATGCCATATTCTACACACATCGCTAAGGCCATTACGGCATTAGACAGGTTATGTCTTCCAGGCAGATGAAATTCAAAATTCTGCAGCGTTTGGTTTGGTGTTTTTAAATCAAACACGTAACTGCCATTGCTGATCTTGATATTTTGAGCAGAATAATCCGCGTCATCTTCTATTCCGTAAGTAATGCCTTCAATGGGTAAACCGTTTTTAACAAACAGTTTGCCATTCGGTTTTAATTTTTTAGTGAATTCGACAAATGACTTTTCAAGCTCCTCTGCCTCACCATAGATATCCAAATGATCGGCATCCATTGAGGTAAGACCGGCCATGTCTGGTGATAAGGTTAAAAACGAACGATCATACTCATCGGCTTCAACCACAGTAACTTCAGTGCCTTTAAGAATGAAGTTGGAATTATAATTTTCACTTACGCCTCCTAGAAATGCCGTTACAGGAACATCGCATTCATATAACAAATGACCTAAAATGCTGGTGGTGGTTGTTTTTCCATGGGTTCCCGCCACCGCTAAACAAAAGGTGTCTCTAGTAATTTCTCCAAGAACTGCAGAACGTTTTAGGATTTCAAAATTATGATCTTTAAAATAATTAAACTCCACATGTCCTGTTGGTATTGCAGGTGTATAAACGACCAAGGTTTCATCAACGTTCAAGAAGGCAGATGGTATTTTAGCTACTGAATCTTCAAAATGAACAGCAATTCCCAAGTCTTCCAAAGCCTCCGTAAGGTCTGTTTTGGTTTTGTCATAACCTGCCACAGATTTTCCATTGGCCACGAAATAACGTGCCAGGGCACTCATTCCAATGCCTCCGATGCCGATGAAATACACGTTATTTATTGTTTTTAGATTCACTGTGTTTTTGTTTGTAGTTTAAAATATATTATATATTCTCTTAATAATTTGTACTTAATACTTACTTCTTCATCAATAACTTCTCCACCTCATCCACAATATCTTTCGTGGCGTTTATGAGCGCCAATTTCTTTATATTTT
>JBDTKP010000183.1:0-8657 GCA_039935255.1 Gelidibacter sp. | reverse complement strand
CGATATTTAGAGATGATATGTTCTTTAGCAATAAGAATGTTCTGAATTTTAAGCAGCAGCTCATTCGTATTGAAAGGTTTGTTGATGTATTCTATGGCGCCCGATTTTAAGCCTTCTATTTTTGAATGGGTCGAGTTTTTGGCGGTCAATAAAATAATCGGAATATGTTTTGTAAGCTGATCTTCCTGGAGTTGTTTGCACATTTCGATACCATCAAGTTCGGGCATCATAATATCACTTAAGATGAGGTCTGGAACATTACTTTTGGCGTAATGATACCCTTCATTTCCGTTTTCAGCTAAAATAATATTGTAGTGGTCTTACAATAGCTCTTTCAAAAAAAGTTGTAAGTCCAAAGTGTCTTCCACAATAAGAATGGTCTTTTTGAGGACGTTAGGAACTGCGTTTTCTTCTGGTATCTTCTCGTTTTTTAATAGGATTTGAGTTGATTCATCTTCATAATCTGCCGTGATTCTTTCCAAATCGGTATAGGCCTCTTCGTGTATAGGGAACGTTATGGTGAATGTCGTGCCATCAATTGCCGAGGATTCCACTTCGATTTTTCCTTTATGTAAATCAATTAATTCTTTTGTAAGCGCAAGTCCGATGCCTGTTCCTTTATTCTTCTTCCCACTGCTGGATTGATAAAAAAGTTCAAAAATCGTGTTCAATTCCTCTTTTGGAATTCCTGAGCCCGAGTTGGTCACAGAGAGCTTGATCATCTTTTTTGAATTGATCGGGGCGACTGTTAATAGGATGTTGCCTTCCTTTGGTGTAAACTTAAAAGCATTGGAGAGTAGGTTGTAAATGATGTGTTCAATTTTTTCTTTATCATACCAAGCATCGGTCAAGTTTCTCGGACAATTAACAGTAAAGTCTATCTTTTTCCGTCGTGCTAATTCCTTAAATGATTGACTGATCTCATCGACGTTTTTGAATAAATTGGTTTTAGTAACCATGAGCCTTAGCTTATCCAATTCCTTGTTTCTGACCAAAGTCAGTTCGTATGCTATTTTAGAAAGTCGCTTGGTGTTGTAGGCGATGATACTAAGCCGTTGCTTTAAAAGTAAATTTCCATTTTTATCGGCATTACTGATCATATCATCAATGGGGCCTAAAATTAGTGTTAAGGGCGTTTGGATTTCATGAGACATTTTTGCGAAAAAATTCATTTTTATGTTATGCAGTTCATTTTCATTTTTATGATTGATGCGTTCTAAAAATAAATTCTTTTTTAAGGCATACCATCTTCTGACGCCGTAAACCATCAATGTAAAAAAACAGAGGTAGAGTATCCAGGCAATGGGCTTGTTCCAAAAAGGTTGTTCAATATGGATAGCGATGCTTTTTGTTGGAATATCCCAAACGTCATCTCGTGTGCCTGCTTTAACTTCAAAAGTATAGTTGCCCGCGGGAATGTTGGTGTAGGTTGCCGAACGGTCAAGATGGCTATTAATCCAGTCGTCATCAAAACCTTTGAGACGGTAGGCATAAAAATGTTTTGGATACAATATATTGTCCAAAGCCGCAAAACGTATAGAAAAAGAAGACTGATTGTTTTTAAGTTTCAAGGAGGTTACATTGGCGATTCCGGCGCTGACTTGTTCGGGTAATAAAACTTCTGCGGGCTGGTTGAGGACTTCAACCATATTTATTTGTAAGATGGGATGCGATTCCTTTTTGTGTAAATCTTTAGGGTAGAAGTAATTAAGGCCTTTTGCTCCGCCAAAATACAAGGTGCCCTTGTAATCCTTAAACGCACTTCTTGATAAAAACGTATTGTCTTGAAGTCCATCTGTAATGTAATATGTTTTTATGATGGAATTCCTAGTGTTAAAATTGACAATACCGTTATTGGAGCTTATCCATAAATTATCATTCCCCGTATTGATGACCGCAGCTAAGGATCGGTTGGTGATACCTTTGAAGCTTTTAAATGAAGAAAACACATTATTCTTTGTGTCGTATTTTAATAATTTTCCTGCATCATCAATGAGCCATAAACTATTGTAAGTGCCTTCAGATATTGATTTCACGCTTTTTATCCGATCGAGATCATCGTTGAGCACTGAAAAATCCACGAAAGTTGAGGCGGCTAAGTGGGTGTGATTCTCGTTAAATTTGAATAATCCACCTTCATAAAGGCCTAGCCAGATTGTTCCGTTTTGAGTTTCAAGGATACTTTCCAAAATGCTGCCCTTTAAGCCATTTGTACTGTTTTCAAAAGAGGCTAAAAGTTCTAAATTATCTGAATAGATGTTCAAAGCGGTATTAGATCCTACCCACAGGCGTCCTTTACTATCTTTATAAATGGTTCGGACATCCGATGCTTTTTGGTTTTTGATGTTTATTACTGGGGTTTGAACGAACTCGTTCGTTTTGGAATCATAGAGCCATAAGCCATTTTTATAGGTTCCAATCCAAATGTTACCTTTATTATCCTCTGCGATCGTTTGAACATAAAATCCTTTGTGGGTCTTAGAATCATTAAAAAATTGCTTTTCTTCAGTAGTTCCGTCGGCATTTAATGTAATTCTAGTCAGTCCTGATCCATCAGTTCCTGCCCATATTGCATTGTCAGAGCTTCTATAAATACTTAATATTCTGGTGGGCGTCCGATTTTCAGAACCTTCGTGGTAATTGATATTGTTATCGGCATTGGGTAAAATATTTAAATTGCCGTAATTGGGTGTAATCCAAATATTTTGATGATTATCCTCATTGATATTTAGAATCGTGTTACTGCTTAATGAAAATTCACTATTGGACTCTTTGGAGAATAACTGCACTTCACCCGTGGTTAAATTTACTTTATACAGACCTCCACCATCAGTTCCTGCCCATAAGAAGTCATTACTGTCGCAATAAAGATTTAAAAACAACTCATTTTTAATGTTATGGATATTTCCTTTAAAAAATGAATCTTGAATCAATGCCTTAGTCCTGATGTCATACAGAAAAAGACCTTTGGTTTCTGTTCCAATCCATAATCTGTTGTAGCGATCTGTGGTTAGTTTTAAGTTTTCAGGATAATTGTTAAATGGCGCGATGAGCGGTTCCATTGTTTTTGATTGTAAAGCATATATAATAATAGTGCCATCTCCAGTACTTAAAAACACTTCGTCGGTTTGTCCGATTGCTATAGCTGAAATCTCCTTTGATTGGGTATCCCATCCTGGTAGGGTGGTAATGCTATCCATTTTAGAATTTGAATAGGCGTATATGCTTCCGCTTTTAGTGGCGAGCCACAATTTTTTATTACGCGATGTGATGACGCTGACGTTTTTGTTTTTTAAGAGTGGTGTGACCTCTTCGAAAACTCCTTTTATAGGGTTGTATTGGGTTAATAGGCCGTTTTCAGATACCACGCAAATATTTTTAAGGTCATCAATAAGGATGTCTTTTATGGGTTGATACCCCTCAGCTTGAGGGAAAATGGTTTCGTTTTCAATCAATCTATAATTGTAGCCATCGTAGAGGTAAATGTCGCCCCGCTGCACCATCCAGATATTTCCAAAAGCATCTTGTAGTGTTTTGCTAACAGTAATAGCTCTATTGTCTGAAGAAGGAGACAAATGTGTGAAATTGACATGGTGCTGAGCTAGCCCTGATGACGTAAGCGCTAAAAAAAAACAAAGGATACTAGGATAGTGTTTGAAACTAAACATAAGCCAAATTTTTATTTTTTAAAGCTATTTTCTGAAGTAAATAGATAGCTCCTAAAAAAGATACGAACTGATTATGGTAAAGGTATTAATAAAATAGGAGGGAGAATATTTGACATAGAATACATTAAGCCAAGTGTAGGTAATTATTAGTCAAAAAGGAGTACTATTTCATCATTCAGGTCATCCTCCTCTTAAACGCCTAAAATATCGCCCGAAATAGAACAGTTAAGTATCAAATTTGAGAACGGATTTATTTAACGAATCGTTAACAATAAGAGATAAGAGATATGAGTTCAAGAAGAGATTTTGTGAAAAAGACAGCTTTGGCCGGCGAGGGTTTAATAATGCTTCCTAATATGTCATTTGGTGCACTATTGGGTTCCGCTGACCAAAAATTAAAAGTTGCTTTTATAGGCGTAGGCCTAAGAGGTGTGAACCACTTAAATAATGTGTTGCTTAGAAAGGATACTGAAATCACGGCCATATGTGATATAGATCCTGCCAGAATTGAGCTGGTGTTGAAAATGATAAAGGATGCAGGATTTGCAAAGCCTCAAGTTTTTGATAAAAATGACCAAGATTATCTGAACCTCCTGAATTTAAAAAAAGTGGATGCAGTGGTGATTTCTACGCCTTGGTTATGGCACACTAAAATGGCGGTAGATTCTATGAAAGCTGGTAAGTACACAGGTTTGGAAGTTTCTGCAGCTAATACTTTGGAAGAGTGCTGGGACTTGGTCAATACACATGAAGCAACAGGATCACATTTGATGATTCTTGAAAATGTGAATTACCGTCGCGATGTTCTTGCGGTATTAAATATGGTGAAACAAGATGTGTTTGGTGAGTTGGTTCATTTCAGATGCGGTTATCAGCACGACTTACGCGGTGTGAAATTCAATGATGGCAAATCAGCTTATGGTAAAGGTGTGGAATTTGGAGCTAAGGGTATTTCTGAATCTGCATGGCGTACACAACATTCCTTATTAAGAAATGCTGATGTTTATCCAACCCATGGTATTGGACCAATAGCAGCGATGTGCGATGTCAATCGCGGTAACCGATTAATGTCATTGACTTCCAATGCATCAAAAGGCATCGGATTGCATAATTACATCGTTGATAATGGTGGAAAAGACCATCCTAATGCGAAGTTGAAATTCAAACAAGGTGATGTGATCACTACTACGGTAGAGACTACCAACGGCGAAACCATCATCATTACCCACGATGTTAATTTACCAAGACCTTATTCTTTAGGATTTAGAGTTCAAGGAGCCAATGGGTTATGGGAAGATGATGGCAATAGAATTTATGTAGAAGGACAATCAAAGCCCCACCGATGGGATGTTGCTGATGAATGGTTGGAAAAATATGACCATCCCTTATGGAAAAAATATGGAGAGATGGCGATGGACGCAGGTCATGGTGGCATGGACTTTTTTGTAATGAACTCTTTTATAGAATCGGCCAAAGAAAAGATTGCACCACCAATGGATGCTTATGATGCAGCAGCATGGAGTTCTATAACGCCACTCTCAGAAGCGTCCATAGAAAATAACGGTGCGCCTCAGGAAATTCCTGATTTCACGAGAGGCCTATGGGTTAAACGCAAACCTTACAATTGGATCAAGGATACCTATTAAAAAGTGAAAGCATACGCTGAAAAAAAAAGAAAAACTAATTTAAAATTAAAATAATGAAGAAACTATTATTTGTTTTAGTCCTATCACTCTTTGTAGGTTCGGCCTATGCGCAATCTAAGGTTGCGGTGAAAGGAACAATAACGGAAGCTGGTACTGGATATGCCGTGCCAGGTGCAACCATTCTCGAAAAGGGCACTTCCAATGGTGTTGCCACAGATTTTGATGGCAATTTCGAAATAAGTGTTAAAAATGATACGGCAATATTGGTGGTGTCCTTCGTGGGGTTTTTGACTTCTGAAGTTAAAGTAGATGGTCGCTCTCAAATAAATATCACGCTCCAAGAGGATGTGGCAAAACTGGACGAAATTGTCGTAGTAGGCTATAGTTCCCAAAAAAGAGAGAGCTTAACAGGCGCGTTGAATACGGTTAAAGGTGATGACTTAAGAAATGTGACCACACCTACTGTAGAAAATATGCTTAATGGAAAGGCGCCTGGAGTATATGTTGCTTCTGGGTCGGGACAGCCTGGTTCAAGAGGCGCCGTGGTCATCCGTGGGCAAGCAACTTTAAGTGGAACCACTGCTCCACTTTGGGTTATTGACGGTGTTATCGTAGGGTCAAGTTCAGGAGAATTGAATCCGGATGATATCGATACTATGACCGTGTTGAAAGATGCTGCTTCAACTTCCATCTATGGGTCTCAAGGCGCCAACGGGGTTATTGTTGTGACAACAAAGAGAGCTAAATTAGGGAAAACGACGGTAAGCTTTTCTACTAAAGTTGGTCTCAATCAGCTCAATAATGGGAATACCAATATGATGAATGGTGCGGAATTGTATGATTATTACGCGTCGTTTGCCAATGCTGATCAAATTTCATTTCCACGTTGGAATTCCGATTTACGTAATAGCAATTTCGATTGGTGGAATGTGGCGACCAAAACTGGTTTAACGCGTACTTACAATGTCTCGATTCAAGGCGGTACTGAAACACTACGGTCTTATATGTCTCTTGGATTATACGATGAGGAAGGTGCAGTGAAAGGCTATGACTATAAGCGTTACAATTTCCGTTTCAAAACGGAATACAAACCCTTGGATTGGTTGACCATCAAACCTGCAATATCGGGATCGATACGGGATGTGGATGACCGTCAATATGATACAACGGCCATGTACTCTAACCTCCCATGGGATAGTCCTTACAAGGCAGATGGAAGTTTAGTGGGACACCGCTCTAGCAGTTGGGTAAACAGTGCCGGCACCAATTACCTGTACGATCTTCAATGGAATCATGGTGCGAGCAAAAACTATGAGTTTATGGGGAACATGGATTTTGATGTCCGATTGGCTGATTGGTTAACGTTTTCTTCGGTGAACAACATACGTTACAACAATTCAAAATCAAATTACTATTCCGACCCTCGTTCTAGCGGTGGTGAAAGTGTAGGTGGTCGTATTGAGGAATACCGATCAGATTACACCCGTATGTACACCAACCAGATTCTACGTTTCAACAAGTCTTGGGGCAAGCACGATGTGAACGCTTTGGTCGCTTATGAATATAATGATTATCGTGGTGAGACTCTAGAGGCATTTGGCACTGGTTTTATTCCAGGGTTTGAAATATTGGACGTTGTTGCAGTTCCAGAGCGCACAAAAGGTGGTATCAGCGAATGGGCTGTGCAGTCTGTGCTTTCCAATGCCAATTATGCCTATGACAATAAATACATGGGTCAGGTTTCTTTCCGTAGAGATGGGGCTTCCAATTTTGGTGACAATGCCAAGTATGGTAATTTCTTCTCCGTAAGTGGTGGATGGAATATTAATAATGAAGAATGGTTTAAAGCCGACTGGGTAGATGCGCTGAAAATCCGTGCTTCTTACGGTTCCGTAGGAAATCGTCCAAGTGCTTTGTATCCGCAATATGATTTATATGCGGTGTCAGGTGGTGCGAGCTACAATCAGAATCCAGGGGCATTGATCAGTCAAATTGGTAATAAAAATCTAACCTGGGAAAAGACGTATACCAGTGGTGTAGGTATCGACGCAAGTATATTGAATAACCGTGCCCGATTAACGGTTGACGTTTATGAAAAGAACACGGAAAACATTCTTTATCAAGTTCCAATCACTGGGTTGACAGGTGTGACAAGCATTTGGCAGAACATTGGCGAAATGGAGAACAAGGGGATTGAGGTTGCCATTGGTGGGGATATCATTCGCAATCAAGATTTGACTTGGAGTTTAGATTTGAACTTAGGTCATAACATCAATAAATTGACCAAATTATATAAGACAAAAAATGCAGCTGGCGACTATGTGGTTCGTCCAATAATAGTGGGCGATAACCTTGGCGTTGCTGGTTCTGCACAGCGTATGTTAGAGCCTGGTCGTCCGGTGGATACTTATTATTTAAAGGAATGGGCTGGTGTAGATCCTGAAAATGGATCGCCATTGTGGTACAAAGTCGATAGAGATGCCGATGGTAATGAATTAGCGCGTGAAACAACGTCTAATTACTCACAAGCCACGTTTGAAAAAACGGGGAAAGTATCTCCTAATCTGTTTGGAGGTTTTTCTACAGCATTGACTTATAAGAGATTCGATTTCAACGCTGTATTCGGCTATGCTTTAGGTGGTAAAATCTACAACTATTCACGACAAGAATATGATTCGGATGGTACTTACACCGATCGTAACCAAATGCGTTTGAGACCAGAATGGAACCGTTGGGAGAAGCCAGGTGATATTGCCACGCACCCTGTAGCCAAATATAATAACCAAGATAAGGGTAATGCTACCTCCACGCGTTATTTGGAAAACAACGATTTTTTAAAGTTGCGTTCCCTTACATTGGGATACAATATTGATTTAAGCCAGTTTAAGGTAGATAACTTACGTATCTCGTTATCTGGAGAAAATTTGTTCACCATCACTAAGTATTCAGGAGTAGATCCAGAAATTCCAGTGAATGCCGATGGCGTCATTATGGGATCAACAGGACCTGCAGTATATCCGGCGACAACTAAATTTATGCTTGGAATTAACTTACAATTTTAAATAGAAACACCATGAAAAAAATATTTATAGCCATAGTGGTCGCGGCAACATTCACAGCGTGTGAAATAGACCGACTGCCTCACGGCAGCATGGACTCGGAGACTATTGTCGGGGATCCAGATGCGTCTCTTGATGCATTGCTTAACGGGATGTATGCCCAGTTAAAATCGTGGTCAGATCCGATGCACCGTATGGGTGAATATGCGGGAGACAATATGATGATTCGCGGATCATCTACCGATGCTTTTTACGAATTTATATCCTATGCCCGTACCCCAAAC
>JBDTKP010000182.1:0-6281 GCA_039935255.1 Gelidibacter sp. | reverse complement strand
TGAAACTTTTAAACAAGAAACCTTTCAAACCAAACTAAGCGTTCAATTCTTCCTTAATCCAGTCGTAGCCTTTTTCTTCAAGCTCGTGGGCCAATTCTTTACCACCTGATTTCACAATGCGACCTTCGTGCAGTACGTGTACAAAATCGGGGACGATATGATCCAACAAACGTTGGTAGTGGGTAATCACAATAACGGCATTATCCTTACTTCTGATTTTATTGATGCCATTGGCAACAATGCGAAGTGCGTCAATATCTAAACCTGAATCGGTTTCGTCAAGAATGGCCAATTTAGGTTCTAACATGGCGAGTTGAAAAATTTCGTTACGTTTCTTTTCACCTCCAGAAAAACCTTCGTTTAATGATCGGGATAAAAATTTTCGATCTATTTCTAACATTTCTGATTTTTCACGAATCATTTTAAGCATCTCATTAGCGGGCATCGCCTCAAGCCCTTTGGCTTTGCGCGTTTCATTGATGGCCGTTCTTATAAAGTTGGTCACAGAAACACCAGGGATTTCAACTGGATATTGAAAAGACAAGAAAACACCTTTATGAGCGCGCTCTTCTGGAGATAACTCATTAATGCTCTCATTTTCAAAAAGGATTTCGCCTTCAGTCATTTCATAATCTTCCTTACCGGCTATAACTGATGCTAAAGTACTTTTACCAGAACCATTAGGCCCCATAATGGCATGAACTTCACCTGCTTTTACTTCTAAATTAATGCCTTTTAAAATGGCTTTATCGTCAACACTTGCGTGTAAATTACTAATTTTCAACATATGTTTTAACTTTCAATTTTTAAGTACTAAATTCTATATTTTCACTATTCCCCAACATTTATACCTGAAATTATAGGATTAGAATTCGGGGTTTTTAATTTCCTGATTCAACTTTATGATGTCGCTGTCTTTCTGGTCTACCTTGGACACTTTTATAATGTCAATAATTTCTATCCTATTTTCCCAACCCTCTTCAAACTCAGGTTTTTTAACAACCTTCACTTTTAAAGTTACCGACACCTCATCTGTTGCGATATCTTTTAAGGGCTCGGCCATTTTAATCAATTCTTTTGCTTTCTCGTTTTCAATAACACCAAATAATTCACTTTTGGTTTGCAAAACAGCGGCATCAGTGTAATAAAAAAAATTTCCTGATACTTCTCTATTACTAATTTCTTCCTGACGGTCGTCATCAGAGACTGGAGACTTTGAATCGTTTTTACAGCTTAAAAATAACGCCGCAATAAATAAAATGGCAATTAGGTTTTTCAATTTTGATCACACTTTAATTAATAGAACAGTTTTTGTTTATAACCGTGCATGAATTTATTATCCAACCGATCCTTCTAAACTTATTTCTAATAATTTCTGTGCTTCAATTGCAAACTCCATCGGTAATTTATTCAAGACATCCTTACTAAACCCATTTACAATGAGTGCAATTGCTTTTTCAATATCAATACCACGTTGGTTGCAATAGAAAATTTGCTCTTCACCAATTTTACTGGTTGTAGCTTCGTGTTCTACTTTTGCTGATTTATTTTTAACTTCAATATATGGGAAGGTATGTGCACCGCACTCGTTACCCATCAATAAACTGTCACATTCCGTAAAATTCCGTGCATTTTCAGCTCTTGCGCCAATAGAAACCAATCCTCTATATGAGTTTTGAGATTTTCCAGCTGAGATACCTTTAGAAATAATAGTCGATCTGGTGTTTTTACCCAAATGGATCATTTTCGTTCCGGTATCGGCTTGTTGGTGATTATTAGTCACTGCAATTGAATAAAACTCACCTACAGAATTATCTCCTTTTAAAATACAACTTGGATATTTCCATGTCACGGCAGAACCAGTTTCAACTTGTGTCCATGAGATTTTGGCATTCTTTTCACAAATTCCGCGTTTTGTTACAAAGTTGAAAACGCCTCCTTTTCCTTCTGCATTTCCTGGGAACCAGTTTTGAACGGTTGAGTATTTAATCTCTGCACCATCCATAGCAATCAATTCCACTACAGCAGCGTGCAATTGGTTCTCATCACGACTTGGCGCGGTACAACCTTCTAAGTAACTAACGTAACTGTCCTCATCAGCAATAAGTAGCGTTCTTTCAAACTGCCCCGTACCTGCCTGATTGATTCGGAAATAGGTAGACAATTCCATAGGGCAACGAACACCTTTAGGAATATAACAAAAACTACCATCACTAAATACGGCTGAGTTTAAAGCCGCATAAAAATTATCTTTTTGAGGCACAACGGTTCCTATATATTTTCGAACTAACTCTGGATGCTCTCTAATCGCTTCACTTATAGAACAGAAAATAATACCTTTCTCATTCAATGATTTTTTAAAAGTCGTAGCTACAGAAACGGAGTCAATCACAACATCCATCGCAACACCCGCCAACATTTTCTGTTCATCCATAGAAATCCCTAGCTTCTTAAAAGTTTCTAGCAATTCTGGATCTACCTCATCCAAACTATCAAATTTAGGCTTTGTATTGGGTGCGGAATAGTAGGAAATAGCTTGAAAATCGGGTTTCTCATAATGAACATTTGCCCAATCTGGCTCAACCATTTCTTGCCACGCACGGAACGCTTCCAAACGCCATTCAGTCATCCATTCTGGCTCTTCCTTTTTAAGGGAAATACCTCTGACAACATCTTCATTTAATCCCGGAGGAAACGTATCTGATTCTATATCTGTATAAAACCCGTACTCATATTCCTTGGTTTTTAACTCTTCTCTTAAATCGTCTTCTGTATACTTAGTCATGTCATTTTCATTATATATTCAACTCCTTCCCTTAGGAAGATTGCGGTGAACTTAAAGGGAGAAAGACTCCCCGCATCCGCAGGTACGATTTGCATTTGGATTATTAAATACAAAACCCGCACCATTTAAACCTCCTGAATACTCAAGGGTTGTACCAATAAGGTATAAAAAACTTTTCTTGTCAATGATAATTCTGACACCATTATCTTCAAAAACCTTATCCTCGTCTTGTTGTGATTTATCAAATTTTAGATCATATGATAAACCTGAACAACCGCCACTTTTTACACCAACGCGCACAAAGTCGATTGCCCAGTCAAAGCCATCCTCACTCATTAGTTCAATGACTTTCTTTTTAGCTGTTTCAGATACTTTTATCATTTTCTTATTAAGATTATTTCTAAATAGAGGACAAATATACAATATTACTAGGGTATTCCCATGCAACTTTTCATTATAATCCCAAATGGGCTAATTGATTTTATCGATATCTTGGGCAGTATAATTTTTACAAAAAATGAGTCGCATTTACGCAGCGATATCACTAAATTTGCAACATGATAGAAGATAAAAATCAGCCACGAACTTCCATAAGTGATTTAGGCGAATTTGGCCTCATAGATCACTTGACAGAACATTTTGAAATCAACCAGAAATCCACCATTAAAGGGATCGGTGATGATGCCGCTGTTTTAGAATTTAAGTCAAAACAGATTGTTGTGACTACCGATTTATTAGTAGAACATGTCCATTTTGATTTAAGCTACATGCCTTTAAAACATTTGGGCTACAAGGCTATTATGGCAAACTTATCTGACGTGTATGCGATGAATGCCAATGCCACGCAAGTCACTGTTTCTATTGCAATTTCCAACCGATTCCCTTTGGAGGCACTTGAAGAACTTTATGCTGGCATCGAAACTGCTGCAAAAGCTTATGACGTGGACGTTGTTGGTGGTGACACCACCTCTTCAACTACAGGTTTAATCATTTGTATTACGGCCATTGGAGAAGTTAACAAAGATGATGTTGTTTACAGAAGTGGCGCAAAACCTAATGACCTACTAGTTGTTACTGGCGATTTAGGTGGTGCTTATATGGGCCTTCAAGTTTTGGAACGCGAAAAAGAAGTCTTTAAGGTGAACCCAAACAATCAGCCTGATTTAGACCCGTATGCATATATTGTGGAACGTCAATTGAAACCTGAAGCTCGCAAAGACATTGTTAAACTATTAAAGGATTTGGAAGTAAAACCTACAGCCATGATTGATATTAGTGATGGCCTTTCTTCAGAAATCATACATTTATGTAAGCAAAGTAATGTAGGCGCTGTATTGTATGAGAACAAGATCCCATTGGATCCACAAGTCATTTCTACCTGTGAAGAATTTAATATTGATAGCACGACGATTGCTTTAAGTGGTGGAGAAGATTATGAATTATTAATGACCATCTCACAGGACGATTTTCCCAAAATTAAAGGAAATCCGAATTTGACGGTGATAGGCTATATGACTGAAAAAGAAAATGGCATGCATTTGATAACGCGAGGAGAAACATTGATTCCGCTCATTGCAAAAGGCTGGAACCCGCTGAAGGATCAATAAGCTTTTTGTTTTACTTTAATTCTTTTATGGTATAACGGGTTTTTAGAACCTTGTTGGTTTCGCGTCTTTTATCGGTTAACGGGATAAGGTCACTCTGATCACTAGTGGTTAATTCTTTACCACAATGTAAACACGTGTATTCCATGACGAACTTAGTAATGTCGTTTGCCACAACATTGTCGTGATGAAATAGTCTGCAATAGAGCTGTTTCAAAATTCGAACTTTTATTACAACCAACATGCTAATCAAATTGAAATCTATTCAAAAAGATTATATGTTAATATTATAATTAAACGAGGTCGCAGAAAAAATACATTAGCTTTACTAGAATCAGTGCTCAAACACAAGCAAGCCTTCGGTTCTTTTTAACCTTCGTTTTTTATGTAGGCGTTCAATAACAGAATTGATTTCCTTATACTTTTAAGTTAGCAGCATAAGATCTCGATTACTATTTATTGTGGCATGCCAGTCCGCTATTTATTTCTTTATATGAAAGATGGTTTTTTTGTAAAAACATGGTTAATCCAAAAAGAAAAGGCAAATGTTTTTCACTTGACTAATAATGTTAATCTCTATTTAAAGGGCTAAATAATTAATCAAGACAGCCTAAAATACTGATGAACTCAACATTTTCTCTTGAGATCGCTCCATCCTACGCATGTACATCGCTTCTAAGGTAGAGTTGATTTCTTTAAATTTCGGAGTTAATTCGGTTAAATCACCGTTACTATTAGTAGTGAGTTGTCTTTTACAGCATGTACAAGTGTATTCTTTAACATGAGAAGTAACTTTTTTGGAAACTTGATAATTGTGACCAAAAAGGTTGCAATAAAGCTTCATTGGAGCGGGGGCGGTACTGTGTTTTTTCATGGTTTTGGTTGTTAGAGTCCCCTAACTTAAGAATTTAAATTAAAAATAAGCGCCTAAAGACATTATTTTTCGATGAAACGCTTTATATTGTAAGTTAATTCTTCTTTATTTTCGATATGTGACATGTGCCCACCTGAATAACCGATACTTTCAACGCCAAGTTCTGTTAATTGAGATACCAAGCTATCGTATTCCAAAACAGGATCCTTCTTACCTAGAAGAACTATTTTAGGAGCATCGTTTTTTTTCAGCACAACACTTCGGTCTTTTCGGACCTTCATACCTTCCAAAGCCGCCACAATGCCTTGAACGGGTAAATTCATGGCCTCTAACTTTATAAACTCAATTTCTTCGACAAACCGCAATCTATTGTCTTCGCAAAACAGATTCACAATGGACATTCTTATAAAATTTTTGTGATTATACTTCACTGCTTTTATAGCCCGATCTCTGTTTATTTGACGCTCCTGACTATCTGCAAAAGGCGTAGAATTCATCATACAAAGTCCATGAACGCTACCAGGAAAAGCTTCAGCAATTGCCAAAGCGACATAGCCACCCATTGAATGCCCGATGAAAGTTGATTTTTTGATTTCCAAATGATTCAAAACAGACATCACTGCTTCAGCCATCATTTCCATGGTATGGATATACCCCAAACAACCGCTTTGTCCATGTCCCAATAAATCAATAGTGATAACTCTGTGGTCACTTTCAATTTCTGCTACCAAATTACTCCACATTGAAGCCGTTTCAAGAAAGCCATGAAGTAAAACCACAGCCTTCCCATGGCCTCGATCAGTATAAAAAACAGGGATGTCTTTGTATTCTAAAATCATTTTTAAACTATATTCGGCAAAGATATAAAGAGTTTGAATCTTGAAGTAGCGAGCTTGAATACATTATCATTAATTTTCAAATGAATAAAACAAAAGATATACTCATTACTGGGTTCGCCTTATTTTCTATGTTTTTTGGTGCGGGAAATTTAATTTTGCCACCTTACTTAGGGCTCAAC
>JBDTKP010000181.1:0-6721 GCA_039935255.1 Gelidibacter sp. | reverse complement strand
TACAAAGGAAGAACTTAAAACCGCTGTAAATGGTTGGTTCCAGGAGCAAAGTGTTTCGAGAGCTAAGGATGATGAATTGGTAAATGTCATCAACACCAATTTATATTTGGACCGGGATATGATGTTTCAAAAAAATGTTGAAGATCAGGTCAAAAAGCTAACGGTCGAAGATGTCAATAAAGTCATCACCAAATATTTTAAGAATTATGAAAATTGGACCGTAGTTAATGGTGGAGACTTTGATAATTTTGAAGTTAAGAAAGATGATAAAAAGATAGATTAATTAAAAATCACCCTAAAATAAAAGACTTGCTCTATCAATTTTGGCCATGAACAGGATTTTTTATTTTTAAAGTTTGGATTTTAATAATTTCTTTAAAAATTACTAATCTTTACAAATCGATGGTTATGAGTGTTTTGAGGGAAATTAGTGGTCGCTAATTCTCTTCAGAAATAACTAAAATTAGATACTATAATAACTATTTAAATTTTGTAAATTTGCCTGCGTTTAACAACGCATCATGGCAACTACTACAAAATACATATTCGTCACTGGAGGAGTAACGTCTTCCCTAGGGAAAGGCATTATTGCAGCCTCCTTGGCAAAATTACTTCAAGCACAAGGCTACCGAACCACCATTCAAAAACTGGATCCTTACATTAACGTCGATCCCGGCACAATGAATCCATATGAGCATGGCGAATGCTATGTCACCGATGATGGTGCTGAAACTGATTTAGATTTAGGACATTACGAGCGTTTTTTGAATGTGCCCACAAGTCAATCAAATAACGTTACAACTGGTCGTATTTATCAAAGTGTGATTGAGAAAGAACGTCGTGGCGAGTTTTTAGGGAAAACCGTTCAGGTAATTCCTCATATTACTGATGAAATAAAGCACAGAGTCCAAATTCTTGGAAACTCTGGCGATTACGATATCGTCATTACAGAGATAGGAGGGACTGTAGGTGACATTGAATCCTTACCTTATATTGAAGCAGTGCGTCAACTAAAATGGGATTTGGGAGAGCATAACGCGATCGTGATCCATTTAACTTTAGTGCCGTATTTGTCGGCAGCGGGCGAATTGAAAACAAAACCAACCCAGCACAGTGTTAAGACTTTGATGGAAAGTGGCGTTATGGCAGATATTTTAGTGTGCCGTACAGAGCATGAGTTACCAATGGACCTGCGCCGAAAACTAGCTTTGTTTTGCAATGTTCGTGAGGAGGCCGTCATTCAATCGATTGATGCGTCAACTATTTATGATGTACCCAATTTGATGTTGGAGCAAGGTTTAGATAAAGTAGTTCTTAAAAAATTAGATCTTCAAAGTGATGCGCCAGATTTGACGCAGTGGAATCAATTTTTGAAAAAACTTAAGAACCCTAAGAGTGAAGTAACCATTGGATTGATTGGAAAATATGTAGAGCTTCAAGATTCCTACAAATCTATTTTAGAATCGTTCATTCATGCAGGTGCAGAAAATGAAGTGAAAGTAAATGTGGAATCCATACATTCAGAACATTTGACCGTAGAAAATGCAGCTGAAAAATTAGCACATTTAGACGGCGTATTGGTTGCTCCTGGTTTTGGAGAACGCGGTGTAGACGGAAAAATTGAGGCGGTGAGATATGTGAGAGAAAACAACATTCCTTTTTTGGGAATTTGTTTAGGAATGCAAATGGCCGTCATTGAATATTCCCGAAATGTATTGGGTTTAAAAAACGCCAATTCAACTGAGATGAACCCTCATACATCAGATCCTGTTATTGATTTGATGGCATCACAAAAAAATATTACGGATAAAGGTGGTACCATGCGTCTTGGCGCTTGGACTTGTCATTTGGAAGAGGGAAGCATTGCCAAAGATGTGTATAAAACATCCGATATTTTAGAACGTCATCGTCACCGTTATGAATTTAACAATGCTTATAAAAAGCAAATTGAAGATGCAGGCATGAAAGCTACCGGTTTGAATCCTGATACAGGATTGGTGGAAATCGTTGAAATACCTGCTCATAATTGGTTTGTAGGTGTGCAGTATCATCCAGAGTATAAGAGTACAGTAACCAATCCACATCCCTTATTTGTGGCATTCGTAAAAGCTGCCTTAGATTACAAAAACAATAAAAACCGTGTCAGTATGGCACAAAATTAAATTTGGATGCATTTTTGCTCTGAAAAATCATATTAAAAATTAATTACCAACTTAAAAAGACCCGATAAGATTTTAAAACTTTTCAGGTCTGAACATCAAATAAATGGAAGAAAAGAAATTTGATCTCAATTCGATTGTAGGATTCGTTCTTATTTTTGGAATATTATTGTTCATGCTGTGGCAGAACCAACCAACTCCTGAAGAACTTGCAGCAGAAGAATTAGCAAAGAAAGTACAAGTAGAGTCTGAGAAAAAAGCGGAAGTAAATAAGGACACTTTCGTTACTAATGCTGAAGATTATTCCAATACAACAGCTTTGGATTCAATCAAACTGGAAGGATTGAAGAATAAATTGGGGGCTTTTGCATACGCATCAACTTTACCATCTGCTAGAGACAATGAAACATTGGTCGAGACAGATTTATTGCAATTGAAGTTTAGCAATAAAGGGGGATACCTGTCTGAAGTAAAACTTAAAAAGTTTGTGAATTCTGATTCCGTTCCTATTTATATTATTAAAGATGGTAATGCGGCTTTTAATATTTCATTTTCTACCACCGATAATAGAAACTTAAACACCCAAGATCTTTATTTTGAGCCAACTATAACCAAAAATGGTGAAAATACAGTGGTGTCCATGAAACTGAAAGTTTCTGAAACTAAGTTTTTGGAGTACCGTTATGAATTGAAACCAGATGACTACATGTTTGGCTTTCATGTGCGATCACAAGGGCTTAGCGACGTATTTAATACGTCACAGGAAGTTAATCTCGATTGGAAGATAAAGACTTACCGTCATGCTCAGAGTATCTCGTACGAAAACAGATATACCGAACTTATCTTCGAATATGAAGGTGGTAAGGATGACTATTTAGGTCAAGGTGAATCTAAGGATGATACTAAGAAAGATGTCACTTGGATCGCTAACAAACAGCACTTTTTTACCTCCATCCTTTTGGCGGATCAACCTTTCAAAACGGGGTATTTTCACTCGCAAAACTTGGTGAAGGACGAGGATATCGATACGCTCTTTACGAAAGCCTTCGCTAGTAAATTGTCTTTAGCTCTTGAAGGTGGCGAGCTTAATAAGAGTATGGACTTGTATTACGGCCCAAGTGATTATAAAATATTAAATGCTTATAATAGAAATCTTGATGAAGTTTTACCGTTAGGTTGGGGTATTTTTGGATGGATCAACCGCTACCTATTTATTCCGCTATTTGCGTTTTTAGGATCTTATATGCCTTACGGAATTGCGATTGTGGTCATGACGATTTTGATCAAATTGTGTTTATCGTTCGTACAGTATAAACAATTCCTATCGCAGGCAAAACTTAGGATTATTAAGCCAGAATTGGATGCTATTCGTGAGAAATATAAAGACAACAAGCTGAAAATTCAACAAGAAACGATGGCTTTACAATCCAAAGCAGGGGCGAGTCCGTTGGCTGGATGTATACCAGCATTGATTCAGTTGCCAGTGTTTTATGCTTTGTTCCAGTTTTTCCCATCGGCGTTTGATATTCGTCAGAAAAGTTTCCTTTGGGCAGATGATTTGTCGTCTTATGATACTATTGTCGACTTACCGTTCAAGATTCCATTTTACGGTGATCACGTGAGTTTGTTTCCAATATTGGCATCTATCGCTATTTTCTTCTATATGAAAATGACTACAGGACAACAAATGGCCTCACAACCAACACAAGAAGGGATGCCAGATATGGCGAAAATGATGAAGTATATGATTTACTTCTCGCCAATTATGATGTTATTTTTCTTTAATAATTATGCATCTGGATTGAGTTTGTATTATTTTATTTCGAATTTAATTAGTATTGGAATTATGATCGTGATCAAGAATTTCATTTTAGATGAGGATAAGATCCACGCACGAATTCAGGTGAGCAAAGCAAAACCTAAAAAAGAAAGTAAGTTTCAGAAGAAGATGAAAGAAATGATGGAGCAGGCTGAAGAGCAGAAAAAGCAAGGAAAACGCTAAATTTTACTTTATAATTTTAAAATCTGCCTCTGAGTTTTCAGAGGCATTTTTATTTAGAACGCTATTGAGTTTTGTATGTGATAACATCTTTAAATCTAATAACTATGAGCGCATAACTGATGCTATTGATACTTCTGTAGGTTTTATAGAACACCATTCAAACTAGAGCATATTTTGACGTTTTTGAAGTTTGTTTGGCACTTACTTAAGTCAAGATATGTAGACTCAATTGGCAAGCAATTTTAATGCTTCTTAGGTAATTGACGATTACTTAAAATTGAATCTCTTATTCGTGCTTATTTTTAGGATTTGAGAATCCTATGAACGCTGTTATCAAAATCCTATCCCATTTACAAATTTTGGAAAATTCAGAATGCAATCACCTCTTGTGCTTATCAAAATCTAAGGCAAGATTTATGTAATAAAAAATGCCTCTGAATTTTTCAGAGGCATTTCTGCTATCAATCAAAAGAATTTAGAAATTCAATTCTAAATAAATTATTTAGATTGTCCTGGTAAAATTACGCGATCGATAGCATGCACCACACCATTTACTGCTTGTATGTCAACTAAAGAAGCGAGAATTTTACTCACTCTGTCATTAGCATCTGTAATCGTAAGTTTAGGGGCATCGATCATTACTTCACCACCTAAAGTTGCAACTGTACCAGTAGATAGTTTGTCAGAAGTTACATTACCACTTACGACATGCTGTAGCAAAATAGCTTGAACTGTTGCCGGTGCTACGTCACCTAATTTTGTTGCTCCTGTTGGGTCGAGCTCTGTTAATAAAGCAGCGAAAGCATCATTTGTTGGAGCAAATACTGTAAATGGCCCTTTACCAGATAATGTCCCAATTAATTTTGGTGAAGGATCTTGAGAATCTGCAGCTTGCAAGGCAGCTACTAAGCTCGATAATGCAGGATTTGCTAATGCGAAATCTACAACTGTTGGTAATCCGATAACAGCATCAACAATATGGATCGTACCATTACTTGCTGAAATGTCTGCAGTTTTTACTTTAGAAATTCCGTTAAACCTTACCCCATCAGTGGTGTTGTAGTATAAACTTAATTTTTTTCCTTCAGGACCTGAAGCATTGGTGTTTGCGTAACCAGATTTGGCCGTGGTTAAATCTGTAGAAGATACATTTCCTGAAATCACGTGATTTAATAAAATTTGAGAAAGCACATCAGTGGGTACATCACTTAGTTTTGCAAAGCCATTGTCAGCTAAAAATTTAGAAAAAGCTGCGTTTGTTGGTGCCAAAACAGTAAAAGGGCCTTCGCCGCTTAAAACGTTTACTAAGTTACCATCTGCTGCTTTTAAAGCAGCGACTAAGCTGCTGAGGTCGGGAGACGCCATCGCGGTTTCAACAATGTCCATTTGTTTTGGCGTAGTGTTGTCATCGTCATTACTACATGATTGAAAACCTATCATTAATAGCAACAACGGTAAAATCTTTAGAGTTTTTGAAATAATTGTCATTTTTTTGAGTTTATTTGTTCGACATAAAAGCAACTGAACATCAGTTCTGTTTAACAAAATTACAAAATGATTAAACAAAATATTATATTAGTTTTATTTTTAACATTATTTTTAACACCGATGCTGGCTCAAGATCAGATCAATCAACTTGACAGCGACGGAAAGCGACATGGCTTTTGGAAAAAGAATTTTGATGCCACGACGCAACCCCGTTACGAAGGAAAATTTGAGCATGGTCAGGAAGTTGGGGAATTCAAGTTTTATAAGCTGGTTGGAAAGAAGAGTGTATTAAGTGCTACCAGACAGTTTTCTGCGAAAGATGATAGTATTCTTGTTAAATTTTATTCTTCTCAAGGAAAGTTGATTAGTGAAGGGCAAATGGTAGGCAAATTGTTTGTTGGGAAATGGGTGTATTACCATAATAAAACAAAGGGCATTATGATTGATGAATATTATAATGACAAAGGTCAACTCGAGGGTGAAAGGTTGGTGTATTATCCCAAAGGCCAACTGGCTGAACAATCCAAATATGTTGATGGGAAACTAAACGGCGCTTCTAAAGTTTTTTCCGAAAATGGTGTGCTCATCAAAGATTTTTTATATAAAAATGATATGCTCGATGGCATGTCCAAATATTATAATGCTTCCGGAGAATTATTAGTGGAAGGTGCTTATAAGAATGATAAAAAACATGGAGTTTGGAAATACTATGAAAATGGTGTTTTAACGGAAGAAAAGGATTTTACGGTCTATAGTAATAATCCGATAAAGCGGTAGGGAAGGGTTTCTAGTTTCATGTTTCAGATTTCTAGTTTCAGGTTTTCTACATCTAAATGTGTTCTTCATTTGAAGTCCAATTTTGTAGCTGAGCTTGTCCAAGTACGTTTACTGAGCTATGCTGCCCTGAGCCTGTCGAAGAGGTCAAAGTCTCAACTTTCTCGTCTCCTTTGCGCTCAACTTGACCTCTCTCGCGGTTAAAGTTTCTTTTTTCAAAAGCAAATGTGTTAGGGTTATTCCCGGAGTAGGCAATACAATTAGGCTGTATTAAGCGTTCAGAATTATTCTTTTTTTT
>JBDTKP010000180.1:0-6002 GCA_039935255.1 Gelidibacter sp. | reverse complement strand
TAAGCGACTCACAAGCATTTCCCGAAAAGGGAAATTAGATGAATAAACTTGGAACTTTCCCAAGAGATCCCTCGAAAAAACTCGGGATAAGCGACTCACAAGCATTTCCCGAAAAGGGAAATCAGATGAATAAACTTGGAACTTTCCCAAGAGATCCCTCGAAAAAACTCGGGATAAGCGACTCACACGCATTTCCCGAAAAGGGAAATTAGATGAATAAACTTGGAACTTTCCCAAGAGATCCCTCGAAAAAACTCGGGATAAGCGACTCACACGCATTTCCCGAAAAGGGAAATGCGGTTCGCTGCTTACATATTTCTCCTGTACTGACCTCCTACTTCAAATAACGACGCCGTGATTTGACCTAATGAAGCTACTTTACACACCTCCATCAAGGCTTCAAAGATATTTTCGTTGTGAATGGCTTTGTGCTGTAATTCTGTTAACATTGCTTCGATATCATTCCCTTTATGAAGATTTTCAAGTGTTCTGATTTGTAATTGCTTCTCTTCCTCTGTGGCACGGATAACTTCTTTCGGAATGACAGTTGGCGATCCTTGACTACTTAAGAAGGTATTAACACCAATAATCGGAAATTCCCCATTATGCTTTAAAGTCTCATAATACAAGCTTTCCTCCTGAATTTTACTGCGTTGGTACATGGTTTCCATTGCACCAAGAACACCGCCTCTTTCTGTAATACGATCAAATTCCAATAAAACAGCTTCTTCCACTAAATCGGTCAGGTCTTCAATAATAAAAGAACCTTGGATTGGGTTTTCATTCTTAGCTAATCCTAATTCCTTATTAATAATCAATTGGATAGCCATGGCACGACGCACAGATTCTTCTGTTGGTGTTGTAATGGCTTCGTCATAAGCATTCGTGTGCAGTGAATTACAGTTGTCGTAAATAGCGTACAGCGCTTGAAGTGTGGTACGGATGTCGTTAAAATCTATCTCCTGAGCATGCAAACTACGCCCAGAAGTTTGGATATGATATTTCAACATTTGCGCTCTTGGGTCGGCATTGTATTTATTTCGCATTGCTTTGGCCCATATTTTACGAGCTACGCGACCAATAACAGCATATTCCGCATCGACCCCGTTGGAGAAAAAGAAGGAGAGATTTGGACCAAATTTATTGATATCCATGCCCCTACTTAAATAATACTCCACATAGGTAAATCCGTTGGATAATGTCAAGGCTAATTGCGTAATTGGATTCGCGCCTGCTTCAGCAATATGATATCCAGAAATGGACACCGAATAGAAATTACGTACATTATTCTCAATGAAATATTCCTGGACGTCACCCATCAATCGCAACGCAAACTCCGTAGAAAAAATACAGGTATTTTGTGCTTGATCTTCCTTTAAAATATCAGCTTGTACGGTACCACGAACCTGGGCAATCGTTTTAATTTTGATGTCTTGATAAACGTCATTCGGTAATACCTGGTCGCCAGTAACTCCCAAAAGCATTAATCCCAAGCCGTCATTACTCTCTGGTAAATCGCCTTTGTAGGATGGACGCTCAACATCTTTATTTTTATAAATTTTAGCAATTTTAGCCTCAACCTCTTTTTCTAAACCATTTTCTTTGATATAAAGCTCACATTGCTGATCAATGGCGGCATTCATAAAAAAGCCGAGCAACATGGGCGCCGGACCATTGATGGTCATACTAACGGAAGTCATCGGATGCGACAAATTAAATCCTGAGTACAATTTTTTGGCATCATCCAAACAGCAAATGCTCACACCTGCATTTCCAATTTTTCCGTAGATATCAGGTCGCAGGTCTGGATCATTTCCATAAAGCGTAACACTATCAAAAGCTGTTGACAAACGTTTGGCCGGTAAACCCATACTCACATAATGAAAACGTCTGTTGGTTCTTTCTGGACCACCTTCTCCCGCAAACATACGTGCTGGATCTTCACCTGTTCTTTTAAAAGGATATAATCCAGAAGTAAACGGAAATTCACCAGGAACATTTTCTTGGAGCACCCATCTTAAAATATCCCCCCAAGCTTGATATTTTGGAAGTGCCACTTTTGGAATCTGCGAATGTGAAAGTGACTCTGTATGTGTTTCAATTTTTATTTCCTTATCTCTTACTTTAAAAGAATAGATTGGACTCTTGTAAGTATTCACTTTTTCGTCCCAACCTGTGATAACTTCCCAATTGTATGGATCGAGGTTCAATTTGACACGGTCAAATTCGGCCACCAATAACTTTATAAAATCCTTATTATCATCTGCATCCAAACTGACAGATTGACTTTCAATGCCCGCTTTGTCCAATTCTGGAGCCTGGCCGACCACTGATTCGATGGTTTTATAGATACCAAAGAGCTTTTGTGCAACTTCCACTTGCTCATTAGCTGTTTTATCGTATGCACGATTACTTTCTGCAATTTCTGATAAATAACGTGTTCTTGCCGGAGGAATGACAAAAATTTTCTCGCTAATTTCTTCAGAAATAGTATAGGAAGATTTTAAGTCCGCACCCGTTATCTCCACAATTTTATCCATAATTGCTTTATAGAGCGTGTTCATTCCTGGATCATTAAATTGTGATGCAATGGTTCCAAAAACCGGTAAATCTTTTGGATCGACCTCCCACAATAAATGATTGCGGACATATTGTTTTTTGACATCGCGTAAAGCATCCAAAGACCCTCGTTTATCAAATTTGTTGATGGCCACCAAATCTGCAAAATCTAGCATGTCAATCTTTTCCAACTGCGTGGCTGCACCAAACTCAGGTGTCATGACATATAAGGACACATCAGAATGTTCAATAATCTCAGTATCAGATTGACCAATTCCTGAAGTTTCCAAAATGATTAAATCATATTTAGCCGCTTTCAAAACCTGAGTGGCCTCATGTACATATTTTGATAAAGCCAAATTAGATTGCCGCGTTGCCAAACTGCGCATATACACGCGAGAGTTATTAATGGAGTTCATACGAATACGATCCCCAAGCAACGCACCGCCAGTTTTTCGTTTTGATGGATCTACAGAGACCAATGCCACTGTTTTTTCAGGAAAATCGATTAAAAATCGACGTACCAATTCATCTACCAAAGACGATTTTCCTGCACCACCCGTTCCTGTAATTCCGAGAACTGGTGTTTTTGAGGTTTTATTTATATCGTGAATTTTATCTAAAGTAGCTTTTGCAACTTCTGGAAAATTTTCCGCTGAAGAAATAATTCGCGCGATAGCTCTTGAATTCTTACTTTCCAACTCCTCCAATTCGCCATTAAGGACATCACCGATCGCATAATCAGAAGTTTTCACCAAATCATTAATCATCCCTTGCAACCCCAATTCTCTACCATCATCTGGAGAGTAGATTCTAGTAATCCCATAATCCATCAACTCTTTGATTTCTTCAGGAAGGATTACACCGCCGCCGCCGCCGAAAATCTTGATATGATCAGCACCCTTTTCCTTAAGCAAATCATACATGTATTTAAAATACTCATTATGACCACCCTGATAAGAAGTCAAAGCAATGGCATTGGCATCCTCTTGAATGGCTGTATTAACCACTTCTTCAACGCTTCTATCATGGCCTAAATGGATGACTTCAACCCCTGTTGACTGGATAATGCGGCGCATAATATTAATAGCGGCATCATGCCCATCAAAAAGAGAAGCAGCAGTTACAATCCTGACTTTGTATTTTGGTTTATATGGTGTCGTTTGTATCATTGGTAAAAATTAAGTTTATACGTGCTGCAAATTTACAGATTTTATAAAAGATGTACGCCAATATTATAAATAGTTTAAATTCGTAACCCCACTTGATGACAGACAGGAGCAGCTGAAAAGCAGATTCATCTCAAAACCTTCCCCAAAGACAGAATATCTGAACAATTTGATTTATTTTTGAGCTCACCAAAATTGATTATAATGAAAAAGTCGTTAGTTGTTTTACTTGCAATATTTACAATGAATTCATGCGCGGAATTGCAAGGTGTGGTCGATTCTTTGCCACAACAGGGAGGAGGCGTTTTAAATAATACTGATATTGCATCTGGCTTAAGACAAGCCTTAGATTTAGGGATTGAGAAACAAGTCGCTAAATTGACAAAAACCGATGGTTTTTATAGAAATGAGCTGGTTAAAATACTTTTACCTGCCGAATTACAAAAAGTTGACAAAGGCTTGCGTGACATCGGTCTTGGCAATTTGGCAGACGAAGGCTTGAAGGCGCTTAATAGAGCTGCTGAAGACGCCGTTAAGGAAGCCACGCCAATTTTTGTTAATGCTGTTAAGGACATTACTTTTGCCGATGCTAAAAACATCCTTTTAGGAACTGACGATGCCGCAACAAAGTATCTCAGTAATAGGACACAAACATCTTTATATGATAAGTTTCATCCTGTAATTAATAATTCGTTTGCCAAGGTTGGTGCTGATCAAGTTTGGACAAACTTGATAAACAGATACAATGCTATCCCATTTACGAGCAAGGTCAATCCTGATTTGACAGATTATGTTACTGCAGAAGCTTTAAAAGGTGTTTATACCATGATTGCGGTGGAAGAAAAAGAAATCAGGAATACAGTAAGTGCAAGAAGTACGGACTTATTACGAAGAGTATTTGCTCTTCAGGATAAAAAATAACGAGAATGGCAATGGCGTTTTGTAAAATTATGCAAGGCTCTTTTTAAGACCAATTGAAATGCTAAAAGCATACCTCATGCCCATCCTATAAAAGATTTATGAGATTCCTTAATTTGTAAGAATAATATGTATTTAAGGTCGGTTGATACGCTCAACCGACTTTTTTTATGAATATTTTAGAAATTTTAACTTGCACATCAGGTCTATTTTAGATATATTTAGATTTCAAATAGTTATGGCCATGAAGAGTCTATCTGAAATTAAAGCGCACCAAACCAAACTTCAAAATCGGTATAAGCAACTCATAGAGAAGGCTTACAACGTGCGTCAAACCGATCATGCCTTAAGTGATATCTCCGAATATAAAGCCATAAAGCTTCTAAATAAACTGAACCGGTTGAAGTATCTTAGCAGAGAAGGTTCCCGTCAGCGTTTAACTTAAAAACATTACCATAAATTTAACTTTAGCAACACATCCTTAGATAGTTATTGAACGTATTTATAACTTATATACCTCATCTATTTATGAATAACCATTTTTGCAGAGTCGGAAAAATCAGGTTTGGCCTCAGCGAGGTCTTGAACTTGAAAGAATTAGAAAATAATTACTTGAAATTCTCAGAAGAAGCATATAAATTGATCCATACAGACGCAAGTTTAAGTGACTTTCTATATGCAGAAGCGTATAAGCTGAAAAAGATAATCCTGAATTTAAAGAGTTCTAAGACAAATGATATTGATGCAGCGTTTTAAAATAATCAAACGCCTTTAATAATCGTGATCCATACCAGGAGAACATTTCGCCATCAACCACAAGAATATTTGCTTTTGGGAAGTATGCCTTGACCTCTTGGATATGGTCTTCCTTGAATGGATATGGCTCAGTGGATAACAGTACCAATTCTGCAGATTGTGGTTCGCTTTTACTGAGCATTACTTCGGGATAACGCGCCAAATCAGCATAATAATTTTTAAAACCATTGAGATTTAATAATTCATCTATGAAATTATGTGTTGCAGCAACCATCCAAGGTTCTTTCCAGATAAAATAAGCAGTACTTCTATTAGGCTTATCCTTTATAAATTGTTCGAACTCTAATTTTTTTTCCCGAATTCCTTTTATGATCGCATTGGCATTTTCTCCTTTAGAAAACAATACCCCATACAAGGCTATTAATTCAATCGAATCTTCAATGGTATAGATATCACTAATGTGAACAGTTGCTATCTTTTCCAACTCCTGAATCATCTCTTTTGTGTTTTCTTCTTTATTACACAAAATAATATCAGGTTGCAAAGCTTTTATTTTATCGAAATGGACTTGTTTCGTGCCGCCGACGATGGCTTTACACC
>JBDTKP010000179.1:0-4197 GCA_039935255.1 Gelidibacter sp. | reverse complement strand
CGCTATTTTGACGACATCAAGTATTCAGAAATGTCTGAGATTTTGGAAACTAGTGAAGGGGCGTTAAAAGCGTCCTACCATATTGCGACAAAAAAAATTGAGGCTTATTTGACCTCTAATTAAACCTTTTGCAAAATAAATAGTCCTAGTAATAGCATGAAAAAAAGTCAGTTACATAATATTAAGGAATCGGGATTTAAAACTCCTGATGCGTATTTTGATACTTTCGATGAACGCTTGTTTAAAAAACTGAACGCCCAGAAGGATTTGGCTTCAATTTCTAATTCTGGCCACACCATCCCTGATAATTATTTTGAAAACTTTGATTCCAAAATACAAGCCCGTATTAAAGAAGAACATTCTCCAAAAGTTAGAACATTGATGTCCTGGCGAAATGGAGCTTATGTTTCAGGCATTGCAGCATCCTTACTATTGATGATTGGTATTTTCACGAAATCTCAAGATGATTTATCGATAAATCAAGTTGAAACAGCGTCTATTGAAGATTATTTGAATAGTCAAAACCTGAATATTTATGACATTGCATCTCTTTTAAATGAGGATGATATGGTATTGGATGATTTTGTTTCTAACACGTTTACCGAAGAATCCTTAGAAAATTATCTTCTTAACAACGCTTCAATTGAAGATTTAATATTTGAAAAATGAAAAATACATTAATAATTTTATTTGTGATATTGACCTCATGGTCCACCTACTCACAAAGTTCAGATAAGAAAGAAAAAATAAGATCGCTTAAGGTGGCTTTTATGACCGAACGTTTAGATTTGACGGAAACAGAAGCCCAAAAATTTTGGCCAATCTACAACGCTTATGAAACTGAAAAAGATATTCAACGAAGATTGGGCTATGAAAAACGCAAGGCAATTTCAGACGATGTATCCGAAGTACAGGCCAGAGCTATGTTAATTGATTTTATTAAATTTGAAAGAGATAGAGAAAGTGTGCGTGTCGATTTTATAGAAAGCCTCTTAAACCTCAATGTCCTTCCCGCAAAAAAAATCCTTAAGTTAAAAACAGCGGAAGACGAGTTTAATAGAAAAATGCTCCATGAATATAAAAAGCGCCACGGAGACAAACAGAAGTAGCTGTATTATCAAAAATTAAAAAAACAAATTCCAAACTCCATTAATTCAAAATTGGAGTTTGGAATTTTTTATTGAAATTTCAGACGTGCAATTCTTCCCTCTCCTGCAGCATAAGCCACACTATCGTTCAAAAAACGAAGTGTATGAAAACCTTCATCGCTTAAATGTTTCCATGTGTTGCCTGAATCAGAAGAATAGTCAATGCCCTGCATGCCGATAGCGACAAGTTCGTTTCCTTTACCATTAGGGACGTATTGTACACAGCTTCTATAGCCAGGCTCTGCCCCATCTCCTACCAATTGCCAAGTTTTGCCTCCATCTGAGGTTCTCATCTTATTAGCTTTCGTTTGTTCAGGCTTCGTATAATCACCACCAATTGCAAATCCGGTGTTCTCATCATAAAAATCAATAGAATAAATACCTGTAGTAGTTTCTCCATTAATCATTGGGGTTTCAAAAATTTGCCATGACTTGCCTTTATCATCAGAAAATAAAATCCGACTCGTTTTTCCACCAGTGGCTATCCATGCTTTATTTCCAACAGTAGCGATGTTACTATTACTCGCAGCAAAAGCAGCTTCACCTTCCTTAACTTTTGGGAGCTCATCACAAGATACCTTATTCCATGTTTTACCGCCATCACGAGTAATAATAATGCTCATACAATCCTCAGTTGGGTCACCAATAGCGATCCCTTCTTCAGTGTTCCAAAAACGCATCGCATCATAAAAAGCCTTATCGTTTTCTTCTTTATAAACGACTTCCATGGCGCCATTCTCTCCTGTTTTAAATAATAACGCAGGACTCTCTACGCTCAGCATAAAAAAGTCATTCAGTGTTCGTGCAATGGCTCTAAATTGTAAATTTATACTATCGTAGCTTTGTGTTGCTGTGGCCCACTCCTCAGTTTGTGGATTGTACAAGCCAAAGACCCCCTCATTAGCCGCAAAAGCAATACTTTTATCGCTAGCCACATCAATCGCTCTGATGCTTAACCGGCTATCGTTATAAACCTCTTCAATCTTAACCGAGGTGATTTTAATTTTAGTGTTTTCTTCTTTATGTTTACAAGACAGAATTATTGTAAACAAAAATAAATAGGTCAAAATTCTCATTGTGATATTTTTTTGGGAAAGATACTTGATTTACCTTTAAAAAAAACAAAATAGTCACGCATTCGTGGCATTTTAACGTAGCTTTGCAGTCGCAATTTTTATAATATAACTTGCCGTCGCACAACTAAACGACAAACAATAAAAAACTTAAAAAATGAGATTACACAGAAATCTATGTTTTGCAGTTATTGATGGATTAATGCTCATTTTTAATGAAGGTCAATATGCAGACAAAGTCATTCAACAACTTTTAAAACGCGACAAACGTTGGGGCGCCCGTGATCGTGCCTTTGTTGCCGAAACCACATATGATATTGTACGATGGAAGCGCTTATATGCTGAAATCGCTGAAGTTAAAGAACCTTTTGATAGAGATAATATTTGGAGAATGTTTGCTGTTTGGGCAACCTTAAAAGGCATTAAACTCCCAGATTGGTCTTATTTTGAAAGTACACCTACTCGAAAAATAAAAGGCAGATTTGATGAACTTTCAAAAATCAGAAAATACAAAGAGTCTATTCCTGATTGGATGGATGAATTGGGCGAGAAAGAATTAGGCAAAGAAGTTTGGACGAAAGAAATTACCGCATTAAATGAACAAGCCGATGTCATCCTTAGGGTCAATACCTTAAAAACAACTAAAGAAGCTTTACAGGCCGTGTTGTTTGACTTGGATATTGAAACTGATTTTATTGTCAACTATCCCGATGCTTTAAAATTAAAAGAACGCGCTAATGTGTTTCAAACCGATGCTTTTAAAAACGGTCATTTTGAAGTTCAGGATGCTTCATCGCAACTAGTTGCTAAATTTTTAAATGTAGAACCTGGAATGCGCGTGGTTGATGCCTGCGCTGGTGCGGGTGGAAAAGCATTGCATATTGCTACTTTGATGGAAAACAAAGGACAAGTCATTGCCATGGATATTTATGAAAACAAGCTTAACGAACTCAAACGGAGAGCCAAGCGTAACGGTGTTTTTAACGTAGAAACAAGAACTATAGAATCGACCAAAGTCATTAAGAAATTATATGACAAAGCCGATCGTGTCTTGATTGATGCGCCTTGTTCTGGATTGGGTGTCCTTCGTAGAAATCCCGATGCCAAATGGAAATTACAGCCAGAATTTATTGAAAAGATAAAGAAAACCCAGCAGGAAATTCTGCAACAATATTCAAGAATGGTCAAATCTGGCGGACAATTGGTGTATGCAACCTGTTCAATATTACCTTCTGAAAACCAAGATCAAATTAAAGCCTTTCTAGCTTCAGAAGATGGCAAAGACTTTACGTTTGTAAAAGATGAAAAGGTACTGTCTTCCAAATCTGGATTTGATGGTTTTTATATGGCGCGTTTAAAGAAAAAATAATCAAATATTAAGCTAATAATTTTATAAGAAAAGCGAATCTTGTCACTGAGTTTATCGAAGTGCATGGCTCGCTTTTTTTTATGATCTATTATGAAAAAATATCCTTAAAAAAGACTAATTTTGCACTTTCAAAACACGAACTGTCTGAGCAAGCGTTCAGGCATAAACTACGACATAATGATTCACTTCTTCGGAAACCAAAACAGCAAGATATATGCTGTTCAAGCAACAAAAGAATTCACCTCAGAAACCATCAATAAATTGGTATGGTTATTTGGCAATCAACCTAAAATAGAACAAGCATCTCTGGATGCTTTTTTTGTAGGCCCTCGCGCCGCTATGATTACGCCTTGGAGTACGAATGCTGTTGAAATCACTCAAAACATGGGGATTTCTGACATCATCCGTATTGAAGAATTCCAAGCAGTATCTGAAGGTTTTAAGGACTACGATCCTATGATTTCCGAAATGTATCCTGGGATCAATCAAGATGTGTTCACAATTCATATACAACCGGAAGCCATTCAACATATCGCAGATATTTCGGCCTATAATCAGCAGGAAGGTCTGGCATTAAATGATGAAGAAATTGAATATTTACAAGGCA
>JBDTKP010000178.1:0-12613 GCA_039935255.1 Gelidibacter sp. | reverse complement strand
TATTGCAAGATCTTAATTGGACTACTTTCTCTAAGTTTTCTAACAATTTATTCGCATTTTTATTCGAAGTCGGTAAGATGGATTTATCGGTTGGACGCCTTTATGAAGGACATATAAATGCGTTGTTGTTAATAGATAATTATGGTAATTTAAAACAAAAGGAACGCTACTTTAAAGAGGCCAGTGACGGCAAACTATTTGGCGTGTGGAATACAGAAAATCCTAAGGAAGGATTAAGAATTAATGTTGATGATATTTCCAAAACATACAAACTCAAAGGAAGTAAAACCTTCTGTTCTGGCGCTTTAAATATTGATCGGCCCATTGTAACTGCCCAAACGGAAAATGGTGTTCAAATGGTAGTTCTTGACTTGGACAAAGAGCACTCTTTAAAGGAAGATTGGTCACAATGGGATCCTGTGGGGATGCGGCCTTCTGTGAGTTGCCGTATAGATTTCACCGCCATGATCATCGCTGAAGATAACTTTTTAGGGGAGGCAAATGACTATTATAAAGAACCATTTTTTTCCTGGGGAGCTGTTCGCTTTTCCACTGTTCAATTGGGAGGAGCTCAAAAAATTGCGAACGTGATGCTCGAACATCTCCAGAAAATCCATCGAAGTAAAAATCCCCATCAGCAGTTCCGGATTGGAAAAATTGCAATTTTAATGCAGACTGCGCAATTGTGGATGGAACGTGCCCATCGCATTGAAAACAGTATTGAATGTGTAATTCCAGCCGATCAAAAAATAAATTTTGCAAATATGATGAGAACTTTGACCTTGGATTTGTGTGAGGAAATTATTTTACTCTCTGAAAAAGCGGTCGGCATCCAGGGCATTATGAAAAATCATCCTATGGAGCGACCTATAAGAGATTTGAGGGTTTATCTAAAACAGGCAGGTCCTGATGATACCTTAGCGCATATTGGTAACTATATTGATAAAAGAAGCATCTATGATTAAAAACTCCCGTCAAGCGCAAGAGCGACTATATGCTGCGCCTTTGCTCGCTATTGAACAGTTGGGAATGCAATTGGGGAATTCACTAATTCTGACACCGCATCCCGACGATGAGGCTTTAGGTTGCGGTGGCATGATTTCTTATTTGCGTTCGCAAAATATTCCGGTGACAATCATTTTTATAACCAGCGGAGGTGCTTCACATCCTAATTCCTTACAATATCCACCAGCAGTATTGGCATCTTTAAGAGAAAAGGAAGCCCTGCAATCCTGTGAAATTTTAGGGGTTAATTCTGAGGATGTTATTTTTTATCGCAAGCATGACGGTGCTCTAGAAAATTTGGAACATGAGGAAATGGATGCTATCACAGAAAAACTATCCTTGTTTATAAGTGACCGTGACATTTCAACAATTTTCATGCCTTGGCGAAGAGATGGTCATCGTGACCATAAAGTAACCCATATGATTGGATTTGAAAGTGTTCAAAAATGTAACCATCCAATCCAGATTGTAGAATATCCAATTTGGTTATGGAAAAGCTCAGAAGTAGAAGATTGGCCAATTGAAGACGAATTATTGCCATTCAGACTAAACGTGGAGGCGGTTTTATCCCAAAAAAGAGAGGCTATATTTGCACATAAATCTCAAACAACATCGCTGATCAATGATGATCCTGAGGGCTTTATTTTGACAGATGATTTACTCTCTCCATTTTTAGGTTCTTATGAATTCTATTTCTTTAGCAAAGACAGGAAAATGAATTCACTAGATCAGAAGTTTTTCGATACGCTTTATTCTGAAAATGTTGATCCTTGGAATTTTAAGCATAGTAACTACGAGTTGTCTAAATATCAGAAAACGGATGAGATTTTAGGCAATAAAAAGTTTAAGAAAGGCTTAGAGCTGGGGTGCTCCATCGGCATTCAAACGCGGTTTTTTGCTAAACATTGCGATGAGTTAGTGGCACTTGATATTAGCAGGGATGCTATTAAGGAAGCGCAAAAAAATAATGGGGATCTCCATAATGTGGATTTTCTCATGCAAAATATCGTGGAAGAATTCCCAAGAGGACCGTTTGATTTTATTAGTATGTGCGAAATTGGTTATTATTTTGATCAAGCCACCTTACTGGAGATTTTTAAAAAAATAAGTGAAAACATCTCGGAGAACGGGCAATTTTTAATGGTTCATTGGAGCTCATTTGTGAGAGAGTTTCCGCTAAACGGAAACCAAGTAAATGCTATTTTCAAAAAATTTAATAGTATTGAAAATCGATTTACCCTTATAACATCCTATTATCATGATAGATATGAACTCCATCTTTGGGAAAAACAAATGGTATAATTATTGAGAAGTAGGATATAGATGTGTGTTGAGTTCAATGCAGGCATCAAGGATCGGTACGTTAGGATATAAAGCGTTCCATGAGTTGCAAAACGTGAGATGCTGCTTCATAAAGATCATCATGCCCTCGTATTTAGTATAACGAGATAGCAGAAGAGCCACTTCCTTTTTCTTCAAATGGCTTAGCTTACTTATGCTTATCAAGGTGTCCTGGGACGGGCTTTTGTAATACGTTTTAATGAGACTGTAAATTTCAAAACGCATCTTTAGTTTTTTTAGTCCTTCAACGCAGTAAGCAATACCAACATTTTCTGTCCATACCAGCAATTCTGCTCCAAAACCTTCTATGCAGCGGGAGTTTATTCGGACAGAGGTTTTTACGATGGTCTCCATACAATGTTTTACATAATGTCCTTTTTCTACGACTCTATTAAAGAGATCCACATCTTCCAAAAAAGACAGCGGAGCGATGCCTCCAATACTTTGATAAATATGTTTTCTTATAATTAGATTGGGACCCCAATTGTAATTGTGCCGTGGCCAAGGATCCTGTGGATTTGGCAATATAACCGATTCTAGTTTTGCCTGTAACATCAAATAGTTATCCTTGGCCTGCAAGTAGGTTAATGGTTGCCCACTTATAGTAGTGTAATCGACAATTATAAGCCCACATATGAGATCAACTTCGGTGTGCCAATGTTCTTCAAGACGGCAAAGCCATAAATTATTGGGTGTCGTATCAGCATCTGTGCTCGCAATTAAACCATTAAATTCCGGGAGCCGAGAGCTTGCAATATTCATCAATACGCGTCTGGCGGCACCGACAGTATTAGCAATGTTGCAATTAAGCTCTAAAATATGAATATTTGTTTCAGGATGTGCTCGTCGAAACTTTTGAGCTTTTTCAAATGTTTGATCTGTGCAGTTGTGACAAAGCACAATAACTTCATAATTTAATCGAGGGAAAAGTTCGTTTTGCTTGGTTTTTTGATCAATGTGGGCAAGTAACGTTTTTTCAATTTCAGAGGCTTCGTCTTTCGCAGGAATTATGACTACGATTTTTAATTCAGGGAGGGCAGGAGGGAGCTGTTTCGATAAGTTTTTTGAAAGGTCATCAATAAATTCAATCGAACTTACAACAGTGGATGAAATGTCAGTTGAAATCTCCATAGGGTTCTCTAGTACTTATTGGTTTTGTCTTTATTCAATTTTCAGTCAAATTCCTGTTTGTTTTCTTGGTAATTGTTTAAGATGTCTATGATTAAAAACAAGTTAAAAGTATATAGGTCTTATCACAGGCGTTAACCCTAAAAATAATATTATGAACCTATTTATACTTTATTTCTTATTGGTATTAGAAGCTAATGCTATGTACTAGTATTAAAACACCTAGTTGTCTGGATTAATTTAGATTATGAAAAACCACTTAAAATTTGAGTTCTGTCCAAAATTTTCATTTTTTTAACCTATTCAAAACGATTGTTTATGTTCTTGCCAAATAAAATGTATCTTAAAATTTACTTTTTCTGATTTAAGGCTTCCACAGATTTTTTAAGTCAATAGATGTTGTTTTTGAAGTTTATGGTTGATTTAATCTAAATTAATTTTGACTGTAATTAACAGTTGTTTTATTTACGTATTGAAATGTTAAAATGAAGTTAGGCATAGTTTAATCCCAGTGGATATTGAAGTATTTAATAATCAAAAAATAATTTAAGGTCAATGCAGTATGATAATATAATTGGCATCGCAGCAGGAATTTTTACAACAGTTGGTGTTTTGCCTCAAATAATAAAAGCATTGAAAACTCGAAAGGTACGTGATGTGAGTCCCTATATGTTTATTATTTTATGTATTGGGGTGGGACTCTGGACGGTATACGGAATAATAAAAATGGATTGGCCAATAATTATTACAAATGGAATTTCATTTATTTTGAACGCAATAATGCTTGTTATTTTAACGACTCAAAGAAAATGATCACAGCTTTATAACCTATGCGCTTCATCTAAGTTGTTGTTTTACAGTTGTTAAAGTTTGTTTTTTATAGGCATTGAGATCTCTGTTTTGGTATATAAGATAAGATTTTAAGTTCAATTCATATAGCTTTACCATCCTTCTTACTAATTAACTATAAATCTGTACAAAATGAACCCTTTAAACAGTTTTGATATTAGAGAAGGCAATAATACTGATAAGCAGTATTACGAAGGATATATCCAAAA
This sequence comes from Gelidibacter sp., assembly GCA_039935255.1. Taxonomy (GTDB): domain Bacteria; phylum Bacteroidota; class Bacteroidia; order Flavobacteriales; family Flavobacteriaceae; genus Gelidibacter. Next base: position 8,081 of record JBDTKP010000178.1, on the reverse strand, counting down.
AAATAACTTGACTGAGGTATTGGAATCTTATGGCTTCAAACTACAAACTCATCATGGATGTCATATCAATTTTGAATCTCAAAAGGATTCAGCAGTATACATTTGTGTAAATCTTTCTTCAAAACTCTCTTTAGATTTAACATGTCACATTTCTGAAATAGTAATTCCTCCATTTGCAAGCTTGTTGGTGCCTTTCCAAGAGGCGGAAAAAATTTCTTTTAAATGTAAGCCGAACACAAATTATGATTTTCTACTTTTAAAGGTTTATCAGCCTCACTTGGATATAATCCATATGGAGTTACTCCAGAATTTGCAAGGTGACGATGTCTTCTTAAATCCCTTTAAGTCTCAAAAAAGATTGTTGCCAAATCTCGCTATTTGCGAATTTGCAAAAAAATTGAATCTTTTGGATATGACTTCAGGAGAGAACAAATTTATGGCTCGAGGTTACAGTAATATTCTGATTGGCATGAAGTTTAAAGAAATTCTCATTGAACAATCTTCAAAAACGAATCTTCTTAGTAATTATGAAATCCAACAATTGGAGTTGGTTACGGACCAAATTTTAGAAAACCCCCAAAATGATTATAGCATCAAAGAACTTTGTAAAAGAACAGGTTTATCAGTTTCAAAACTACAAGCGGGGTTCAAAGAAAAGCATGAGTGTACGGTAACTATATTTATTAGAAATGTTCGTTTGGAGAAAGCCTTAAATATGTTACAGAACACCAATTTAAATATTTCCGAAATCGTTTACTCTGTTGGATTAAGTAGTAGAAGCTACTTCTGTCGTATTTTTAAAAAGCGATTTAAATGTTCGCCTAAACTTTATCAGCAGCGTCTGAAATCAGAGCATATCATGGCATCATAATAGTAATTGTCTCGTGCTTTGTTATAGCGAGCTACTATGATGATATGGGTACTTAAAATGAATTCACTTCTGATGCTCAGGATTAGTTATGATGCTCTTTAAAATTTCATTTGGATTCAGTTCAAAGTTTCTATTCCAAATTTTAATATTTAATATCTGCAGATAATCTGAATAATTCTCCTTTTTAATTATAATAGGTTTCGGATTGTTTAAAAAGTATTTTGAAGATCCACGAGTATGCGTCAATATGCTGCATGAAATAAAACCATCTTCAAGAATGTTATAAATTCCTGCAAAGCAGAATAAGCTCTTATTTTCAGTAACGTTAATAAATGTTTTGAGGGATTGGTTTTTAATTTCCGAAGTAAAATATCCAGTGGCAATAATTAGACATCTTCTATGCTTTAAAGCTTCATATAACCACGATATTTCTGAAATTGTTTCAAATTCAATTTCGAGGGTGTTATAAATGGATTGAAAGGTTGCCCAATTGTCTTTATACCCTTTGGGAAGAATGCCCCAGATACCATATTGGATGCGATCCCTCGCTTCCGAAGTTACGATGCATAACGCAGACTCCTTATGCCCATCAATTATAGACCGAGGTTTGTACAAATAGCCATAATCAAATTTTGCTTGTAAGATTTGTTCAATCGACTCTTTAGATGCAGTATTAGAAATCTTGGATAACATGTCACTAAGTAAAACATGTTTTTATAATAAATCGGTTGCTAAAAATATTATTATTTGCTTTTAAAATTAAACTTCAAGTGTCCTTGATTTCGTCATTTGTTATCTTTTCTAATCATTATTTAAAAAATCAAAATTATTAATAACTTGAAGGTGAAATCAACTCAAATAAATAACGTTTTTACTTTTACTTAAAAAGAAAGAGTAGAACTTATTACTTGCCAATTGATGGTTTGAAAGTAGCAGTGTTAAGAGGGTTAAGAGGTCAAAAACTGGATTCATTAAATGAATGCGCTGGGTAGAAAAAAAATTATATAAGGAAAGATCAAGTCGTTGATTTCATTAGTCTCCATTTTTTTAATTTTGGCATCGAATTCATCAATATAGTCTCGAATTGGGTAGAGGAAGTGAATTGGGTTTGTCCTAAAACACGCTGTTCTATTGATAATTCGAAGGCATCGGCCCTGAAAATCCATGGAGAGATGATCAAATCATCATTTTTCGTTTTTTTAATAAAATAGGTTTTCCCACCTATGGAAGTGTTTATTTCAAGTAATCGTCCAGCTTCCGGCGCTTCGTCTTTGCATAGAATGAGAGATAGCCGATCACAAAATCGTAAAAATTCATAATAGGTTCGAGCCTTTTCATCTGATATCTTGAACTCCTCTAATAGGATTTTTCGCACGTGCTCCTGGTCTTTGATGAAAGCGGTTATGCGCTTACTCTTTTCTTGCATAGGCGCATATATAAATTCCAAATGGTAAGAGATGAGGAGCTTGATCCACAAGGATTTATTTTCTGAAGATTTTAAGATACGTAGCATTCTTTCCATTATATCCTGTACCGTAAATTCTTCTTCAGTAAAATCGAGAGGAACACCTATTTCAGATAAATAATTTTTCTCAGCAAAGTTCAATTGACGGTCGTCATGCTCGCACACGGCTATGAGGGTTTCAAACCAATTTATGGGTCGGTATGTTTCTGAAATTTCATTGGCGATTTTACCTGCTAACAGGCCATGGGCTTCATGGAAAATAATGTGAATACCTGCTATAGATTTGTTGACAATCATATAAAAATATTTTATGACCCGTTATTACGATATAATTGAATGATAATATAAATTTCAAAGTGATTAAACTTTCCAAGAGCAGATTTAAAACTGCTTTAACATTGAATTTAGCTTTTTTAATTTGAAGAAAATTATTCAAGATGAAATTTAAGAAATAATAGTGAAATACTAATCTATGGTAAAGGCCTAAATTTTCCGAATTCAATCTATTGTCTAGATTATAGTTTTAAATTTAAAAATTATAATATGCTATGAAAAAGGTTTTATAAAACATTGATTATTTTTTAATGTAAAACTCGTGTGACTCTCCAGTAAGTAATATTTTTCTCAAATTACCGCAGAAACTCAATAATCTACCCTATGATTATTCTGAAAGGTTAGAAAGGAGTACAAAATTTCTATAAATTTTTTAATGTTTTTGTTATGAGGTTTGTAGTAAGCCGTGTTCCATTCCGAGAAATAGCGTATATCCACGCTGCCTTCCTGAAGTTTAGTAATCGAATGGTGACTCTTATCAATCCTAATTTTTTGCACATTTTCGTCCATTGAATCGACAACAATGGCAAAGCTTACAAGGAAAGTTGGATAAACAAGCACAGCCAAAGAGCAGCAGACAAAATTGCTAAAGAAAAAGGATTGACCAAGGCGAAAGTTGTAAAGGCATATAAACAGAAAATGGCAAAGGATCTGAAACATGAGGTCTTTGACAAGCACAAATCTGTTTTACAGCACCGACCGAAGGATTTTCAACAGTACAAAGACCTTATGAATTCAAGCGGAGTAAAGATTGCGACTACAAGCAACAAAGGAGACAGACTGCAAGGGTTCAGAATCGAGTTTCAAGGCAACAGCTTCAAAGCTTCGAAAATCAACAGAAATATGAGCCTATATAAAATTGGCGCGAACATTAAACAAGTGTCTGGAATGGCTTCAAATTTGAATTCAACTTTAAAAATAAGTGCGTAGAAAGCAGAAATATAGGCATTAAAATTGCTGATCAATGCAGAAAGATCCAGAGATAAAAAACAGATATGACGAATAAAAGACCAATGTAGACACGATTTCAGAGGTGCTAATCGACAAGCTTAAAGAAATGAAGGACATAGCTTTACAAAAGCGCTGAAAGTTGACATTAAGGGGCTTCGGGGCTTGTGCGAGGAAAATAACAAAGCAGAAAGGACAATTTGAGATTTAAAGCAGCTCCAAGAGAAAAAAAACGAGAACATCCAACTGGGCATTAGGCTTACTAGGGGTTTTGTACCTAATTTCTTTAGGCTTTATGTAATACCCTTGGAAAAAGGCAGAGACCTACGATGAAGCGACACAGAGACCTCAATATTTTAAACGAGAATTAAACTGGCTAAAACCCACAAAATAATAAAATTTATAATTGCCGGTTTAATAGGACAATGGCATTGTTTAGTTGATAGGCAATGCCATTGTTCTATAGTTTATTTTATTATTTCAAAATATCTTTCTGTATCATAAGCTTGCCAAACAAGCTTATCATTCAACCAAACCTTCTTACAAACTTCAGAATTTTCATTTCTTTCAATTTCACACCTTAGAGTGTCAATATCTGTTTCATTCCATTTTATGTAAGTTATTGGTTCTGAAGCTTTAATGTCTGAGTTGGGAAATATTTTAACTCTATATTCATTCTCGTGTTGATAAACAAAAAAACCTTTTGAATGATCAAGGTTTCCATTATTAACTTCAATTTTTTCGCCATTTATTTCGTAAAATATCTTGAATTCATTCTGATTTAATGAAATTGAATTATCAGTGCTAAGTAAATCATTTCCACCATTATCTTTGATGGAAATGTCAACAGCTGTGTCAATAATAAATTGTTCTTTATCATCTAAATTGCAAGATGTAAAACATATTGATGATAAGAAGAAAAGTAAATATTTCATAGCTTACGATTTTTAAGGTTTAATATTGTATACCATTCCAGTCTTATAGTTAAAGGTGTGCTCTCCAGGGTTGAAGTTGTTAAAACTGTACCAGCCATCGTATGCACCATCCCAACCCCAGTTCATGTGATATTTTAAAATAGAGCCCCAACATGGGTCTATATAGTTTAGATAACCATCACATACCCATGCATGGCCATCTTTATATTGTCCAAAAATCCACCAACCTGATTTTCTGCCGCCACTAAGAATTACTGGTCGATTCTGGCCCAATTCGGATTTAACCGTCTGATAGTTGTAGCCAGCGTAAGAAGCAGAACTATATCCAAAATTATTTTTAAATGACGAAGCTACTTTATCCTTTGTGTTAGCACCAGATCCATTACACGCATAGCTCATATTTACAGCATTTCCAATGTCTCTCATTAATGTTGAAGTAGAATTTGTTCCATAGGAATTAGGCATGTTTGGCCAACTGTAATTTGTAGGATATTGATGATGTTTCATTACTTGGGCCATGGCAGTAGCTACACAGCCAGTCCAACCATTACCGCAAGGTCCGCAAGACATTGAGGGAGTTAGGGAATTATATCCACAACCTTGTCCCCAGGTTGTTTGAAGAAATGGGCCTTTCTGAATTGTGTAAGGCGTACAGTCTGGTTCCTCAGGATCGGGTTCTACTCTTTGGTAAGAGACTACATCTGCCCCGCCTTTTTGTAAATTATCCCATTGATTTTTAGTTTGTAAACTAATTTTTTCATTTTTAAATCTTATCGTTTCAATATTTTCTTTTGATGAGTACAGCCAACTTACCAATCCTGACGGAAAATCGTTTGAATCTATATCAAATTTGTTCGTTTCAGAAAAAGCTAATATTGGCTCGGAACGTTTGTCTGCGGCTAGAATAATAAAACCACCACCTTCATAATTTATTATAAAAAGAGCAGTTGTTTTATCCTTGTCCGGGACTTCAAGAATAGATTTCATTTTTTTCTGATTTTTTATTGTAGAGCGATTTAATGATTTGTCAGTAAGATTTTCTTCTGTATTTACTAGGAATAAATTATCTGCAATGTTCTCAGCTGTTATTTTGCTGATCGTAAATTCATCATTTACAATCGTTTTTTTACCATCATCAAATATTTCATTGTCGCTGCAGGAAAATACGGTTCCGACAATAATTATTAATAGCATTAACCATTTAGTTTTTCTCATTTTTTTACAATTTAAAGTTGATTATTCATTTAATTACAGGTAACATTTTTATTGATTTTTAGGAACAGAAAGAACAATATTTAGTGGGTTATAATTTGATATTCAATATGTTAATAGATTATAAAATTAAACTAAATTTTATTTAAATTGTTGATGTTTTTGAATTTTTTTATTAAAAATATTGTTTTAATAAATTGTATCATTAGCTGTTTTAAAAGGCACTCCCTTTTTTTGTTTCTAATAGAAAAATGAGAATTATTTTACAATATTGATAGAATATTTTGAAAAGCTTAAATTTTATCGTTTTCCATTTGTATTGTTTTTATGAAGTTTATGTACTAAAATAGTACACAGTATAAATATGACTACACCAACAATAATAAACTAAGTGGGGTGCGGCAATGAAAAAATATTTATAATTGCTGAAAGTGTTAAAAGACCTCCTGCAATAATTGAAAGTTATTTGTTGTCGTTTTTACTAATACACTTGATTAAAAATCCACAAAGAAATGAACCAACAAACTAGCCAACTAGCACCAATAGCCAAAGTGAAAGGGGGTGATTTTTGTAAAATTCTTTTATAGTAATGCTTTCATTGTAATCTAAATTTGTCGGTGTAGGGTGGAATGAAGTATTAATCGTTTCAAATACTAAAAATGTCATAATTCCAGCTGGCCAACCTATAACTACTGAAAGAATTTTGGAATTGACATCAGTAAAGATGTTTTTGATGTGATCCTATTATTTAGGTTTAAATGGTATTAATGAAAATGAAAAAACCCGATAAACATAGTGTTTATCGGGTTTTAGTGGAAGTTGATGCATTCCTTGCGGAGAAAGAGGAACTTGTATAAATTCAATTTTTTGGGGCTATATAAGGGCTTCGAGAGACGTTGAAATTCAGTGACACCGAATTAGCCCCTTTTTAACTATAATTTAACTTTTCAATTGATTTTGAATAGTTTTGAACTCGTTTGAAGTTGACCGAATAATAATTTGTCTATAAGAATTTGTCAAAAATAATAAGAGAACATATAAAATGGAGTAATTAAAAGTTCTGACGAAAGAATTCCGAACGTAATATTTAAATAACAATATTTCATAAATAATATTTAAATATCGGAAATCTAGATGGTCTTGTAACCTACTTTAAAATTACATAAGAATGTCAATTAAAAGATGAGATCTAATACAAAATGTTCATTATGAATATTTGATTTTTGGATTTTTCGATTTTTTAGTAATATGATATTTAAAATTATAATTGCTCTGATATAATATAATTCTCATTAATCACCATTCTCAATCCATTTTTAAATTTATCTTGTTTGATAAGTCATAGTTTTTCAACTCCACAATATTCGAAGGTAAACTATAACCATTTGCAGTTAGAGCAACAACAACATCATTCATCACTTGGGAACGAATGGTATTGTGTACCGAGCGTTTGGTAGATTTGAAAGTATCAACCCAAAACTGAGTCTTTATATTTATACTATTTGTTGCCAATTCATGGATGGTAACTGTCGCTTTTTTATCTCCTTTTAAAATCCCTTCTACATTGTTAACTGTTTTTAACATCAATTTAATGGCATCTGAAGGACTATTTTCATAGGCTATACCTATATCAAACTCATATCGTAAGAATCCATCTAATGTATAATTAAACAAGGGATTTTTAAGAATAATTGCATTTGGTAAAAACACATCTTTGCCATCAGGAGTTTTGATTAAAGTTTCACGAATACTAATATCCTTAACATGTCCCATAATTCCATTTACTTCAATCAAATCATCTAATTTGAAAGGACTTTTAAACGCGAGAATAATTCCTGCAAGAAAGTTTTCACCAATATCTTTTAAGGCAAAGCCAATAACAAATGTTAAAAGTCCGGCGCCTGCAAGAAGTTTATTTGTAAAGGAACTGAGTTCAAGTAAATAAAGGGTTGAAAATATCACAACTGATTTCATGATAAATCCAACAATTTGTGATGTAAAATGAGCAGTAATCCGATTTGGCGATTTATTCATCAATCGCAATCTAACTCTTCGTTGAATAAAATTAGAGGCAATAAACCCTATAATCAAAAAGATGATAGTTGCTCCTAAATTGAGATAGTTCAAGTGAAAGTATTGAATTGAATCATTGTATAATTGAGTCATTTTTTCCATACCCTTATTTTCTGTGATGATTTAAAATAACTAAATATAAAATGTTTTTCAATAATATTCTTAAAAGACTAGTTCCGTATATTTAACAAGATCACATATCTCCTCTAAATTCCCCATATATTCCTTACCTCTCAGTTTTGAG
>JBDTKP010000177.1:0-10126 GCA_039935255.1 Gelidibacter sp. | reverse complement strand
ATAGACAACAGAAGCGCAGTAACACCAAGCGTGGTAAATTTCTTCTTTTCGGCTTTGGCAGCTTTAACTTTTTCTACATCGTCTTTTGCATCGATGATCTTGTCTTGATAGGTATCGAGTTTATCCAATAATACAATTAAAACAAGCGCTGGAATAACTGAAAACAAAAGCGACATGGCTTTTATAAATCCTATAGTGTATCCAGTAAAAACTAATTTGGGGTAAAACGTTTGGTAGATATAGTAATGCCAAATAATAAAAATGACCAAGCCCAAACAGTGCCTAAAAAATTTTGCTTTATAATCCTGCTTATAATCTCTGTCTATTTTTGAAAAGATAAAAATAACATAACCAAGCCACTTGTAACCATACCATTGATGGTCGTCACGACTGTCATTGATGTTTTCAGCATAATAAATATAGCGCGGATAGTGTGCTAGAACAGATGCAAAAACAGAAATCACGATAAAACAACCAATTAATGAAGCTTTATCGGTCTCTATCATATCCACGAGCAGTGTATTGGCCTGTTCCAATGCTTGGACCATGAGCAAGATAATTCCGAGAAATAAGAGACTCAAATAGGAGGACTTTCCGAATTTGCCGAATGCGGAAATAATCCTTTCTACAAAACTGAGAAAGCGAAGTATTAATTTTCCTGTATTTTTCAAAAACATATGAGGGGTTTAAAAAATTTACTCTTTGGCAATCAAGATTTAATTTTAATTATTTACAGGTAAATCACGCGTCTAAACTACAATAAAAAGGTCTAAATTGATCCGATTAATTTTATATTTATCTTTCAGACCTATGATTTTCAAAATGATAACGCCTAAGAAATACAGGGACGACAGAAAAATTTATAGGCAAATAAAATATTTTAAAAGTGCTATTAATTTATATCTTAGGTGCACTAATTCAACTACCAAATGAATCTTACTAAACGCATCGGTTTCCTTTTAGGCCCCTTAGCATTTATTCTCATTCTCCTATTTTTTAAACCTGAAGGTCTTCCCGAGGAAGCCAGAGCCATATTAGCGGCTACTGCTTGGGTGGCTATTTGGTGGATTACCGAAGCGATTCCAATTGCAGTTACCGCGTTGTTGCCCATTGTACTTTTTCCATTGTCTGGCGGATTAGATTTGGGCACTACAACAGCCTCCTTCGGACATAAATACATTTTTTTATATATGGGTGGATTTATCATAGCGATTGCTATTGAAAAATGGAACCTTCATAAACGGATTGCCCTCAACATCATCAATGTTATTGGTTCTGACATTAAAAAAATCATCCTAGGATTTATGGTGGCTACGGCATTTTTGAGCATGTGGATTTCCAACACCGCCACTGCGGTGATGATGTTACCTATCGGGATTGCCATTATTACACAGCTTAAGGACAACCCGAATACTATTGAAAATGAAAACCGTCTCTTTGGAAAAGCACTCATGCTGGCCATTGCCTATAGCGCTTCTATTGGTGGTATTGCCACGTTGATTGGTACGCCTCCAAACTTGGTTTTGGCGGGTGTCGTTCTCAACACCTATGGCTATGAAATCACCTTCTTACAATGGTTTATGTTTGGATTTCCGATCTCAATACTATTGCTTATAATCTGTTGGAAATATCTGACCTCCTATGCCTTTACTTTTGAGCAAAAGGAATTTCCAGGAGGTAAAACCGAAATCAAACGCTTATTAAAATCATTGGGAAAAATAAGCTATGAAGAAAAATTGGTGGCGCTTGTGTTTGGCTCCACCGCATTTTTTTGGATTACGCGCTCGCTCCTATTTGATAAATTACTTCCGAAATTGGACGATACCATTATTGCGATCGTTTTCGCCATTATCTTATTCCTTATCCCTGCAAAGGACAAAAAACAACAATTGATGGCTTGGGAAGATGCCGTAAAACTACCTTGGGGAATTATTTTACTTTTCGGTGGCGGAATGGCCATTGCCAGCGGATTTGAGACTAGTGGCTTAGCTGTTTGGCTGGGGAATCAAATGACGAGTTTTGCTGGCTTGACCACAATTATCCTGATATTATTGTTGATCACGGCGGTTAACTTTTTAACAGAAATCACTTCAAATTTAGCTACGACGGCTATGCTATTACCTGTATTGGCACCAATGGCTGTAACCGTTGATATCCATCCGTTTATTTTGATGGTTGGTGCTGCAGTAGCTGCCTCTTGTGCATTTATGTTACCTGTGGCTACGCCGCCAAATGCGGTTGTTTTCGGGTCTGGTTATCTGCGGATTCCGGATATGGTGAGCAAAGGATTTGTGATGAACATCATTTCGATTGTCATCCTCACTTTGTTTGTTTATTTCGTGCTGCCTGTGCTTTGGGATTTGACGGTGGAAGGATTCCCGGAGGCTCTGAGACGCTAACTATAAATCTATTTTAATACAGATTTCAAGGGGTTTCAGAACTTTCACATGAGAAATCTCATAGAAAATTGAATAAGCTGATTAATAAGTTTTTAAACAAATTACTGATAGACACAGATTTCACGGATTTTCACGGACTCTCCCTATTGCGAATACTACTTGAGCGTTGAGCTTTTGAATTATTCAATGATTAACTTCTTGTACAAATTCTACAGCCCGCTTTTCGTTATAATAAAATCCTCCATGTTTAATAAATCCGACGTGACCGCCGTACTTTGGCATTTCCAGATAAAGATTGGGATTATTTTTGGCTTCTTTTACTGGGAAACATTCTGGAGTTAAAAAAGAATCGTTGAGGGCATTGATGATGAGGCTTGGTACTTTTATATTAGGTAGAAACTGAAGACAACTGCTTTTTTCGTAATAATCCAAAGCACTTTCAAAACCATGGGCTTTTGAGGTGTAAACCTCGTCAAAGTCATTTAGGGTTTTAATGGTGTTAATTTCTGCCATCGATAATTGCTCGGGAAATTTAGCCTGCTTAATTTTTAAGCTATTAATCAAACTATCTCTAAAGCGATCGTGAAAAGGCTTATTCAAAAAACTATGCAATTGTTTTGATGAATGTTGCAAACTACAAGGCACAGAAACTGCGATACAGGCTTTAATTTCAGATGGCAAATCATCACGCTCCCCTAAATATTTCAATGCCATATTCCCACCTAAACTGATGCCTTTTAAATAAATCTCCGCATAATTTTTATCCTTAATAGCATGCATTACAATGGTGTGTAAATCTTCAGTCGCGCCAGAATGATAGGCATAGTATTTTCGGTTAGGTTCACCACTATTTCCTCTGAAATTAACGCTAAGGGCGTCAATACCGTTTTGATTGAACAGTTTTGCCGCGCCTGTTAAATACGGACGTTGCGCATGCCCTTCCAATCCGCTTAATAAAATAACAACCTTATCAGATTTTTTATCGGCATAACTCCAATCTAAATCTAAAAAATCGCCGTCGGCCAACTCCATCCGTTCACGCGATTGTTCTAAATTGACTTTTCTAATCAATCCAGAATATACGGTGGCGAAAAATGCTTTTCTAAAGTAAAAAGGCGGTTTAAATGTGGAATCGATAATGGGCATTATAGGCTATGTTGTTTAGATGTTAGTTGTTAAAATATTTTCACAGAGATTTACGGAGGATTCACAGAGATGCGCTGAGTTTTTATTTGACTTCGACGCTGGTGAATTTGAAATCCTTTCCATTAAATAAGCCTTTATCGCTCAGCTTTAGTGCAGGGATGACCAAAAGTGCCATAAATGATAAGGTCATATAAGGTGCTTTTAAATTACTTCCCAACTTTTTTGCCATATCGTCTAATGTCGCATACTGTTTTCCTATGGTTTCGCCGTCTTGATCACTCATGATTCCCGCAACTGGCAAACGCATTATGCTCTCGTTAGTATCAGAAATTGCACAAATCCCGCCTTTGTTTTCAATCAGCAAATTTACGGCTTTACAAATAGCTGCGTCAGAAACACCGACCGCAATAATATTATGAGAGTCGTGACCTACGGAACTGGCAATCGCACCCATTTTTAATCCGAAGTTCTTGATGAACGCTAGGGCAGGTTTTTGGTCTTGGTAGCGATTAACGACGGCCATTTTTAAAATGTCTTTTTCAACATTTGACACCAAATTACCAGCGACCACTAAACTGTCTTCAATGAGCTCATTGGTCACCAATTGACCTTCCAAAGCTTCAATGACTCGTATTTTCTGAGAAGTAGATTCAAATCTGAAATCGTTTACATGTTTTTTAGAGGTGTTGAAGTTATTAAGGTTTTCAAAAGCTACTTTTTCAATTAAAGACGTTCCGTTGTCAAAGACCAATTGACCGTCAATATAAGTTTGTAAGGTTCGAAATCCTTTTAAATCCTCCACAACAATGAAATCGGCTGGATCTCCAACTTTTAAGGTACCCACATCCAAATCATAATGCTTTATAGGATTAAGGCAAGCCACTTGCAGAATTTTAAAAATATCCATGCCTTTCGCAACTGCTCTTGCGCATAAGTTATTGATATGATGCACTAACAAATCGTCAGGATGTTTGTCATCACTACAGAACATCATATGCTCATAATGTTCTGGCAGCAAATCAATCAAGGCTTCAAAGTTTTTTGCAGCACTCCCTTCCCTAATCAAGACTTTCATGCCTTTTCGGAGTTTTTCTAAACCTTCTTCATACGTAAAACACTCATGATCTGTAGTAATTCCTGCGCTGATATATTTTGAAATATCAGCACCCAAAATTCCTGGGGCGTGCCCATCTACTGGTTTTTTATAGTGTTTAGCCCAAGCTATTTTTTTCATCACTTCGGCATCCTCAAAAAGTACTCCTGGATAATTCATCAGTTCTGCTAAATATTTGATATCAGGATTTTCGAGTAGTTTTTTGACCCCTTCTGAATCTATTATCGCACCTGCCGACTCAAAATCGGTAGCAGGCACGCAGGAAGGCGCTCCAAAATTAAATTTAAAAGGTACTTTTTTGCCGTTTTCAATCATGAATTCAACGCCTTCAACGCCAAGCACGTTGGCTATTTCGTGTGGATCGGAAACCGTCGCCACGGTGCCATGTTTTACCGCCAATCATGCAAATTCGCTAGGCACCAACATTGAACTTTCAATATGTATGTGCGCATCTATAAAACCTGGAAGAATATACTGATCGTTATTATGAGACATTGCTTCAACGCACTCTATTTTTCCATGTTGAATAGTGACTTCGCCTCTAAAAATTCGTTGGTTATGGATATCTACTATTTGACCTTTCAACTTCATTTATCGCAGTTCTATTTTTAAAATATTTGTGGTGGTTTCTGTGACTTTAAAACGGTCATCGCCACGTTTATCGATAACCCAAACGACATCGCCATCAGAAAAAAGAATCCAAATATTTTCTTTATCAAATAAAGACATCTTTTCATCTTTAAAATATTTGCTCAACTTTTTCTTACCTTTCATTCCCAAAGGATAGAAATGATCACCTTCTTGCCATTTCCTCATGGTTAAAGGAAATTTGAGTAGATCTGCATCTACGTATATTTCCTGTTTGGATACCTCGCCAATGGCATCGACATTATTCAAAATCAGATTACCAAATGGTGCTGAAACTTCTTTGTCGGTTTTTAGAATAGAAACTGACGTTTCTTCAATGTCTTCAAGAATTTCACTCAGCAACAAAAACTCCCGATCCTTTAGCAATCGATGCGTAGCAGAAAACACCTGTTTCCCTGATTGCGCATCCAATAAATTGACCACATCATTCCAAGCGGTGAAATTAAAATCCTTTAATAGTTGATAAAGATATGCTTTGGGATTGGATAGCTTTTTTAATTTTTCTACGCTTAATTTAATCTGGTCATCCTCTACTTCTACTATTTTTTTCTGAACTTTTATAACGGCATCATCAATAAGATCCTGACTGTCCTGCAAGTTGGAAATAGTAGTCTGGAAATTATGAAGCAACTGCGGATTCATCTGTTTTAAAATCGGAATAATATCATGTCGTAATTTATTCCTCAAGTATTTTGTTGATGCATTACTACTATCCTCCTGCCATTTGAGATGTTCAGCAACGGCATAAGCTTCCATCGTTTCTCTTGAAAATGGTAATAGAGGCCTTACGATTTTATCCGACACTTCTGGAATCCCCGTTAAACCTTCCAATCCCGTACCTCGTGTCAAATTGATGAGGAAAGTTTCAAGATTATCATCGGCATGATGTGCGGTTAAAATATAATCAAATCCCAACTGCTCCGCCAATTCATAAAACCAATTATAACGTAGTTCACGAGCTGCCATTTGGATAGAAACTCCTTCTTCTTTGGCATAGGTTTCTGTTTCGAAACTTTCAATAAAAATTTTCAGTTCCAAGTCTTCTGACAACTCTAAAACAAACTCCTCGTCGGCATCACTTTCTGCTCCTCTCAAATTAAAATTGCAATGTGCGAAGGACACTTTTAAATCTAATTTGTAACATAAATGCGCTAAAACAACGCTGTCCAATCCGCCTGAAATCGCCAAGAGCAGTTTACTGTCATGAAGAAAATCCAAATGGGTGTCGAGATGTTGCCGGAAAGCCTGTAACATTATTTGAATTTTAAATTATCAATTATTTTGTATAATTCTTCTTTTTGAGCATCATCATTGTAAGAAATTACCATGATAATCGCAAAACCCTTTTGTATGGTGGAAAAATATTCTTGACTAACATTATAATCTTGATTATAGATTTCCATGGACACAAATTCTTTACCACCAATAATTTTAGAATAATGCTGTTCTTTATAAATGAGCTTCATTGGGGCTTCATCTAGGAGACTACGAACTGCGTCCATATAATCCTTTGGTTTCCTTACGTCAGGAAAACCTTTGAGATTCTCTGCATTTATGATCAATGAAGGGTTATAAACAGAACCCGTTCCTACCGGAAACTTAAATACCGCAAACAATTCCGCAACATTGACTTGAGAAGCTTTCAAGTTTTTTTTCAAAAGTTCATTTTTGCCGGTTATAAGGTCTTGGCCTTTTTTGGTCATTTCAGCCATTTGATCTTTCGACTGAACGCTCCAATCTTTGTCAAACGAGAGTTCAAAATTGAAGAAATCATTCGCATAAACTCCATTTTCTACGGTGCCATAATCAAAGTTTTCGGGAATTTTATTCTCTTCCTTACAAGAGTATATAAACAATACGACGCAAAGACTCAAAATAATTTTTTTCAAAGTTTCTCTAATATTTATAGTTAGTTCTCCAGCACTTCTCTCATGGCTTTCGCCTTAATCAAGCATTCCTCATACTCCTTTGAAGGATCACTTTTCGCAGTAATCGCTCCGCCTACCGAATAAGAAACATATTTATTTCCTGCATTATATAAAATGCTTCTGATGACTACGTTAAAATCAAAATCACCGGTTGGATTAAAATAACCGATAGCACCAGAGTACAATCCCCGCTTGGTTTCTTCAAGAGCTTCAATAATTTTCATTGCAGAAATTTTCGGTGCGCCCGTCATGCTACCCATAGGGAAAGTAGATTTTAAAATACGGACAGCAGGTACCGATTCCTCAACAATGGACGTGACTGTTGAAATCATTTGATGCACTTGCTCAAAGGTATAAACTTCGCATAGTTCTACAACATCCACACTACCTTTAACAGCGGTGTGCGACAAATCATTCCGCACCAAATCCACAATCATGATGTTTTCACTACGTTCTTTGAGGTTAATTTTAAGCTCATTTTTTAGTTGTTCATCCACAACAACATCCGTTGACCTTTTTGCTGTTCCTTTGATCGGTTGCGAAATCACTAAATTCTTCTTCTTTTTCAAATAACGCTCTGGTGATGCTGATAAAGCATAATGCTGATGATTTTTAAAAAAAGTAGCGAACGGCGCTTTTGATATGTTATTGAGTTTCTGATAGATTTCGAAAGGATTAATCTGTGTGTTTTCAGCATAGAATTCCTGACAAAAATTGGCCTCATAAATATCGCCTCTGTGGATATGTGCCAACATTGCAGTAACTTTTTCGATATATTGGTCTTTGGTGACTCTTGACTTTATATCGATTTTTTCTGAAATAATGGCAGCGTCACTTTTCTTGAATTCTTCTATTTCTTTCAAATCAGATTCAAATTCGTCATCAACCATTTTCAAATACAACATTTCCACTTGATCGTCTTTAATCAGAAAGATTTTTTTAGGTTGAAAAAAGAACAATTCCTGGAAGTTCAAACCATCAAAATGGTTGGATTGGAGATTTTCGAGATCATTTTTTAAATCGTAAGTCAAATATCCAAAAATCCAATCTTTAGACATGCTTTGATATTCATGTAACTTATCAAAGGCCTGCTCACTATCGGTAGCAATACAAGTAAACGCATCTACGGCCAAAACCACATCATAGTCGCTGTATTTTTGATGATGACTGTTGGAATCTAACCAAACCACCTCCTCAAACTGCTGACTCCATTGCAAGAGTTGGCTTTTAAAGTGTGGCGTATGTATTGTAAAAGTATGTTGTGTTCTCAAGATTTATTTTTCCGAAGTAAAGTTAATGAGATTCTACAAACTAATTCAGAACTTTGTATTTTAGTTAAAAATATTGAGATCATGTTTACACTAAAGAATGCATTTTTAAAAATCACCGCCCATCCCGAAGGTGCAGAATTAAGAAAAATTTCTGCCGTAAAGAATGCTAGAGAGTTTATGTGGAATGGTGATCCTAATGTCTGGAGCGGTCATGCACCTAATTTATTTCCTGTTGTTGGCGAGTTAAAAGACGGCAAGTTTCTGTATGATAACAAATCTTACAACCTATCTCGTCACGGATTTGCAAGACATAGCGACGATTTCGTACTTGCTGAGAAAAGCGATAACCTTCTCAAGTTTACATTGGAATATTCTGAAGCAACTCTTCTCATTTATCCATTTAAATTTGAGTATTCTGTGACTTATGAATTGGTCGCTAATACTCTAAAAGTAACTTACACCGTTCAAAATACAGATGATAAAACCATTTATTTCTGTTTAGGTGGCCACCCCGCCTTCAAATGCCCAGTGTATCCTGATGAAAATTATGAAGATTACACTTTACAGTTTGAACATCCTGAAACTTCGCCAACACATTTACTTAATTTAAATACAGGTTTATTCAATTCACAAACAGAAAAAATTTTTAAAACACCAACAACCATTCCTCTAAATTATCATTTGTTTGATAAAGATGCTCTTGTCTTTAAGGATTTGAAATCTAAAAAAGTCACGTTGGAAAGCAAAAAACATGGAGAAATTTTGAATTTCACGTTTGAGGATTTTCCGTTTCTGGGAATTTGGGCCAAACCAAACGCCAATTTCGTATGTATCGAGCCTTGGCAAGGTTTAGCAGATTCTGAGGACAGCGATCAGATTTTAAAAGACAAAGAAGGGATCATAGCATTAGAAAGCAACAATACTTATAAGGCCTCGTACAGCATTGAAATACACGAAAGGCATTTAGTATAAGTTGAATTTTAGCTTTAACTTTGCCCCCTTGGAAAAAAGTACAAAGTACAAATTAGAAAGTAAAGAATTCTTGATACTTGATACATTCACAACTCAACAACATACAACTTAACAACAAACACCATACACACCTTGAGCTTTAAAAACCTAAATTTAAACACCCCTTTATATAATGCCTTAGACGATTTAGGGTTTACTACGCCGACACCTATTCAGGAAGAGGCATTTAATGTTGTAGCTTCTGGTAAAGATGTGGTTGGGATTGCGCAGACCGGTACTGGTAAAACCTACGCCTATATGTTGCCCATTCTTAAGAATTTGCCTTTTTCAAAACAAGATAATCCTAGGGTAATGATTATGGTTCCCACGCGTGAATTGGTGGTTCAAGTAGTTGAGGATATTGAAAAACTTACAAAATATATTAATGTGAGAGTGCTTGGGGTTTACGGTGGTGTCAACATCAATACCCAAAAACAGGCCATTGCCCAAGGATTGGATATTGTAGTCGCTACGCCAGGTCGTTTATTTGATTTAGCGGTTAGCCATGTATTACAGCTGAAATCCATTCAAAAAATGGTTATTGATGAAGTCGATGTCATGCTCGATTTGGGTTTTAGACATCAACTTTTAAATATTTTTGACATCCTG
>JBDTKP010000176.1:0-14565 GCA_039935255.1 Gelidibacter sp. | reverse complement strand
CGCCATCTTCAATAGCGTCAATATAGTGTTGTGCTGTTTCAATCGATTGGGTAAATACCATGGTGCCTAAACCATATTTTGTTTCAGAGGCCATTTTGAAAGCTTCCTCTGCATTTTTAACCTTCATGATAGCAGCTACTGGACCAAAGGTTTCCTCTTTGAATACAGGCATGTCTGGAGTGATGTCCGTTAGAATAGTGGGTTCAAAGTAAGCGTCTTTTTGTTTGTTTCCTGTGATGACAGTGGCACCTAATTTGACTGAGTCGTCAACTTGCTTTTTTAAGGTTTTTGCTAAGTCGGCTCTTGCCAACGTACCAATAGTAGTTTGACTGTCCATGGGATCGACATATTTCAGTTCAGCAACCTTGTTTTTAAATTGCTTTAAAAAAGTGTCGTAGATTTTCTCGGTGACAATAAAACGCTTTGCTGCAATACAGCTTTGTCCAGTATTTTGCATTCTGGCGTTGACCATTGTGTCCATATGTTTTTCCAAGTCAGCATCATCCAAAACAATACAAGGGTTATTACCACCCAATTCAAGGACGGTTTTCTTTAAATTTTTTCCGGCAGTAGCGGCAATATTTCTACCAGCTTTTTCACTTCCAGTTAAGGTCACTGCTTTTATGATATCATTGGCGATAAGTTCCTCAACGGCATCATGATTGGCCAGAATGGTCGTAAAGCAACCTTTCGGATATCCTGCTTTCTCAAAAAGTTTTTCTATTGTCAATGCACAACCTGTAA
This sequence comes from Gelidibacter sp., assembly GCA_039935255.1. Lineage (GTDB taxonomy): Bacteria > Bacteroidota > Bacteroidia > Flavobacteriales > Flavobacteriaceae > Gelidibacter. The sequence goes on along the minus strand of JBDTKP010000176.1, from coordinate 13,821 downwards.
CATTGGCGGCGTGTTTTAAGATCGCAGTATTTCCAGCGGTTAAGGTGGGGATTGCAAATCGCATCACTTGCCAAAAAGGGTAATTCCAAGGCATTATGGCTAAAATTGTGCCTAAGGGATCATAACTTATAAAGCTTTCTGAGGCATCAGTTTCAATAAGCTCATCAGCTAGAAAGCTATCAGCATTGGTGGCATAAAAATCGCATAAAGTGATGCATTTTTCAATCTCAGAAATACTTTGGTTAATGGGTTTACCCATCTCTAAAGTCATGAGAGTTGCTAAATCGTTTTTGTCATCTTCTATAATTTGCGCGAGATTCATTAAGAGCCGACATCGCTCCTTAATAGAGGTCTGTTTCCACTTATAAAACGTCTTACTGGAATTCTCTAAAATCTGAGCCAGTTCTTGTTGGCTGTGAAGTTGATATTCTTTAATAGATTGATTATTAAATGGATTAATCGTATTTATGGAATTGCTCATGATATTTTGTTTTATGTTAAATTCGTTATAAAATAACTTTAACACTTAGGTTAACATGCTTTAATTTGTTAGATTGTAATAGAGTCATTTTCGAAATTATGCGAAATAATCAAGCACTGCAAGCACAATCGTGTAATAGTCAAAATTTTTTCTTTTTGAGCTAATACCAGCAGAGTTTCTGTTATAATTTTGACATTACTTAAGAAATCAATACTAACAATTTAAAAATTAATAATATTATGGGAAATAATAGTAGTACAAACACACTGATCGGAATTTTAGCTGGTACAGCAATTGGAGCAACATTAGGAATTTTATTTGCGCCTGATAAAGGTGTTAATACAAGACAAAGAATCTCAGATGAGGCGTTGTCAGCAAGAGATAAAATTGCAGAAGGCGCTATGTCAGCAAGGGACACTATTGCCAATAAAGCATCATATTTAAGAGATAATATTGTAGATACAGTAAGTCATAAAGCACAGACTCTTGAGGAGAAAGTAGAATCAATCGTGACTGATGCAAGCCATAAAACAGAGGATGTTATTACAACATTAGAAAGTAAGTTGGCCATGTTGAAGAAAAAAAACGAGAAATTCCAAAAATCATAAACTAAGCACATAATCTAAACATATGAATGTTTTTGAATCTATAAATAATACGTCCGAGAAAGTTTCGGATATTGGTGAGAGGTACGTTACTAAATCTTATGAATATTTTAAACTAAAGGTTTTTCAGCAATTATCCTATACCGTAAGTATGCTAGGTAAGGCTATAATTATTGGCGCTGTATTATTTATAGGTTTAATTTTTATGGCTGTTGCTGGAGCAATCGCCATCGGCGAGGCGCTTGGTCAGGTGTCATTAGGATATCTTATTGTTGGTGGTATATTTATGATCATTGGCTTAATAGTCTATCAAGTTAGACATCTAATCGACGGCAAAATAATTAATAAGTTCCAATCCAAATTCTTTAAAGACTAATCTATGAAAACTTATAAATCTTTTGATGAAATTGACTATGATTTGAATAGGTTAAAATTGGAAAGACAAATTGCCTGGGAAGAAATTAAAGGGGTCAAGAATGATTTTCAAGAAGAAATGAAACCTCTTAATTGGGTGAATACGGGCATGAAAGTCGCAGGTAAATACGGTGTTATTGTTTTATTAAAAAAACTGATTAAAAGATAGTATTAGATCCTGGTTCATCATCCATTAATAAGACAACAACTTTTTTTCTGAATTCATGGGGTGTCATGTCGTATTTTTCCTTGAATATTTTTGAAAAATAACTTCTACTTGTAAATCCAATGGTGTATACAATTTGGGAAATGTTTAAATCCGTAGTGTTCATCAGATCTCTAGCGGCCTCCAAACGAATAATTCGAATGTACTCCGTCACTGTCCTAGCATATAAAAATTTAAATCCTTCTTGCAGTTTTGCCTGAGAAAGTCCAGAATCTTTTGAAATTTGGTCCAAATTATAATTCAATGAGGGATCCTCTAAAATTTTCTTCGCTTGTGCTCTAATAATTTTTAACTCATCTTTTAAAAGAGAATTAGGCACGGGTTCATTGTTTTGATACCTATCGTGTCGCGCAATATGCATGGAGAGCAAATGATAAATTTCGCCCTCAATTTGGAGTACACGTTTCATTCCTTCCGATTTAAGATCACGCAGTGTTTTTACATAATCTTCCATCCTTAAATGAATAGGACTGTAATAAGCAAATTCCAATTGGTCTTTATCGTCAACAAAAATTTTATAAAGATTTTCATTAAGCTCAGATAACTGATTATTTCTTCTCTTTATAAACTCCGCCCTTATAATTTGTATTTGGTTAAGAATAATGTGAATATCTTTTGGGAAGAACGCGTAAAGCTTCAAGTCCTTTTTTGAAACGATAATTGAAGAATGGTATTGTTCTGTGGTGTGAAACGAAGTTTCGTTATCAAAGCGATGGTGATATTGACCTTGAGAACAATACGAAAAATGGATAGGAATTGAGTCCTTATGTTCATATATGAATTGAATATCCTCAAAAAAAAGTCCGTCAAGCTCTATCAGGCTTACTCCCCAATCAAAAGTAATGCCTGTAATGCAGCCTTTTCCAATGTCGTTATCGAACGCCAACGCATATTCGCCCCACCGTTCGGTGAGGTCTCCTCCTAAATAATTTTGAATCTGTATTAAGATACCTTCAGTATTCTTAGCATTTACAATTACTTCAATCATAACGTGTAAAATGAGTTAAAAACTTGGGGTCATTAAATTTAACATAAATTTGAGATTAAACAATAAATATCCGAAGTTATTATGAATCAGGGGGCTATAGTTGCAGATGTCAGATTATAATCGCACTTATACCGCGGTATTTAATTTCAAATTGAGATAGAGAAAATTACAATAGAAGTATATGTCAACCATTAATTTTATGTATACAGTTAGTTTTTTGAGTGATTGAGAGCGGTAGGTATTTTTAATATTATTAATTTAGTATTATATAAAAGGAGTTTCATACTCCACACTGGTTGGTTAGTTAGGAAGAATGACCTCAGCACTACTTAAAGTGCTGGGGTTTTCTTTTTACTTTAATTAATAATTATACTGACTTTCGTTTGGTTTTTATTATCTAAAAGCATGGTCAATAATTACCATTTAAAGCCCTAGTTAAATGAAAATAATAAGATTAAATTTTGATATAAAACATCTGTTTTCAGTTGGTGTTAATGTTCTTCGACTTTTCATAAGGAGTTTCAAAGGAAATATTTAGATTTTGAGAAATCAAGATCTTCTTAAAATAGCAAAAATAAGAACATCATTTGATCAGTCGAACAATAATTATATAAGGCATTATGATTATTTAAGTTTGATAATTAATTAGTTACAGCAAGGCAAAAAGAAAAAATAATTAATTACGAACTATGAATTGCGTTAATTTAATTCTGAATCGAATTAAGGATATAGAATAATGAGAGGTAATTTTATAAGGAACTTAAAACATTAATTATGAGTGATTACACAGATAAATTAGGTAATAAATTGAATGATTTACTTGAAAAAACCTATGATGCCGAGCAAGGTTTCAAAAAAGCTGCTGAGAATGCGAAGCATGGTGGTCTTAAATCTTACTTCAATAAAAAGGCTCAAGAACGCTATGATTTTGGTCATCAACTGAAATCCGAACTCAAAAATTTTGGACAAGAACCCGATAAAGGAGGAAGTGTTACAGGAGCCGCACATCGTACTTGGATGGAAGTTAAGTCTTGGTTTTCTGCTGATGAAGACGAAGCCATGCTGGAAGAAGCTATCAGGGGTGAAAAGGCTTCAGTGGATGAATATAAAAATGTCTTAAATGACACTGCGCTTCCTGGATCCACACAGCAATTATTGGAAACTCAGAAAAACACCATTGAACAAGGATTGACAAATATTAAAAGATTAGAAGATTTAAGTTAATGGTTTGAGAAGTGACATTTAAACAAGGGCACTTAGAAGGTGTCCTTGTTTGATTATAGAAGTAAGAATTTTACTTCGAATTATTGCGTCATCAATTGAAGCGTTTGGGGCAAAAAATATAATTAACTTTAAGTTACTTGCATTTGTAAAATTGATGCCATGTTTTATAAAATATCAAATGTCGCAAGTAAGGAATCAATTGAAAATAAATTTCATGTTTCCTTTGAATTCCCGAAGCTTTATAAGCCTCAATTGCTGATTGATGGCTTAAAGGAATCAACAATTTCTGTCATAACTCTTTCTGATCCTAGTAAAGTGAATTACGCCATTTGGGGTTTGTTACCTGAAGATTTCGAGGACAATTGGAGCGTTTTCCAAGATGTTGTCAATACTTTGAATGTTAAATTTGATACTCTTGAAGCTGGAGATGGACTATATGATAATTTGCTTAAAAAAAGAAGATGTGTCATTATTGCCACTGGCTTTTTTACCACATTATTGACTGATGGTACGGTGCAACGGTGTCATGTTCATCTTCCAGATTTTGAGCCTTTTGCCATAGCGGGTGTTTTCAATGAGCTCAATGATGGTTTCAAAACCTGTTCCTTATTGATTACTCAAGTTTGCCAGTCTTTTAAAGATATTCCAAATATCTCTAATTTTAAACCTCTTGTTCTAAATGAAACCGAATTGAAACAATGGTTTAATACGACTGCTACTTTGGATCAAATAAGAAAACTATGTGAGAATCATCGTGCAATGATCTTTGAATACGAGCCTGAGAATTCAGTTCAAAAACGAATTAATTACAATTAATCGCAGCTGATTATTGATTCATGTTTATGAGTTAAATTCTCTTTTGATAGCGTTAAGTGCTTTGCTCTCTATTATTGTACCTTTAATATACATTAACTAAAAACTTTAAAACTATGTTACGTTGGACGATTATTTTTATAGTAATTGCTATTATTGCCGGGATTTTAGGTTTTGGCGGTATCGCAGGAGCTTCAGCCGGAATAGCTAAAATTTTCTTTTTTATTTTTATAGTCTTATTTATTTTATCTCTGTTAAGAGGTGGATTAAAGAAATAAAAGAGTTGAAATTAATACTAAAAACCAAAATTAAAATTATGAAAAAATTAATGATGACTTTTGTTATCCTATTTTCTTTAGGAACTGCAATGACAACTTTTACTGGTTGTAGAGATACGAAAAAGAGTGGTATTGAAAAGGCTGCAGATGATGTCGGCGATGCAATTGACGACGTTGCTGATGACATTGAAGATGCCGTGAATTAATAAATGTGAAATTACATTATTATAAGAAAAGACCGTCGCGTAAGTGATGGTCTTTTCTTGTTTTACATTTTACTATCTGGTTCAATATATTTTATAAAATCAGAGGGTGACCGTAGTTGAACAAAACGTTTTCCAATGATTGCTATTGGCGTGGTAATTACTTCCGGATGTTTTTCAATTACCTTCAACCAATCTTCTTCTTCCAAATCGATGTTTTTGTCATAATGATTTGTGAAATCAGGATGTTCTTTATTGATAAGTCCTGATATAGGAAGGTTCAAACCTTTAGCCAATTCCGTCCATTGCGTTCCGGTAACCTTGGTTTTCGAAATGTCGATTGTTAAAATTTTACGTTCGGAAGTTAAAACATAGGCTTGAATTTGCTGACCAATGGAACTGCCCGAATGAAAATATAATTTTATTTCATTATTATCTGTTGAAATCACGCCCATGTAAATTTATAATTAAAATTCTTGTACTATTATGTTTGTTTTGGAGTTCAATAAGTCTTTGTCAAACAATGTGTAATGTGCAGTACAACAACTTTCTCCAAGAACTAAATATATAAAAAAATCATGAGATATGGTATTGTTAAAGCCAATTGTTAGATAAGAACTTTTAATGATAATACTGCCAGTTTTGTTACAAAATCTCTATTTTTGTAAGTTCAATATTTAATACATATTATGTCAGATTCAATAGAGAGAGTAAAATGCCTAATTATAGGTTCAGGACCAGCGGGATATACCGCAGCTATTTATGCCGCGAGAGCAAATATGTTTCCAGTACTTTATCAAGGAGAACAACCAGGGGGGCAATTGACCACCACAAATGATGTTGAAAACTTTCCAGGATATCCAGAAGGGATTACAGGACCAGAAATGATGATAGAGTTGCAAAAACAAGCGGAGCGTTTTGGAACTGATGTTAGAGATGGCTGGATAACAAAAGTTGATTTCTCAGGAGATGTTCATAAAGTATGGGTTAATGATACTGAGGAAATCCATTGCGATACCATAATTATTTCTACTGGAGCTACTGCTATGTATTTAGGATTACCTTCTGAACAGAAATATTTAAAATTAGGTGGCGGCGTTTCTGCTTGTGCTGTTTGTGATGGATTTTTCTATAGAAATCAGGAAGTTGTTATTGTAGGTGCAGGAGATTCAGCTTGTGAAGAAGCACATTACCTATCTAAACTTTGTAAGAAAGTAACGATGTTGGTAAGACGTGACGAGTTTAGAGCGTCAAAAATAATGGAGACTAGAGTGAAAAACACGCCGAATATTGAAATCTTGTTTAATACTAGTACTGATGAAGTATTAGGAGACGGACAGGTGGTTACTGGTGTTAGGGCCATAAACAACATAACTGGTGAGTTTCATGACATAGAAGCTACTGGTTTTTTTGTTGCTATAGGGCACAAACCAAATACAGATATATTTAAAGGCATTTTAGACATGGATGCAACTGGTTATATAATCAATGTACCAGGTACTTCCAAAACTAATGTTGAAGGGGTTTTTGTTTCTGGTGATGCGGCCGATAATGTTTACAGACAGGCTGTAACAGCTGCAGGTACAGGTTGTATGGCAGCTTTAGATGCAGAGCGTTATTTAGCAGCAATTGATTCATCATTTGAAGTGAATACCGCGACTAATTATTAAACTATAAGTATTTAGAGTTATAAATATTTTTAATTATACAGGCCTAAGGTTTTAGTTGATAACTAAACTTAGGCTTTTTTTAATCTTTCATATCGTGAATAATAAGACGGTCATTATAATGGGCAGTTCTTCTTTCTTTTGGGAATACCAAAAAATCGTGGAAGAACTTCTATCCGTAAATTCTAACATAGATCTTATCGACTTCAAAGATTATTCATTCTCATACTATGTTTATGAATTCCAAAATGTTTCAGATGGTTTTCACGAGTTGATTGATAAATTTTGGAATAGGAAACTTTTTTTTTTGCAACCCCGATCTATTAGTATACCATGAAGGCTCAATTAAAAACATTTTTTGATCGACTGTCAGATTTTTTGACTGATGAAAAAAGAGACATTGGAAGACGTTTTAGAGATAAACAGATGGCGGTAATTAGTTGCGGAACTGATGACCAATTGTTTGATGGTTTTACGATGCCATTCAAGGAAACCGCAAATTATCTTGAAATGATATTTTTAGGTCATTGCCATGGTTGGGTTGAAAATGAACTTTCAATTTCTGATAAGATAAAAACGGAATTAAAAGAATTTGAAAAAATAATGAATCAAAACGGTGAATTAGTAACGATGGAAAATGGGTAGGCTAGGAATTTATTAAGCTCAATTTCTATTTTTCTCTCATCTGAAGTTTTGAAGTGCCAATAAACGTCGTAAGCGTGATTTTTGGTGTATTATATAAAATAACCTCACTGTTACCTGTCGCTTCAATTATAATGCTGTCATTGACGCGAATAGTTGCAGAACTGCTCATATCGGAAATTAAGTTGCAAGTATTTGTTAAAAACTCTTTTCCAACAAAACTGGATGAATTGTCGACTCGTAATTGAGTCGTTTCAACCGTTCCTTCCAATTTTGCACTAGCGCGTTGGTAAAGGTCTATTTTAGCTGTTTTTGAATTGAGCAAAGCTTCTATCTTAACATTATCGCTCAGTACAACAATACTATTTGTAGCATTGACATTTAATTTTGCTTTTGCTTTATCTGATGCGGTGTAGTTAAAATCATTCGTTTTTATATTGAGATAAGCACGCGATGATCCTGTAGTGTTTAAGGTTGCACTTTTTAGTTCCAAAGAAGTTAATGAACGTATTTCCCCATTCTCCAAAACCTCAATAGTATTCAATCCATCTGTATAATTGACTTTGATGTTCATCTTTCTACTGGATGTGATTTTTTTGCTCGTTGCAAAGGTCAACGTTTGATCAATAACCTCAAAAAGAATATATTCGTGGAGATTACTGTCTGTTTCAACTTCGACAGAAGCTTTACTGTTATAAATAATTTCAACTGAAAAATCTTCGCCAACAACAATTTTGCTGAAAGGATCGATATAGGTTTGTTTTATGGTCACATTTCTATCACCTTTAATTTTATCATCAGTTTGGGCTGAGATATAAGTGGTGGAAGCTAGTACCATAAAAAATGCAAAAATGATTTTATTCATTTTAACGATTTAAGGTTAATACTAACAAATATAAACAAAAACCATCCCAAACTTTTAATAAAGCTTGAAATGGTTATAATGAGAAGGGAGTAAAAAGGTCGATTTTGCTTGTTATTGTTGTTTTATACTGCCTGAAACGCCGCCAGATTTATTGACTTTTTGTGGATTTCCTAAATACTTGATATCGCCACCGCTTTCTGCTTTGGCCGTCAATTCATTGGAAACATTCACTGTAATATCAGCACCACTTGAAGAGGTTGCATTTGTAGTTAAAGTAATCAGGTTTCTTGTGTTAATAGTGCTGCCACTTGAAGCATTAGCTATCATGTCATTGGCACTTCCTGTAATTTTCAGGTCCCCGCCAGTTGAAGCTTTGCACTGTAAGTTAGTGACTTTTATTTCTAAGTCCATATCACTTCCACTTGTGGATTCAAGTTCTAAATTTTCGAGTGATATTATGCCAGTGCTGTAAACATCACTGCCACTCGTAGCAGAGATTTTAGAAATATTATTAAAGCTAACCATCACTTTTTGTGTTGCGGAATATCTGATGTTTTTATCGGCATAAATCTTAAGGGTATTCCCTTCAATTTTAGTGATAATGATGTCATGCAAATTTTTATCTGCTTGAACTGATAAGCTTATAATTTCGCTTTGCGTTAAATAAACGTCAAGCCCGCGGCTTACTTCAATATGGTCAAAAGTATGGTCGAGGTTTCGTTCTTTGGTAACAACATTACCATCGCCCATGACTCCCATATTGAAATTACAGGAAAATAGGAGTGAACTAAGAATAGAGATAACGATGATTTTGATTAATGCGCTCATAAGTTTTGGTTTTTCAAATATCTTTAAAGTTTGAGTTCAAGACTCATCTAGGAGTCTGAACTGTTGATTTCTGCGGACCAAATGTTAATTATCATCAGTGGTGATTTTGATGCCATTACTGTCGATATTGACCTTTACACGTTCACTTTCTGATGTGATACCATCGCGATTGATCTCTACCGAATTGTTATTAGTTTTAATTTTAATTCCGGTTTCGTCAATCTTCAATTTAGAATCGCCATCATTATAATCCAATTTAATCTGTGAATCTTCTGGACAATCCAGACATTTGATTTCGTTGTTCAAAATTTGTAAATGATGACCCTCCATGCCATCAGTCAGGATATCGTTGTTGTTGATGATTCTCTTACTTTCGGAAAGATCTCCATTCATATATGATGACCTGTAATAGCGCTTCTTATTAAAGGAATGGGTGTTTTTGTCTGCAAACAGGACCGTTCCTTCTGGTAGGTACAGAGTTATTTCAACATCTTGATCCCTGTACTTATTTTCAAAAGCCGTGGTTAAAAATCCGTTTAGTTCCAGTTTATTGCCCGTCAGAGTATAATGGTAATTTATATTCTCTGCCCTTCTTTTTGCATTTTGATAACTATTGCCTCTTGAACTTTTATCAATTTTGATTGAAGCCACAGAATCTTTCGTGGATTTTAAGATCAATTGAACATCTTTTAAATACAGCATCTTTTTGTCGTTTTCATCATATACTGGTTTCCAGCGATTGCCATGTCTCCCAGATTGTTTGCTGTACGAATTATTTTGTAACATACTTAAATAGAGGGTATCTTTTGCCATAATATTTAAGCTATCAGTTTGTTGTACGATGGCATCTTCTGCGTATTCATTAGCTTGTTTGACGCCAATAATCACCAAACCAATGATAGCCATAAGCCATAAACCGAGCAATGAAAACTTCGCTAACTGACCGATAGATTTCAAATTATTGACCAATATTTTCAATCCTAAATAAAAAATAAAGAAGAATGGAATACCGATGGCAAAAAGAAGTAGTAAGGACATGAACCAAATTGGAATGTTCGCAGCATTGGTGGCCTCAATAAAATCCATTCCGGGAACATGAATGATAGCCGCAACGCCTACTGAAAACAGTGAAACTATTAGTGCTATGAGCATGGAAGAGCCGATAATGATCAGAATAATGCCTATGAATTTCCCAAATACTTTCAAGAAAAGAAGTATGATTTCTCCGAGCGCGTCAAAAAAGGATTTGGAACCTGTTTTGATCCGGTTGCCTTGCTTTGGCAAATCGAGGTTTTTTACGGCATCCGAAACGTTTTGTGAAACATTTTCAAAGCCATCTTTAATTTTCTTTTCGATGTTGCTGATGTTGACGGGCTCTCCGGTCATCGTTAGTTTATCTGCAGTAGTTAATGCTTCAGGAACCAATATCCAAAAAAGGATATAAATAAAAATAAATGTTCCCCCAGAACCTAATGCTAAAAGTACCCAAAGCAAACGCACCCAAATGGCGTCGATGCCTAAATAGTGACCAAGACCTGAGGCGACACCACCAATATAGGAGTTTTCATTGTCTCTAAAAAGTTTTTTAGAAATGGTAGTTTTATTTTTATTTTCAAAATTATTTTGCGGCTCATCTTCAAAAATTTCGTCATCGACTAAATAATCTTCGGGTTGTCCCATAATAGAAATCACTTCATCCACCTCTTTGATTCTAATGACTTGTTTATCATTTTGAACACGTTCATTAAAAAGCTCGGCAATCCGCGCTTCAATGTCTGCAATGATCTCAGATCGACCTTGAGAATCTGTAAATGAACGCTTGATGGCCTCAAGATAGCGTTGTAATTTAAGATAGGCGTCTTCATCAATATGAAAGAATATCCCGGCTAAATTTATGTTGACTGTCTTATTCATTTCTTGATTTTTTTGTTTTGGTTACTAAGTGGACTGCGTTTTGTAATTCATTCCAAGTTGAGGTTAGTTCGTTGAGGAATAATTTACCTTTTTCTGTTAAGTTGTAATATTTACGGGGTGGCCCTGAGGTCGATTCCTCCCATCTATAGTCTAATAGACCCGCATTTTTAAGTCTTGTCAATAGGGGATAAATAGTACCTTCCACTACCAGCATCTTTGCATCTTTAAGGGTCGCCAAAATTTCAGCTACATAAGCGTCTTCATCTTTGAGGACGGAAAGTATGCAGTATTCCAGGACACCTTTGCGCATTTGTGCTTTTGTGTTTTCAATTTTCATGTGTCTTTTCTGTATTTTAAGATCTTATGCTCCTGATTTTGTACGCATGGGAGATTTTTTGCGTGTGATTGATAATCATTGATAAGGCTTTAATCATCTTCTAAAATGATTTAATAATGTAAAACTGTTCGTTTTTTTGCCAGGTTTTTGATGGCTGATTGTCCCTCCCGAACGTACATTTGTCTACGAACAGGTTGATTGATGGGCTGATTGATGAGTGCTTGTAGTTATTTTAAAAAGTTGATAGTCAAAGGATATTTATAGAATTCACCATCTCTTGCTTTTAAACTTGCAAGCACTATAAATATCAATTCCAAAATAAATCCGATTACGGCTAAAACCCCTAATCCGCCTGTTATATAAAGTAGAGGAGACAGCTTGTTTATATTAAAATGGAAATTGTTAAATACATTAAAATTGAAAAAATCCAGGTGTCCTAAAAGACCGAAAATAAAAAACGGAATGGTCAAGGCTCCTAAGATAATGGCATAAAGCAAGATGCTAATTTGAAAATTGATGGCCTGTTTGCCATGTGCATCAATAAATTCAGATTTCTCCTTGTTGCTCATCCAAAGTATTAAAGGACCTATAAAATTTCCGAAGGGAATAATAAAACGCGAAAAGGTCGATAAGTGGATGAAAGTAGCGATGTTTTTTTGGTGGTTATCTATCATGGTCTAAAAGTTTATAATACTGGCTTATGCAAATATATGTCTAAAGGAAGGTACTATGCAACACATAGTACTAAATATTAACATAACATTAACCAATTGAACTTTGGAATAAAATCGATAGATTAGCGTGACATAAGTCTTAATAATGAATATATCTCCAAGAAAACTCAATGCATTTTTAAGTTTTAAACTTCCTTCTGCCTTTTTGTGCGGAGTAAGAGCTAAATTTATTGATGATGAACAATGCGTAGTAACTGTCAAACACCGATGGATCAATCAAAATCCATTCAATTCCATGTTTTGGGCTGTTCAGGGTATGGCCGCCGAACTTACCACAGGTGCTTTGGTCATGTCAAAAATTAAAGCGAGTGGTAAGCCCATATCAATGTTGGTAGCTACTAATAATGCATCCTTTACAAAAAAAGCAACTGGACGGATTAATTTTATTTGTACTGATGGTCATAAGGTCGATGAAGCGATAAAAGAAACCATTGAAACTGGAGAAGGACAAACAATTTGGATGAATGCTGTTGGCACCAATGCAGAGGGCATTCAGGTCTCAAATTTTAATTTTGAGTGGACGATAAAAATTAGGAGCTAAGAATTTGAAGCACCAAGCTTGAAGTTGAAATTGGAATTTGAGATTTCGAATCAGTGTTAACACTATTAAAAGATATTCTATTAATAGAATAGATGTCAAAAAGTTCACAACAGTGAACAATAAATAATACCAATAATTAATAAATAATATCCATTATGAAATCACACGAAATTAATTTCATAATATACGGTGAAGAAATGCAATACGTAGAGATCGAACTTGATCCGAACGAAGGCTTAGTTGCTGAAGCTGGTAGTTTTATGATGATGGATGATTGCATTAAAATGGAAACAATTTTTGGTGATAGCTCAGAGCAGAATAAAGTATTCTTGAATTCAATTTTGGAGCTGGAAAAAGGGTTCTTACGGGTGAAAGTTTATTTATGACTGTCTTTTATAATGTTGGCGCGGGAAAACGAAATGTATCTTTCGCTTCTCCATATCCAGGAAAAATTATACCGATTGATCTTACTGAATTCAAAGGTAAATTTATTTGTCAAAAAGATGCTTTTCTATGCGCAGCAAAGGGTGTTAACGTTGGTATTGAATTTTCGAAGAAACTTGGTCGAGGATTATTTGGAGGTGAAGGTTTTATCATGCAAAAATTGGAAGGGGATGGTATGGCATTCATTCATGCCGGTGGTACAATGGCCAAAAAAGTGTTGCGGGCAGGAGAAACTTTGCGGGTCGACACGGGATGTTTGATTGGATCTACCCAAGACATCAATTATGATGTCAAATTTATTAGTGGTATTAGAAACAAAATACTCGGCGGCGAAGGTCTGTGTTACACGAAGCTTCAAGGTCCAGGAATCGTTTATATACAATTGTTGCCATTTAGCAGACTGGCAGCGCGTGTTTGGGCAAGTGCACCGCAAGGCGAAAGAAAAGAAAAGGGTGAAGGTAGTGTCCTTGGCGGATTGGGCAATTAATAGATGGGCACCACCATTTTCAAAAAATGCACGCCTTTTTTATTTGTTAAAGTTGCCAATAGTTGTTCTCTTCTATTGTTTTTTTACTAAATTTATGAACCTAAAACATGATGCTTATTATTGAAAGCTA